>DASPGL010000233.1:0-4981 GCA_035620635.1 Nitrospira sp. | reverse complement strand
GGCGCCCGTGAGGCGGCTGAGACGACGTTCGACCGCAACGTCGTCGTGGTGGCCGGTGCGGGAACCGGTAAGACGACCCTGTTGGTGAACCGTCTCGTCCATCTGTTGATGAAGGAGCCTCGGCCGATTGCGATTACGGAGATCGTGGCTCTGACCTTCACCAACAAAGCGGCGACGGAGATGAAAGTCCGGTTACGGGAACAGCTGGGGCTGTTGGTTGATCTACAGGCCGACGCGACCGGAAGGCACAGCGGTGGCGCGGTCTCCCTCCGGGACCTGCAAGCGCGGTACGGCCTTACACGGGTGGAGATCACAGCGCGGGCCGGAGCGGCCCTCAAGGATATGGAGAAGGCGCAGATCGGTACCCTTCATAGCTTTGCCGGTCACTTGCTCCGGCTCCATCCTCTGGCATGCGGGGTCGATCCTGATTTTCGCGAAGATGACGGGTTGAGGTTCGAAGAACATTTCAGCAGATGCTGGGATGTCTGGATTGATCGAGAGCTGAGCCGGGAGGGCACCCACCATGCCTTCTGGAGAACTCTGCTTCAGGGGGCCGGTATCGAACAGGTTCGGGCATTGACGCAGGCACTGTGCAGCGAGTTGGTCGACCTGTCGGCCTTCTCGACGCAGCTGGAAGGCACAAGGCGTGGCTCAGCGCAGGTGCAGTGGCTAAGCGAAATCGGAACTCTCGCCCAAGCGTTACTGGACCGATACGACCGGCCCAGGCGCCGGAAGATCGAGGAAATGCTCAGGGCTACGGTCGTCCTGACCACCTTGCTCGGGAAACAGGGGATTGGTGCACTCGATGAAGTTCCGGCCGTCAATCGACAATGGTTGGAGAAAGAGCTGGATTCCAAGCCGGCACAGGGATGGGAAAAGACCGATTATCATGAGGCTGTCTTGCTCATCGGGATAGCTCAACAGTGTCTTGCAGTTGATCATGCCTTCTTCATCAATCTGTTGAGAATTATCACTCCGCTGGCATCAGCGATTCGGTCTTCCTTTGCCGCACAGGGCTGGCTGTCGTTTGACGGGTTGTTGGCGAGGGCGCGAAGGCTTCTTCACGATCATTCGGCGATACGGGAACGTATCAAGCGGGACTATCGGGCAGTCCTTGTCGATGAGTTCCAGGATACCGATCCGGTGCAGTATGAAATCATCCTGGCAGTCTCGGAGAAGGTCGGTTGTCATGCCTCGGCGTGGCAGGACATCGCGCTCGAACCAGGCAAGCTGTTCATCGTCGGTGATCCGAAACAATCGATCTATGCGTTCCGGCGTGCCGATATCGAAGCTTTTGATCGTGTCATCGACAAGATTGTCGCCGATCGCGGAGCTGTCCACACGCTGACCACCAATTTTCGAAGCGACGCCGCCGTGCTGGGGCCGATCAATGAGGTCTTCGATCGGCTCTTCGTCCGCCGCCCTCTTGTTCAGCCGGCCAACGTGAGGCTGGAGGTATGTCCGGGACGCCACCAGTCAGGCCTCGCGCCAGGCGTGCAGTTGCTGGTGACGACGGCCTCAGAGGCAGAGGAGATGTTTGATGCCGACGAGGCGGCTCGAGCAGAAGGGGAAGCCCTGGCGCGCTGGTTGAAAGACGAAGTGCTCTCCCGTCCGAACTGTTCAGCGGGCCAGATCGCGCTCCTCTTCCGGAAGCTGACCAGGGCGGAGGCCTATCTGGATGCACTCAGGCGCCACGACATTCCTTATGTCATCGAGGGGGAGAAACACTTCTATCGGCGACAGGAGATCATCGACCTGGTGAACGTGCTTCGCGTACTCGACCACCCGCACGATCGGATCGCACTCACGGGGATCCTGCGCTCGCCGCTCGGTGGTCTCACGGATCGCGAACTGGTGGAATTCCAAGAGGCCGGCCTGTTGGATTATTTGTCCGAGCCCGGGCTGAAAACTTCTGACCATCCTCGTGCAAGTGCCGTCGATCGTTTATATCGCCAATTGGCTCGGCTGCATCGGGAAGCGCCTGCATTTCCGCTCGCAGATGTGATCCAATTGGTGTTTGATCGTCTCCCGCTTCTGGAACTGGCCGCGGCATCGCTCCATGGCGAACAGGCGGTCGCCAACCTCCTGAAAGTGAAGCAGATGGCAGGGTCCCTCTCGGATCGGGCACACCTGACGCTGAGCGCGTTCGTCGAGCTGATGGTCGAGCGGCTGGATGAGCAGCCGGAGGAGGCGGAGAGTCCCTTGGCTGAGGAATCCTCCGATGCCGTCCATATCTTGACCATTCACAAGGCCAAGGGGTTGGAATTTCCCGTGGTCGTGCTCCCGGGGCTGCACCAGGGTAGTGGCAGACGCGACCGCTCGGTTCCCCAGGTAATCTATGATTGGTCGAGCGGGACCTACGGGCTGACGCTCGGCGAGCGACGGACCATCGGAGCGGTTCTGGCGCAAGGGAAATTCGGACTGAGGGAAGAAGCGGAACAGCGGCGCATATTGTATGTCGGGATGACGAGAGCGAGAGACCTGTTGATCCTTTCGGGCGGGGTTGTTGCCCGATCGCAGGGCGAGACTCCCCTGGACTGGCTGCAAGAAATCGGGCAGGGGAGTGTGGGCGAGGCTTCGACCAGGCAACTACATGTCGGTGCGAGCACCATCGCCCATCGTGTAATCCAAGCGCCTGATCGGAAATGGCCGAAGCGGTCGCTGACGCCCGTTATCGGGGCATCCGCCCCCGATCCGTCGTCATTCGTCAGTCTTTGGAGAGAGCGTGAGGGACGTTGGATGGGAGTCCGCGCGGTTGTGTGGCACCTCACTCCGACAGCCCTCGCCCGGGATGACGACCCCTTGCCGCCGCACTCCGCCGATGCGGGTTACGAACGGGAGATCGGTCGTCTCGTCGGCATGACCGCGCACCGCATTCTCCAGCAGTGGGATTTTTCTGTAGCACCGAGTGGATTGTCGGATCAGATCGGTCCAGCCTTGCGGGCGGTTCTCGGACCTGACGAGGTATCCTTCGCTCCGGTTGTCGCCGAGTCGCTACAGCACCTCTTCGCAGTATTCGGAGACTCCGATATCTATGCGCGGCTCCACTCGGTGAAGATTCTCGGTCGGGAGGTCCCGTTCCTCATGCCGTGGGGAGAGCAGCAGGTGATGCAAGGGATGATTGATCTCGTCTATCGGACTGGCGACACGATTTGGATTGCCGACTACAAGACGGATGCTGTCACTGCCACCCGAGCCAAAGAACGCGCGGAGCAGTACCGGACGCAGGCCGAGATCTATAAAACGGCTGTCAGGCACACGCTGGATAGTGAGGATGTCCGGTTTCAGTGCCTCTTTCTCCGTTGCGGGACCGCGATCGAACTCTAAGACCACATTCAGGCAGCAATGGCTCGACACCCACCTATCTCATCCGAGACTTTTGCGCGCCTAGTGCAGCAAGCGGTCGCCGCCCTGCCACCTGCCTACGCCAAGCTGATGGAGACCATTGCGGTGGTCGTGGAAGAAGAGCCGCCACAAGAAGTGCTGGTGGGGCTAGACTTGGACGATGGAGACGAACTGTTGGGCTTGTACGAAGGCCAGGCACTGACGGAGGAGTCCTTCTTCACGGCCGGCGGGGCGCAGCCGGCGAGGATTTCTATCTATCGGGGGCCGATTCTTCGGCGGTGTAGGAGCCGAGACGAGATCATACAGGAAGTTCATGACACCGTAGTCCATGAGCTTGGACACCATGTCGGCCTGGATGACGATGAAATGCCCTATTAGCATACCTAGTGTTAAATGCTTAGTTTTGCGTGTTGGGTTGTGACTCCCTTCAAGAACTAAAAACTCACAACTTAAAACTCAAAATTTATCCCTTCGCGTGTTGTGGCTTTGCTCCAGCCTTGTGAAATCCCCATGCGAGCATACTGACGCCGAGCATCACCATCGGCGCCGATAGGAGTTGCCCCATAGTGACCGGGCCGAGTACAAAACCCATGTGCTGATCCGGCTCCCGAAAGAGTTCGACGATCAGTCGGCACAAGCCGTAGCCGGTAAGGAAGCTCCAGAAGATGGTCCCGGGCGGCGTTGCCAGGCGGCCGATGATCCACAGCGCTGTGAAGAGCAGGAGGCCTTCAAGCCCGGCTTCGTATAACTGAGAGGGGTGACGACAGACAGGACCGCCTGCCGGAAAGGCCATGCACCAATCGACATCCGTTGCCCGGCCGTAGAGTTCCCCGTTGATAAAGTTTCCGAGTCGCCCAAACCCGAGTCCAATGGGGGTGACAGAGGCAGCCAAGTCTGCGACGGCGTAGACAGGAATGCCTCGTTGTCTGCTGAACCAGACGAGAGCGATGGTCGTGCCGATAAGGCCACCGTGGAACGACATGCCGCCTTCCCAAACGGCAAAAATCTTCAAAGGATGCTGTGAGTAGTACGGAAAGTTATAAAAGAGCGTGTAGCCGATCCTCCCGCCGATAAACACCCCGAGAGCCCCGAACACCACCATGTCATAGATTTGATCGGGTTTGATCGCCAGGCCCTGTGCGGCCACCTTCCGCTTGATGAGCAAATACGCTGCCGTGAGTCCGATCAGGTACATGAGTCCGTACCAACGAAACTGGAGCGGGCCCAGCTCGAAAAACACCGGATCAATGTGTGGATAAGGAAGCGCTCTGATTGTGCCCATAGGCTCTCCGCACCGCGGCTGCCGCGGATCATAAGAGAGAACACACCTCATTGCAAGCCGAGACCAGACGTTGCTCTGGCCCTGTTTTGAGGTTGCGAGCCGGCTGCAGGAGCCTGTTCCCAAGGGTGACACCAACGTACTGTTGGATTTCTGAAACGACTGTGTTGTGGATTGTTCAAAAACTGAGACGCTTCATTAGGGGATCTTCAACGGTGGACATGGAGAACAAGCACTTCCGACCTGCTGGCATGATGCACAGCCTGGCACGCTTACTGCTGTAGAAGGGAGCAAAGAGAAGAGGCCAACCGGCCATGGAGACATGTCAGATAACATTTATACAAGGGGGCGACCATG
>DASPGL010000232.1:0-5854 GCA_035620635.1 Nitrospira sp. | reverse complement strand
GTCTGTTCCTGCTTCCCCCCGAGCCTGAGGAAATGGCAAGTCAGGATGGGCGCACCGCTCCGGCAGTGCGTGCCTCGGTGGGTGCAGCCACAAAGATTCGACTGATCGGGGTTGTGTTGGGAGATCACCGCGGCGTCTTTGCCATTGTGGAGGAGCTCTCGTCGAAACGCCAGGTGCTGTACCGTCTCCACGAACAGATACCTGATTTGGGAGAAGTCACTGACATTCGAAGAGACGGAATAGTCATTCGTCAGGGAAATCTTGAGGAGTTGCTCGAACTGGCTCTGTCCGAGAGACCAGCCGGTGCTCAAGGCACTACCGCGGCATTACCCTCGACTCAGACTCCAAAAGCAGCGGGCGTTCCTCTCCGAAAAGTGATCGATCGCCGGGAGGTCGAGCGCGCCATGAGCGACCTGCCAAAGCTCCTGACGCAAGCCAGAGCTGTCCCCAACATGGTGAACGGATCAACCAACGGGTTTCGGATCGACTACATCGCTCCCGCAAGCTTCTACGAGAAAATTGGTGTTCAGACGGGCGACATCCTGCAGCGCGTCAACGGTGTAGATATTCGGGACCCCTCCACCATGTTGAGCCTCCTCCAACAATTGAAGAACGAGCGGGTTGTGAAGCTGGATCTGGTCCGCAACAATCAAGCCTCGACGGTCACCTACGAACTCCGCTAAGGCGTTCTACGATGCCCTCATCGACTCACGCTCTCTCCCGTTGGCCCAGGCGCTAAACCCGATACAACTCCCAACGCGCTCACTATTCGCACCTCCTGCCAGATCTTTGAGTTCTCTAACCGGAATGGCATGACGATCTCACGAGACCTATCTGGCTCGTTGGTTTCATCCCAATCAACTTGTTCTGAGCGACCGAGTTCGTTCCTCCTTCCATTGTCACTCTCGGTCCCTGACATCTCCGGGAACGCCACCGTTCAGTTCTACGTATACCTGCCTAACTCTTAAGAGGGATCGCCATAAAGGCACGCGAGATTGTATACAACGCGGCATTCCTTAGTTTTAAGAAAGCTAATGAGGCTCATCGAGGCGTCGCATTCCGTGCTTACTCTTCGACCACTCCGGATGACGAAGGAGGTAGGAATGGAAGACCTCAGTCCACCAGGCTTCACAGCCCGCCGAATCACGGGTGGGCGTATCATCACGTCATGGCAGGCAACAGCGGAGCGCATCACCAGGACCTGGCCAGTGGCATAACCGCGGTGGCCATTCACCGCGGTCGGCGCTCAACGCCCGGTCCAATGTTGTGCCTTGCGGTCAATCAGGTTGCTCGATACATCGTGAGCGAGCACTACACCGCCTAGGTCACGAGAGCGCTCGTCAGTACAACTCCGAATCCGACAGAAGATTCTTCTCACCCAGGGAGGTATATGTATGTCAGGTTATAAGAGGTTGTTACTGTTCACCGCCGTACTCATTTCATTCATGCTCCTTGCTGGAATCCAATCTGAGGTGCTCGCACGTGGGGGTGGCGGGAAGCTGACCATCTGTGTGTTTCCAACTCATGGCAAGGCAGCTCCGAAGACTATGACCTTACCGACCCACGTGGCACAGAGATTCCTGGCGTTGAATCCCAATAATTTTACCGGAGAATGTGGGGGAACCAAGTTTGTCATCGTCGCGGTCAGCGGCACCCTGGAAGAAGGATTTGCGTTACGCCCCAACCTCGACTTTCTTACTGAAGTCAATGAAGGCAACCCGGCCGTCAACGCCATTTTCCTTGGCAAAGCCCTGGTTCGCGGGGTGAGAGCATTCTTGGACATCAAAGACCCGAATAGTCGTGAATTCGTGCCTGCGCCTGGTATTAACCCGATCAATCCAGGGCTGGTGGCCTCCGGCAATGACCATGACGGAAATATTTCCTCGATCTATCTTGTGGACAGACGTCAAGCGGCCAGAGCCCTGCTGAGAGAACCCCGTTTGCTCAGCATGGTGCCTGACCTCGGCAAGGTGGACATTAATGCAGTGGAAACGTCTCCAGACCTTCGAAAGTTACTCCTTCAGGCTATTGAGGAGGATAACAGCATCCTTGCACCGAAGAATACGAGCCAGGTAACCTTCCTGCAGGTGATCTCCACCTGGAAGTCCTGTCATTTCGTCCCAAGCCCGGTCCTATATACGAATTCTGACGGCGTTCGAGTAACAGATTTTCCGAACAGTCTCGCCAAATTCGGAAATACGACCGCACCGATCGCTTCCGCGCAGTATTTTGCGGATGTTGATGCGGTAGTCAGGCAGACACTTAACAATCAGGATCAAACCCAACCCGGCGCAGCGGGCTGCATTGACAATCCTTCAAGTTTTCCGGCTCCTGGGAGCCTTACTCCACCAGATCCACTGACGTCTTATGCGGTGGACAAGCACACCAAACGAATGAACGACGCCTACCGACCCTGTGAGTTTGAAGAATTTGCGAAGCGCGCGGGGGTGAACATTCAAGTGGCGCAATGTCCGAACTGAGGCTGATTCTTCTGTAGCCATCGGCGACATGAGCGGATGCACTTTCGATCCGCTCATGTCGCTCATCCCCTGGGCTACCAGCCGTCTCCTACGAGCCGGAGTTTCTCCCTTCACTCCATCTCCAGATCTGATGATGGATGTGTCCGTTCAATACTGCCCCGTACAACGTAAGCAGGCCGGTTCCGTCCGCAGAAAGCCTTGGTTCGTGATTCGCCATGCCTCCCCCTCAGGAGAGGGGAAGCGGTGACTCTCCTTGCCAGGCCCTTGGATGGAAGAGTATCTTTGATGGGCACAACAAACGCCCTGATAGGCATACCATCCAATATTGTAAGCACCGCATGAATGGACGCCTCTAACTACCAGCGGAGCCAGGAGAAAATGCCGAAGATTTCTGGCAATGAACAGACCGAGTCCGGCTACGGGAGACCGCTGCTCGGACGCATTCTGGGACAGAAATTTAACTTGCTGGACTCCAAGCTTGAGGAAGCCCTGGCCTACCAGCGGGAAAAGGGCGGCCGTTTGGGCGAGGTCCTGCTGCACCTGCGCCTCCTCCGGGAAGAAGAAATTCTGGAGGGGCTCGCTCAGCAGTTTGAGATGGCCTGGATGCCGCAGTTGGACCCAGCGAACGTCGATCATGAACTCATCAAGAAGGTGCCCATCGCCTTCTGCCGCCGCTACCGCGTCCTCCCATTGAAGGATGAGAATGGGACTCTGCTGGTGGCCTCGACCGATCCCCTGGAGACTGTCGCGCTCGACGACCTCCGGCTGCTCCTGGCTAAACCGGTCAAGCCGATCCTGACCACAGGCGTCACACTGCTGGCCTGCTTGAACCGCGTGTACGACGAAATTGCCAGTCCGACCGGCGCCGAACAGGTGATGGAGGACATCGCAGCGAGCGAGAGCCTCGATCAGCTGGCACACGAACTGGATGAGCCGCAAGATCTCCTGGATGCGACCGATGAGGCCCCCATCATCCGCTTGGTCAATTCGGTCCTCTTCCAGGCGGTCCGGCAGCGGGCGAGCGATATCCATTTTGAATCGTTCGAGCGTGGATTGGTCGTGCGGTATCGGATCGACGGCGTGCTCTACCCGGTGTTGACGCCGCCGAAACATTTGCAGGCCAGCATCATCGCGCGCCTCAAAATCATGGCCGGCCTGAATATCGCGGAGAAGCGGCTGCCGCAGGACGGCCGGTTCGCCATCCGAACCGCTGGCAAAGACATCGACCTTCGCGTGTCCGTTTTACCGACATCTCACGGGGAGCGCGTGGTGCTCCGGTTGCTGGAAAAGGAGAACCGGCTGCTGAATCTTTCCGAGATGGGCTTTTCCGGAGAGCGACTGTCGGCGATCCACCAGTTGATCCAACTGGCCCACGGCATCATTCTCGTCACGGGTCCGACCGGCAGCGGCAAGACGACGACACTCTATGCCGCATTGAGCCATATCAATGCGCCGGATAAGAACATCATCACGGTTGAGGACCCCGTCGAATACCAGTTGCTCGGTATCGGGCAGATGCAGGTGAATTCCAAAATCAATCTGTCGTTCGCCGCGGGCCTGCGCTCAATCCTCCGGCAGGACCCCGATGTCATCATGATCGGAGAAATCCGTGACCGGGAGACAGCGGAGATTGCCATCCATGCCTCCCTGACCGGACATCTGGTGTTCTCCACGCTCCACACGAACGATGCCGCCAGCGCCGCCACTCGTCTGATCGACATGGGTATCGAGCCGTTCCTGGTCGCGTCGTCCGTCGTGGCGGTCCTGGCGCAACGACTGCTGAGGAAGATCTGCCAGGATTGTAAACAACCCTACAGACCGAGCCCTGATGAGTTGAGCCGGCTCGATCTGAAACCCGGGGCAGACGTGACGCTGTACCGTGGGGCCGGATGCGCGGCCTGCTCTCAAACCGGCTATCGAGGGCGCACCGGTATTTTCGAACTCATGGTCCTTGATGACGAAATCCGTCGGCTGATCGGAACCAAAGCCGATTCGACGGCGATCAAACAGGCGGCCATTGCAGGAGGCATGATCACCCTCAAGCAAGAGGGCGCGGCCAAGGTCCTCCAGGGCCAGACCTCGCTGGAGGAGGTGATGCGGATCACTCAGCAGGAGATCGAAGTCTAGTCATGCCGGTATATCAATACCGTGGCTACCGCAACGATGGCGGAGCGGCGACCGGAATCGTCGATGCGGAAAACGTCAAAGTCGCGCGCCTGAAGCTCAGGAAAGAAGGGGTGTTCCCGACCGACGTCGTGGAACAAGGAAACCGGCCGGCTCGCACTCCTGAAGGCCTCCGTGTCCGTACGACCCACCCCGCCGGCCGCTCCTCGACACTCACCGCTCAGGATCTCGCCTTGATGACCAGACAGTTCGCCACGCTGCTGGTGGCAGGGCTTCCGCTGGTCGAAGCGATGGGCGTCCTGATGGATCAGGCCGAGAAGAAATCCGTGAAAGGGCTCCTCGCAGAAATCCGCGAGCAGATTCGCGGCGGACAGTCCTTGAGTGCCGCGCTGGAAACGTACCCGAAAGACTTCTCTCCGATCTACATCCATATGGTGCGGGCTGGAGAGGCCAGCGGCGCGCTCGATCAAATACTGTTCCGCCTGGCCGAATTTCTCGAGAAACAGCTGGCGCTCAAAAGTAAGATCACCAACGCCACCCTCTACCCCGCCCTCATGTTGGTCGTCGGAGTCTCCGTGCTGTTTTTCCTGATGACTTTCGTAGTACCCAAGATCACGGCCGTGTTCACCAGCATGAAGCAAACGCTCCCCTGGCCGACCGTCGCCCTGATGTCGGTCAGCCGCTTCTTCGCAGACTATTGGATGCTGATCGTGGGCTTGGTCGTGGGCGGCATGATCCTCGTACAGCGGTTCATCAGGACGGACAGCGGACGCATGACAGCGGATCGTCTGATCTTACGCCTGCCCTTGATCGGAGATGTCGCCCGCATGGTGTCCATCTCGCGGCTGGCCGGCACGCTGTCCACGATGCTGGCGAGCGGCGTCCAGCTCCTCGAAGCTCTGGATATCTCCCGGCGCGTGATGAATAACCGGGTGCTGGAGGAGGCGGTCGAAGGTGCGCGACAGAATATCCGCGAAGGCGAAACCATCGCCGATCCGTTGAAACGGAGCGGCGAATTTCCCGCGCTGGTCACTCACATGATTGCCGTGGGGGAACGGAGCGGCGAAATGGAAGAAATGTTGCGCAGGGTGAGTCAGATCTACGACGGTGAAGTGGACCGGGTGATCACTCGATTGACCTCGCTCATGGAGCCGATCATGATTCTCGCCATGGGGGTCATCGTCTTCTTCATCGTCGTGGCGATTCTCCTGCCTATCTTCGAGATGGGCCAAATGGTTCGATGACGCAAC
>DASPGL010000231.1:0-5685 GCA_035620635.1 Nitrospira sp. | reverse complement strand
CCACAATCCCGGGAGTCAGTCGCGTGACCGTATTGAACACGTTCACGACCTATGAGGCCTGTCAGCCGGAACGGAACCGGGTCGGGTTTGAAATGGCGGAAGCCTACCCGGGCGAGAATGATTTTGCCATTGTCTGCGAGTTTCGAGAACCAACCCCCCGGGTACCCGTTCGCCTCTGAAAACCGGAGTCTACTCGGCCCCGTGAATCCTCGCGCTTAGGCTCGCTGCTGATAGGCAGGGCGCGTCCCTCTGCCTCGCACCCATCGTCGGACTGAACAGAAGGGAGGAATCATGCGGCTGGTCGAAGTGCAGAACGACGAACGGAAGGGTAAGGCCGCGATTCATCTCGACCTGGTCCGCGAGACTCACCATGGAGGTGATGTACGCACCTCTAGTTCGAGCACGGCTCCATCGCTCAGGATGACATGACGTTCACAGGCCAACATGCCAAGAACATCTGGGCCGTCATGGGATGACCGGTGACGAATGACGAATGGCGCCAGGTGCTGTCCAGAGCAGCTTGACAGGCGAATACAGCCTCGCTATTCTGCCTCCTTGTGTTTATCCTTCCTCTGACGAGAAAAAGGAGTGAGTCCATGCGCATCCCTGTCGGTCCGACCTTAGCCATTGCCTCGTTGCTCGCGGTATTCGCTGTCCCCGTACAGGCTGCCGAACCCTTCAAGATGGGCGTCGTGGATCCCCAGTCCGTCCTGGAAAAGTCGAAGGCGGGCAAGAAGGCCCTCGATGGGCTGAAGGAGTATGTCTCGACCCGCCAGAAGCTCCTCGCCAAGGATGAAGAAGACCTGCGCAATTACGAGAAGCAGCTCAAGGAGCAGTCGGCCAAGCTCAGTGAGTCGGAGAAGCGGGAGAAGGAAAATCAATTCAGAACCAGGATTCAGGACTACCAAAAGCGGGCACAGGAGTTCAATCAGGAGCTGCAACGGAAACAAAAGGAACTGGTCGACGAGTATATGAAGAAGATCTCCCTGGCGACCCAGGCAACAGCCGAGAAGGGAGGCTTCTCTCTCGTGGTCGACAAGGGAAGCGAGCAAACCGTCAAGATCGTGATTTATAACAAAGACACGATCGACCTGACCGAGCAGGTCATCAAAGAGTTCGACCGGACGAATAAGTAACATCGAGCCGGCAGACCGGCGGATTACGCCATCGGGTAGCCCGCCTCTCGCCAGGCCCTGATCCCTCCCTCCATCGATACCACGTCGGTGTATCCCATCAGGCGCAGTGCGTCGGCAGCCAGTACCGATCGGAACCCGCCTCCGCAATACAGCACGATCTTCTCCTCTTTCTCCGGCACAGCGGTTTCGATATCACGCTCAATCACCCCTTTCCCGATATGGCGGGCCCCTTTGGCGTGACCCTGCGCAAACTCATGATCCTCCCGCACGTCGATGAAATGGAATCGCTCCCCTCGATCCAGACGTGCCTTCACATCCGCCGTCGTGCACTCCCCCACCCGTCTCCGTACCTGTTCGACTAATTGCAGGAATCCCGGACTGTGCGTCATATGCCCTCCTGATCGAACAGCGTCACCTGCCCGCTCCCTGGCCGGCGAAACGTGCTGACAGTCGCACCGGCTGCTTCATCGGAAAACCCCGCCCTCCGTTTGGCCACATCGAACAACTGTTCGATCATGTCCCAATAGACGCCTGTGCCGCGCTGTCGTCGGAAGAAGGCCTGTTCCGTAAGCGCTCCCTCCCGCACCTCACGAATTCGGCTGATAATCCTGCCTATACGGTCGGGACAGGCAGCCCGGAGACGTTCCAGGAATACTGTCTCAACGCTTCCAGAAAGCCGCAGCAGGGCATGCGTGGCCACACGGGCTCCTGCATCACGGGCACGGTGCAGCAGCTCGGGAATATCCTCGTCGTTCAGGCCCGGGATCACCGGCGCGATTGAAATCCCCGTCGAGATCCCGGATTCCGCTAACCGCCGCATGACCTCGAACCGCTTCGTGCTCGATGGCGCATGCGGTTCCACCTTGCGGGCCAGATCATCCGAGGCGAAAGGAATGCTCAGATAGACCTGCACCCAGGCTTCTCGACTCAGCCTGGTCAGTACATCGAGATCGCGTAACACCAGCGCGCCCTTCGTGATGATGCTGACGGGATTCCGATACTCCGCGCAGATCGACAGACAGGCCCTCGTCAGACCATATGTCGCCTCCAGTGGTTGATAGCAATCCGTGTTGCCCGAGAAGACGATCAATTCCCCCCGCCACGAGGGTTTATCGAGGGCACGGCGCAACAGTTGCGGCGCATCTTCCTTGACGATGATTTTACTGTCGAAATCGGTACCGGCCCCGAACCCCCAATACTCATGGGTCGTCCTGGCATAACAATACGCACAGGCGTGGAAACATCCCCGGTACGGATTCAGACTCCACCGGAATGGGAGGTCCGGGCTCTCGTTGTCGCTCAGAATATTCCTCGTCTCGTCCCCGTACACCATCACCTTCACCGTGCCGGCCGGTTCGAGCAGTTCACGATGAGCGGAGTCGAACGGATTCGGGGGATTCGAGATCCTGCGCATGGTCGCATCGTGTCCGGAGCCTCGGGTGGTTGTCAATCGCCCGTACCGGATCGTGAGCACTGACTCCCATCACCCCGGTTTCGTTGACTCTCCGGAACTCTGGTGCTAGATTCCAGGCGCTTTTTCACAGGGTAGCCATGTACGATTCGAAACAACTTCGCGACAATCTGGACGGCATCCGCACCGCCTTGGGGCATCGTGGCCACGACGTTCCCTGGGACGTCATTCAGAAATTAACCGAGGAGCGGAGAACGCTGACGACTCAGGTCGAACAGCTCCGGCATGAACTCAAGAAAGGCTCCGAGGAGGTCGCACGGCTCCGCCGGGCCAAAGAACCGGCCGAGGACGGCATCGCGGCCATGAAGCGCGTGGGGGATCGCATCAAGGCATTAGAGGGAGGACTCGGCGGTGTCGAGGACACGCTTGGCGATCTCGCCCTTCGCATTCCCAATCTCCCCCATCAATCGGTCCCGAAGGGGCATGCTGCCTCGGACAATCTTGAAGTACGCCGCTGGGGCACCATCCCTTCCTTCCTTCAGCCGCCGAAGCCGCACTGGGACATCGGAGAATCTCTCGGAATTCTGGACTTCGATCGTGCTGCAAAAATTGCCGGGGCGCGCTTTGCCCTGCTCACCGGAGCAGGAGCGAGACTGGAACGTGCCTTGATCAACTACATGCTGGATCTGCATACGGGTCAGCATGGGTATCGGGAGGTGCTTCCGCCGTTGATGGTCAACCGCCAGGCCATGACCGGGACAGGCCAACTGCCCAAGTTTGAAGACGACCTCTTTCGAGTGCGGGATGACGACTACTATTTGATCCCCACGGCCGAGGTCCCGGTGACCAATCTCCATCGAGAGGAGATCCTGGCCGAGGACCGGTTGCCGATCCGGTACACCGCCTACACCCCCTGTTTCAGGAGGGAAGCCGGATCCTACGGGA
The DNA here is from genome assembly GCA_035620635.1 of Nitrospira sp. Classification (GTDB taxonomy): domain Bacteria; phylum Nitrospirota; class Nitrospiria; order Nitrospirales; family Nitrospiraceae; genus Nitrospira_D. The sequence continues at coordinate 2,193 of DASPGL010000231.1, read as the reverse complement.
AGGACACGCGTGGCCTGATTCGGCTGCACCAATTCAACAAGGTCGAATTGGTCGCCTTTACGACACCGGAGCGCTCCTACGAGGAACTTGAGCGATTGACCGGACATGCAGAGTTCATCCTGCAGGATCTTGGACTGCCCTACCGGGTCGTGACACTGTGCACGGGAGACATGGGATTTTCTGCCGCGAAAACCTATGACATTGAAGTCTGGCTGCCGTCACAACAACAGTACCGGGAAATTTCGTCCTGCAGCAATTTCGAAGCCTTCCAGGCGAGACGGGCCAACATCAAGTATCGCCGGGGGGGCGGGAAGAAGGAGGCCGGGACCGAGTTCGTTCATACCCTCAACGGGTCCGGCCTCGCCGTGGGACGAACGCTGGTCGCGATTCTGGAGAACTGCCAGCAACCGGACGGTTCAGTCTTGATTCCTAGCTCGCTTCGCCCCTACATGGGCGGGCTGGAACGGATCAGGAAAGAGTAGGCGACTGTTGGTATGCTACGAGTCAAAATAGGCAATGAATGAAATGAATGGAGGGGTGACGGAGCGGCCGAACGTGCCGGTCTTGAAAATCCCGAAGTGGAACACCTCGAACTCCGCGAAAAACTTCGGAACACCGATCTAACATTGGCGATTCCCCTGCTCACCTGAGTACCGTCCTCTACCGCCGTTTACCGTCTTTTACCGTGGTTTCCCCTTTCTAATCCCCCCGAATATCCTACCATTCTTATCAAGCCTCGAATGACCTGTTCCTAAGGATGCATTTTCCACGGCGGTGGCTTTCGAAGAAACTCCGGCATTGGATTGTCCTCTAGGTCGTATTCCACGATGCCTTTACGAACACGCTTTATTATTCGCGTAGCATGGATGCGTTTCTTAATATATTTGGAGGGCATCGCGCCCAACCGCTTCTGGACCGCCCGCTGATCGGCTGGCGCGAGAGATTCAAAAAAGGCCTGCGCCCACTCTTCGAGTAGAACCAACTTTCTGGTTGTACTTCCCCAATCACGAAAGAAGTCCGCTGGGTCATTTCTTACTGAAAAGCTCCCCATCGAGCCGCGATAATCGCATTTTTCCTCCAAGAGATTTTGACGTTGGTCCCCTTTCGAGACAACTCTTAACCAGAGCAGAGTACTTCTTCGACGGTCGATATGGCCTGACGTTGTTCAATGAACTCAGTCGGAGTCAGGTGCCCGAGTGAGCTGTGCGGCCGGTGGTGATTATAATCCATTCGCCACGCTTCAATGATGGCCTGGGCCTCGGCCAGGGAGGCGAATTGGTGCACGTTCAAACACTCGTCTCGTAGGCGCCCGTTAAATGATTCAATAAAGGCATTTTCTACGGGTTTGCCTGGTCGAATGAAGTCGAGTTGGACGCCCCGCCGATAGGCCCAATCCTCCAATGCTCGCGATTGGAATTCCGTCCCATGATCCACCGTGATCGAGCGGGGCACCGCTTGTGTGTCCAGGACACGATCGAGCACCTGACCGACTGTCGCTCCCGTCATCCGAAACCCTGCCTCTAGCACGGGACTGTGCCGACTCCAGTGATCCACGACCGTCAAGATCCGAAATGGTCGCCCGTCCGCTAGCGTATCATGCACAAAATCCATGCTCCAGCGCTCGGTTGGGCCCGCTGGTATGGGCGCTGGTCCACGATGCAGCGCGATGTGTTTCCGTCTCCGGACGCGCATCCGGAGCTGCAAGCCATCCAGTCGATACAATCGTCGGACGCGCTTGCGATTGATCAGCCAGCCCTCACGCCGGAGCAACACCCAGATCCGCAGATAGCCAAACCGCGGCCGCGCATGAGCCAGATCGCGAATGCGGAGCCGGAGAGCCGATTGATCCTTGGCCCGACTCTGTCGATACCACGAAGCCCGTCCGAACTGGGCGAGTCGACAGGCCCGCGCACCACTCACCTGAAACGTCCCGTGAAACCACTGGGCCAGTTCCCGGCGACGGGCGGGCCTCAGACTTTTTTTCGTAACGCCTCCGACAGCATGTGCTTGTCGAGCGACAGGTCGGCCACCAGCCGTTTCAACCGACTGTTTTCCTCTTCCACCTGCCGCAGCCGGCGGAGTTCACTCACGCCCAGATGCGCATATTTCTTTTTCCAGGTGTAGAAGGTCGCTTCGCTGACGCCGAGCTGTCGGCAGAGATCGCCAACGGGCGTGCCGCTTTCGGCTTGACGG
>DASPGL010000230.1:0-2559 GCA_035620635.1 Nitrospira sp. | reverse complement strand
TTTCGTAGAGAATATCTTCCAGCGCAGCCTCGGCACTGTTGGCTGAGAGGAGCAACCCGACACTCATCGCGCACACGCTAGTTGTCAGCCACGGACGCGTCATTCGAATACCTCCTCTAGTTCGTTCTGTTTCACGGCCGTGGTGAGAATAGTTAACAGGAATTAAGATGGCGCTACAGGCCGGTTACAGATTTGTTAAATTAGGCCTCGACCCTGACAACCGTACGCGAGAAGGGATGTTTTTCGCTCATAGAAGATGGGGGGTCGCTCTGGGGAAGTCCTGCGGAGGTGATCTTCGGCGATCCGTAGAGAAAGTCCTGCCCCGTCACAACCCGACCATGCCTTTCTCCAGCCGATGTGCTAGGATTTCGAACGCCTGCTGACTGGCTTCCTCGCGAGTTTGTCTTGTCCGAGCAGAAACGCGATCGACCACGACAGTCCCAGTAAGCGGCTGCTGAGAACATGAGCGAGGCTTCAACTCGCGGTGAGATCGGTCGCACCGAGCCTCCGCTCTGGTCGATCGGCTTGGCCGTAGCTCTCATTTTGGGTGCGCCGCTCGTGCTGTACTCCCTGGCTCCCACCGGACCACTCCGTGAAGGCGACACGGCTTTTTCTGACGGCCAACAGCGTGTCCAGCTCGCGACCTCGGCAGCAGACCTTCACCTTCAGGCTGGAGACACCTGCCTGCTCGATCCGAACAGCCCTTTGATTGTGCTCCGTGTTCCGCATGAGCAGCCGGACGGTCTGATTGTGGCCCAAGTGCAGGGCAGTCCGGCATCTGAATGGCCTTTCTGCCCTCTCCATGCAGAGGTCTTACTCAAAGCCCGCCAGATGTTTCAGAAACCTGCGGTGTTTAGTGCGGTACGGGAGATACTGGGCAGGTGGTTCGCGCAATAACGAAAGGCGGCGCAGCTAGGGCTTCAGGCGGGAGGCGAACTGCGTTCTGAACTTCGCGACTTTCGGCCCCACCACAAACTGGCAATAGCCCTGGGAGGGATTTCGGGAAAAATATTCTTGATGGTAGGCTTCGGCCCCGTACCATTGCGTGGCCGGCACGACCTGGGTCACGATCGGTCCGGTATAGAGTTGCTGCTCAGTCAGGGCCTTGATCAACTCCTCGGCTGTGTGTCGCTGTGCCGGGTTGTGGTAGAAAATCGCCGAACGATACTGGGGCCCCATATCGTTCCCCTGCCGATTAAGCGTCGTCGGGTCATGGATGACGAAAAAGATCTCAAGTAACTCCCGGTAGGAGACCGCGCGCGGATCGAAGGTGGCCCGCACGGCTTCGGCATGGCCGGTCTGGCCGCCGCACACCGCTTCATACGTGGGGTGGTCAACGATCCCTCCCGTATAGCCCGACTCGACGGATAGTACACCTCGGACTTGGTCATAGATCGCTTCAAGGCACCAGAAGCAACCACCGGCGAGCGTGGCAACCTCCTGCACGGATTGAATCGATCGTGATTCGCTTCCCATGGAACCGGCTACTCCTCTTCTTCCTCCTCGATATCCTCAATGCCTTCGTAACTCATTTCCGGAAACGACGCCGCAGCTTTCTCACACGCGGTTTCCACCATTTCTTCGGCGTCTTCAGCTGAATCGGCATCCACCAAGAATTTCACCGTGATCGCGTACCGTTGTTCCACTCGCTACTCCTTTCCCTGTCGCCCGTCTGTAAGATTGTGTGAGCCGGGATACACGACATCCCCGGAACCTCCCGCCCTCACTCGACCACGAGCAACGGTTGCTGCCGCGGCCCAAAGCGGGCCCGTACTTTCTGACAGATGTGGTCGCCGTGTCAACCGGATGTCACAGATAAAGAGAGTGGCACTTCATGATCGAGTGAAGCATCTGAGCGAGAGGGTCTCCGGGGCACATCCTGTGGCAAGGTGTCAGGAGGAAGAAGAGGCAACGACGAACGACTACTCCTCCTCCTCAAGATTGGTGAGGACGGTTTTGAGCTTAGCGAACTCCTCAGGGGTGATATGCGTGAAGCCGACTCCGAAGGTCCTGCCTTCAACCCATCGAACCGTCGCTTCTTCGATCCGCAACGGCCAGTCCAGTCCGGGAACATGAAGCCGACATTCAAACTTCGCCCCCTGCACAACCCTCAAATCGCTCTCAATCTTGCACCCGCCTACGGAAATGTCGAGCGTCCGGCCCTGCCCTTCCTCGTTCGTCCCCGACAGAGTACTGCGGAACTGGGTCGTGAACCGTGGCTGGACACGCCGCTCCTTCGGCTGGCTGTCGGGGGCGGCCGGAACCTCCGCCTTGAAAAGGGCGCTCAATTTCTTTAACGCTGCTGGCATTTGTCTTCGCGCAGTACGCTGTAAACGCCAGGCGACCGCCCTTCAGGGCTTAAACGGATGGGGGTCGAGTGACGGTCAGTTGCTGGTTTGCACCCTTACTTCTTCTTGTTGAGAAGCATATGGCCACGACGATTCTGCTGATAGCAGGCTTCGTCACGATCGAAGCAGAACGGACGTTCCTTACCAAATGACACGATCGCAACCTGCTTCGGGTTGACGCCGGATTCGATGAGATAGCTCCGCGCCGCTT
>DASPGL010000229.1:0-3601 GCA_035620635.1 Nitrospira sp. | reverse complement strand
GCCGTTCGGAGTCCAGTACTTCGCCGCCTGGTCTGGCTTCGGAGTCCTTACAGCGATGATCGGGTCGAGAAACCGGCCGATCCTGCCGATGACCGCTTCCAATTTTCTGACATGCGTCTCGGAAAGATTCCGCTGATACGGCGTCGGCTCGACTAACGTAATCGGTAATGCTGCGAGCATCAGCCACCGTCCCCCGTAGGGTTCACGATAGATGGCCAGAACTTTGCCTCCGTCGGCCTCGATCAGGCCATGCAGTTCGGCCACTTCTCCCGGAGGAGCTGCCGCCTGCAACTCGGTCGCGCCCAAGCCTACGGATGAGCCGGCGGGCTTGCGCCGGCGCCTCGCGCCCCCCTGACGCCCTGGTGTACGCTTGGTCACTGCCATAGGCGAGTTATGCTAGGAGAGTTGTGGGGCAAAAGAAAGCCCCCTCCACAAACACCAGAGGCGACCTTGCACTGTGGTGGGAGGTCGCCTCTGGGTGGCGCTTAGGACGCCGATTCGCTATTCAATAGATTGTCGCGGCCCGCAGGACCCGCGCGATGTCCAGGGTGACAGGTTTCCAGTCGGGGGAGACTTCGTCGATCCCAGGCGCCTGTGTTCCTCGTGCTCCGATGATCCCCATTCACGTGTTGGCATTCGATCCCCATTGGGGTGAGGTGCCGATTGGGCACAGCCAGTGGAGAATCGGCTAGCACGACCGACGAGAAACCCGCCTTCGCATCGGCGGGCCTGACGGACCAGGTGGCGGTGCGTCGCTCATGTCCACCCTCCTCTCCGGATGATGTCTCCGAGAGACCTGGATGACAGCAAGATCGGCTGTCCGATCTCCCGTACCTCTGTAAATCAGGGGCCGCAATCGTCCTCCTACGCCCATTAGAAAAGGCTGTCAATGGGGCATGCCAATCCGACTCGCCGATCTCCACAACGCATAACACATGCCAGCCACTACGATGTCCTCGACGGGTGAATACCAGCGCAACGGCTGCGGGAAAAACACTCCGTAGCAGCCGCAGTTGGGAAGATCCAGGTCTCGGACAAGTGCGATGGTCATCCAGATCGCGTATACGAGGTAGAGAACGAGCACGGCAAGGGCTCCTGTCGTCAGCCGCCAGCCGGAGAGAATCCAGCCTCCGAGCAACCATTCGAGTCCCGTGATTGTGAAAGCCACAGGCCAGAGCAGCGTTCCCGGGATCGCATGGTAGGTCATGAGAACATCCACAAATCCCGCCAGGTCCAGCGACTTGCCTAGCGCAGAAGCCAGTAGGATCGCGCCGATCAGCAAGCGGCAGGCTCCGAAAAAGAGAGACCGATGCACCGCACCTCGCTCATGAACAGACGGACCGGGTCGGCAGCACGATAAGACTCGTCAACCGTGGCTTACACGATCCGTAACGTGCTGAAATCTACGCCGGCCGGCTCGGGTGGACGCTTCAATTTCAAGTCCTCCAATGCCTGGACAATCGTCGACGCAACGATGAGATTTCGATACCATTTACGATTTGACGGCACGACATACCACGGGGCATGGTCGGTACTCGTCGCGCGAAGGACGTCATCGAATGCATGCATGTACTGCTTCCAGAATTTCCGTTCTTCTGCGTCGCCTTCATTAAACTTCCAGCGCTTCTCCGGATCGCGAATCCGTTCTTCGAGCCGCTGCTTCTGTTCGTCTTTGGAGATATGGAGGAAAAATTTGAGGATGGTCGTCCCGTTTTCGTGCAGCAATTCTTCGAACTCGTTGATTTGGTTGAACCGCTGCCTGGCCACCTTGTCCGATACCCAGCCGTGCACACGCGTGATAAGCACGTCTTCGTAATGGGATCGATTGAAGATACCGATGTACCCTTTCGGCGGGGCCTCATGATGAACCCGCCAGAGAAAATCGTGGGCGAGTTCGCTGTTGGAGGGAACCTTGAACGTGGCCACTCGACAGCCCTGTGGATTGACTCCGGACATCACGCTCTTGATCGTCCCGTCTTTTCCGCTGGTATCCATCCCCTGAAGTACGACGAGCATCGACTGCGTAGCGTTCGCATAGAGCCGTTCCTGCAGGTTGCCCAGTCGCGCGATCAACTGGGCGGTCATGGCTTTGGCCTTCTCCTTGCCCTGATCGGTCTTCTTGAACTCACCGGTGTCCTCAGGATCCATCCGGTCGATCCGGACCCTCGCACCCGGCGAGACGCGATACTGTTTCATGGGACGGCCTTCCTGCTGAGCCGGATTGCCTGCCGAGTATTCAGCATTCGTTGAACTCTCCGCGCCATGTCCCGGAAGCGCGCTTATCGGCGCTACGAGAACGGGACCTGTTTACCGGGACGGACTGGTCACAGGACCGGGTTCATGGTGAGGCGCTGGAACATCCTGGGCACAGCGGAACCCCACATTTGGATCCTGCTCCGCCGGATCGCCCTTGGTGCGAAAGGACGACCTCAGGCGATAGGGGCTGTTGATATAGGATCCGCCACGCTGCACCTTGGCGGTGCCTTCGGCGGGCCCTCGCGGATTGACCGCCGTGCCGTTGGCAAAGTGCAGATAATGATCCTCCGCGTACCAATCCATGACCCACTCGTAGAGGTTGCCAGCCATGTCGTGCGCGCCGTACGGACTCATTCCTCTGTCACGAGCGCCGATTACCGAGATCGCCTCTGCACCGTTTTCTTTCAATCCATACACGGCATGCGCAAGAGTCGGCGGATCGTTCCCCCAGGGATACATACGCCCGTCGGTCCCGCGCGCAGCCTTCTCCCACTCCGCCTCTGTCGGAAGTCGCTTCCCCACCCAGAGGCAGTAGCCCATGGCGTCCATCCAGTTCACCCAGCGTACCGGTCGATCTGCATTGGCGACAGGCGTCTCCTTGTCCGCAAACCCCCAGGGCGGTTCGCTTTGGATCGCCTCAACGAACTTCGCGAATCGCCCGTTGGTCACCTCAAACTTGTCGAGGTAAAATGCATTGAGCTGGACGCGATGGACGGGAGACTCGTCTTCGTCGCCCTTGTCGCTTCCCATCATGAAGTCACCGGCCGGCACTAGCACCATCGGTGCGCCGTCCTTTCCGATGATCTCGGCAGGGAAGGCCGACGGGGTCGCTGGATATTGGGCTGCGCCACCGTTCGCTGGCGCCCGTGTCTTTTCAGGAGGTTTCGGCGTCGATAGGACCGGCTCTGACTTCGGCGGACGGATCTCACTTGCCGCGGCAGGATCCTGCACAAGCATGAGTCCAAGGACGACCGCCACGAAGAACCGATGACCCATACGTCGAAGACCCATCCTCTCTCCCGGCCTGATCACCGATACCGCGGGAACAAGACGCGAAGGCCGGACCGAACTTTCAAGGTACCGAAAACTCGATAGGTAAATCTAGTCTGAAGAACAAGGCTGGACATGGGCCACAAGCTTGTACGGTTTCCACTGCGTTTGACCCCTTGGCTGACCGCAGACAATCCTCTGACGATCAAAACAAGAGGGGAGTTGCAGAGACGGGGGGCCCCGGTGTAGCGTACGCGACAGGATGTCCGCCCCGTTCTCGCAGCCGACGCTCCGGCCCGGCCCCCGCCGGCCGCCCTCCCCGTGGACCCGCTCGCTGCTCCGGCTCGGGCTGCTG
>DASPGL010000228.1:0-19841 GCA_035620635.1 Nitrospira sp. | reverse complement strand
ATTCTTCAGCCCGGCGACTCAGCTCCTGGAGCGGGATCGTCAGGATCGTGGTGAGAATTTCTTCCGGTGTTCCCAGTGCTTCAGCTGGAGGACGATTTAAAAGTCGATTGACGGCGGCGTGGAGACTCTCTTTCTGCTGATCGAACACCGCCAGCCGATCAAGGACACGGGAAATCTCAACCTGAGCGCGAAACACATCTTGTTGGGCAGCCTGGCCAACCGCATACCGAGACTTGGCTGTCCGCTCGAATTGCATCAGCAGCGCCTTGTTCCGCTCCACCACCTCGATCGCCTTGTGAACAAAGTGCAAATCGAAATAGACCTCCTTTAGGCGTGCAATAAGCCTGAGTCCGATCGCGCGGTATTCTTGCTCCAGTCGGTCGGCTTCACGTTGCGCGACCTCACCCTTGAGACCTAACTTGCCCGGGAAAGGAATTTCCTGGCCAACGCCGTACATGGCGCCTTGGAGAGGCTCCATCATCGGCATTCGCTGATACCCCAGCTGGAGCCGAGGATCCGGGAGTGTCTGCACCTGCGGCACGACCGCTTTGGCCATCTCCCAACGCTGGCGGGCAGCTTTAATATCGGGATTCGCTGCTTCCAGCTCTCGGATGAGATCGGGAAGGGTAATGCGCGGTTCGTTCACCTCGCGCGCTTCCACCCCTGGAACGGGCCAGGACACCGGAAGCAGGGCGAGCAAGATGAAGAAAGAAACCGCTTTCACTCGATGGAGACCAGAACTGTGTCTCACGGCAGCACCTCCGTGCAGATAGAAATAAAAGTCAGAACCCGCTCAGCCTCAGTAGCTAAGCAGGAAATGAAGGAACTGGAGGTGTGAAATCAGATCCGGAGGACCGAGGAAGAACCTATAGGGATGGAGGCAATGGAACCAGCACTGCTCCGGGACCACTGCGCAGGGATTGCAGGCACTCTCTGCACTTCATCGAGACCGATCAAGTTCGGGCCATGCTCAACCGCGATGACCGCGCCATTCTTCACCTGACGTTCCGACGATGACGTCACTGATGGCGGACACATGGTGCTCCCCTCCATCGGGCAGACCATACTCTCGCTCACCAAGCTGGTGGTGGTTTCTGCCTCAGAGAAATCGGGCACGGCACACATCATTCCGATCACCTGACAGAAGGTGAAGAAGATCATCAGCGCGATGTATTGTGTACGAGCTCGGCGAAACATGGGTCGAACGATACCGCTGCGATCTTACTCTATGCCCACCTCAATCTGTCGTGTAGTCTGTAGCAACAGGAAGACACCTGTCAAGGTTCATCCAACTCCCCATTGTGGGTAGAGCATGGGTTCTGCCCGTTTCCACGAACAGTTGAGTTAAAAGTTGCTCCCTGTGCTGCGGCAGATTTTAGACCAACAAAGGGCGTGTCGCACAGTTTTAGCACCGCGACCTGCTGCGGCTGGGGTGAACGTGTAAGTCGTTGAAAAGTGGAGCCGGCGACCCGGATTGAACGGGCGACCTGCGGTTTACGAAACCGCTGCTCTACCAACTGAGCTACGCCGGCATCGAGGTCAACTGAAGAAGGGGATCACAGGCCGTGTGATGTTCGTTCGAAATTCCCGGAGGGCATGATAGCGGCCACTGTACCGACTGTCAACGAGCGAATCCCTCACAGGACGGTCACCACCACGCTACCGCCCGGCTCCGATCTCCATCGGTTTCGGGGTCTGTGCCGTTGGATCTTCGGTGGGTTCCGTTTTCTTGACGGTGCTGACGGGCTTCGGGTTGTTGCCCCTGGCCAGCGGATGAATTCTGACCATCGCTTCCTGGCCGGGCGGTGGGACACAGAGTGGCTCCTGCTCGTTGCCGAACTGTTCCCTGGCGGCCCGGACGACTTCCCCTCGCGCGTAGAGACAGAGTTCCCCTGCCACGACCGTTCCGTCTCGATCGAGATCGGCAAGACCTTGCAGTCCTCTCAGCAGATGATAGGTAAACAGCCCGTGCCTTCCCTCCTCATAGGCATGGGCTTCCTGAAGGGCTCTGTTCCCCACCATCCACATGACGTGGCCCTTTCGCTCGCTTGCCGACGTCTCCCAATGGGGTGGCGGAGCGGCGGCGGGATCCGTGCCGGGCATCGGCTCGAGCGACACATCAAATATCAGGATCGCCCGTTGAATCGGCAGCCGGTAGAGGGACTGCTGCAGTTGGTGCACGGGGTAGAGCCGGTTCGGCGTCGCCGTCGTTCCATCATGCGGCACGAGCGACACGGCTCCCGTCCCCCCATCCACCAAGGCGCGTCCCGAGAAAAACACGTAGACGACGGTGGAGGCATCCGTCCGCTGGGGAAGCCATTCTTCGAACGTCTCGGTCAGGTCCAGTTTCAACGCATGGGTGTCGCGCAACACGCGAATCCGATCGTCGGGAATGTTACCGATCTCGCGCAGATATTCGGCCATCACCTCCGCATCGTGGCCGGCGTACTTGACCGACGACACATGTCCGGAGCGAAACCGTCCGACTCCGATCGCGATCACGACCGCCTTTGACTGCTTGAACGGGCCCATTGATTTTGGCAGCAGATCGACATCGGGTACAGCCACCACCGTATCGCTCTTCCCCGGCTTGACTGTGAATGCAAATTTCTTGGCCGGTGGAACCGACGCGACCGGCGTCGCACTGCGCAAGCTCAGCACCAATTCCCCGTGGATCGACTCCTTCAAGGCCGTCACCTGTTTGGTGACCGACGTGCGCTTGATCTCTCCAGGACGAAGATCCCCCACCGGCACCACCGGCGGGAAATGCGCCGCCAATTCGTCCATGCCGCCGACCACCACTTCCACCCCCTTGGCCTCGGCCCTGCCCTCATTCGTGACTTCGATTTCGATCGTCAAGGCTTCGTCCTGCTGCAGGAGCTGGTCATGATTCTCATCCCGAATGATGGCGTGGAAGCTGAGCGCTGCCGTCGGCTGCGCCGCGACGGTGGCGGAGATCTGACCCACTGCCGGCGCCGTCCCGGCACCCTGTGTTCCCCCGGCCACCGGTCTTCCCGCAGGGGTGGCTCCCAGAACCGTTGGGGCCAAGGTCTTTCGCAGTTCGGCATATTCCCGTACCCGGACGGACTCACTCACACGCCGGGCCATGGCCTCAGTGACCTGTTCAACGGCTTCCAGCACAAGAAGCTCCAATCCTCTCACCTCGCATGACTGCTCGGTGACGTCCACCTCACCCCGACCGGCCCCCTCCAGCTTTTCGCTGAAAAGCAGCGCGCCGTCCGCGGCAAGAAACACCACCTCCATTCCCAGGGTTATCGTGACCGGATAGGTGCCCTTGACTTGGCGCGGAATGGTGAGATCGATCTGTTTCAGCCCTAACCCCACTTCGACCACCCCGTCGGAGACGATGGTTTGCTCGTCGCCGAACTGGGGGGTGACGCCGGTCAGTACCCGACCGAGCTTCTTGGGTACTGCCTCAAGAAGCGGACCGGAAACGGGAACCGACGCCGCTTTCCCGCAGGCATCCAGATAAGGCACCGTCGCCGTCGTGAGACTCGGGGAGAACCACAGGGCCGGTGTCAGGGTAATGACGGATGGAGGGACGGCCGATCCGCTTTCCTGGCGCTTGGACCTGGAACAACCGCTGCCCAGCAACGCAAGGATGACGATCGCGCAGACAATCGCCTGCCGGATCAATAGGAAACCAGGGATTCGCACAAGATCACACCTCTCCAGACGGTGGTTATACCCAAATCGAGGTTGCGTGCACAACTGCCGCACTGAATTGACAACCCTCTGACCCTAGGCTAACGTCTCGGCCATGCCGACTCCCTCTACAGAACCTCCCGTAACCCCTTCCGGCGTTCCCTGGTCCGCACTCGCCCGGCTGATCCGGCTGCAGAACCAGACCGGCACGTATCTCCTACTGCTGCCGACCCTGTGGGCGCTGGTATTGGCTGCACAGGGCTGGCCTTCTCTGCATCTTCTCGCGGTCTTCATCGGAGGATCGTTTCTGATGCGGAGCGCGGGTGTCATCCTCAATGATCTGGCTGATCGTTCGTTCGATCGGGATGTGACGAGGACCAAGTACCGCCCGCTGGCGTCCGGCGAACTGACCGGCCGCCATGCCTTCATCCTCCTCGGGCTGTTGTTATTGGCGGCAGCCAGTCTGCTCTTCCTCCTTGACCCTCTCGTCTTCTGGCTCGCTCCCGTCGCCCTCCTACTCGCCGCGCTGTACCCGTTTTCAAAACGATGGCTCCCGATCCCCCAAACCATGCTGGGCCTTGCCTTTGGATGGGGTACCGTCGTCGCCTGGGCTGCCGTGCGAGGACAGCTCGATGCACCGGTCTGGTGTCTCTTCGGGGCAACGGCTGCCTGGGCGGTCGGGTACGATACGATTTATGCGATTCAGGACCGCGAGGATGATCAGCGCATCGGAGTGAAGTCTGCCGCCCTGTTCTTCGGACCGTCCATCCACCTTGGAGTCGCACTAGCCTTCGGCGCAATGCTGGCCCTGTTAAGCGCCGTGGGGTGGCTGGTTCAGATCGGATGGCCCTACTACCTGACCTTGCTGGGCCTGGCCCTTTTCTTTTCAGTTCAGATCGGACGGCTGCGCAAACCGGTTGATCCTTCTCAGGCGTTCAGCATGTTCCGCGCGCATGTCTGGGTCGGCGCCTCGGTGCTCGCCGGGATACTGGCGGGGTTTCTGACCTAAGGCCTATTCCTCTTTGTCGCTTGGCTTTTCGGCCTGCGGATCGGCCTTCGGTGCTCGCAGGGTCCCCAAATACATCGTCACCGCCCTGGCATCCGCGTCGCTCAATCCGAGCGCCGGCATGCGGGTCGAGGCGTTCATCGCCTGAGGATTCTTCAGCCAGCGATAGATCCAGGTTCCGTTGAGGCGGAATCCTGCCCTGTCGAGTGCCGGTCCGACCTTACCGCCTTCTCCACCAACGCTATGGCAGCCGTTGCAGCCATATTTGTTCTCGTAGAGCCTCTTTCCAAGTTCAGCCAGCTGGGGCGCTTGCGCCGGTGCCACCGTCAAGTCGGGCCTAGGGATACTCAGACCCTTGCCGGGCCTGGTGAAGAAGTTGTTCAGCGCAACCTGAGCAGCATCAAGCTCATGCTTGGCTTGTGTCATCGCGGCCTGTTCGTCGGCATAGGCGGATTCATCCACTTCCACGTCTTTCTTGAGCGCTTCGCTCTTCTGCTCCGCCTCTTCGTTGGCCTTCTTTTCCGCCTCCTCGAAGGCCTGCTTCGCCTGGTCAAACTTGGCTTGCGCCGCTTTCAGTCCTTCCTCCAGCTGGGCTTTCCGTTCCTCAACCTTGAATTCCAGCTTCATGCCGTGCAGGGTCCTGACATAGCCGACAATCGCCCAGATCTCATCCTCGGACAGCGTGTACTTGAACGTCGGCATCGTCGGCACGGCAAAGTCGTCGTCACCGATCTCGTCTCCACCTTCCTCACTGGTGTCCAACATATTACGTGAAATGGTGTTGAAGATGTCCTCATCCTTGAAGGTGCCCATCTCGGTCTTATTGGACAGATCCTTTGGCTTGGGATCCGGCATCGAGGACCAGTTGAATCCTTCGTTCTGCCGGCCGCTCTCGCCGTGACAGTGACTGCAGTAGTGGGCATAGAGTTCATGCCCCTTTTTCTCCTGCTCGTTCGCGCAGCCCCAGGCAAACACGGCCATCACCCCACACAGGCCGGCCAGGGTTCTCATGACTTGCAGCCTTGCCCCCTTCATGCTCACTGCCCTTTCTTGAGTTTGCGGATTAGGACAAACTGAAATCCCAAGGCCAACCCGACGGCCATCGCCGCATACACATATCCGGAATAATCCGCCGGTGGATCGGCCCTGAAATACCACCAGGAGGACACAGCTTTCTGTGAGCCCTTCTCACGCAGTTCACCGCTGGCATCCTTCACCCCATCCCACACGGCAAAGGCGATATTGATAAACTCGCCCGGCGTCACCTGCGCATCTTCATCGGGATGGTCGGTCGAGAGGTTCCGCGAAAACACGACCTTCCAGGTGCCGTTCGCATACGCTCCCTTGGCTTTCACATCCTGATGGTCCTGCGGTTTCAAGGTGCCGAAGCCCTTAGCGGTCATATCCACGGCCTTATCTTCTTTGTTCTTCCAGAACCAGATGTTGACCGGTCCCCCCTCGACCTGCGCCATCGGCTGTCCGTGGGCGAAATGGGCCTTCTTATCGCCAACCATGAATTCGAGCGCTGCGGCGTCGTCGGGATCCTGCGTGGGATCGGCATACTCCAGGAGGAATGCCACTTGCGTACCATCATGCAAGGCGCGCACAGTCACATCCTTGACCGTAGCTTCCTGAATACGATCCTTCCAGTGGACTTGCGGTGACATCGGAAACGTCGCAGGAACCGCACCGCTCCAGGCGGCCGCGTTCGGATCATCGACCGGCAGAGCACCGTCCACCTTCGCTGCACGCACCGCCACGCTTTCCTGCGCCGTGCTGACGCCCGCTCCACCGAGGACGAGAGCCGTCACCACCGCCGCTCCTCCCCATATACCCCACTGCCTCATAAATTCCCCCGATTTTATGCTGGCCTCGTTTTCAATAGCCGACTAGACGGCCACACACCGTCCGGCTCCACTTACTCCCAGGTTCGCGGAGACTGATGCGCTCCGTCGTACTCGCCCAAAATGATTTTCCAAATCCATTCGTCCGGCAACTCCACTTCCCATCGAGGCATCGCGGATTTCCATGGCATGCCCTCAATCGGAAGGCCAACGCCTCCCTTTTTGATCCGCCAAAAGAGATAGCTTTCCTGCAACATGGCGATAGTGGTTGGATCGGAGAAATTGGCGGGCGGTGGGTTGAACCCGCGTGCCGCGGGCCCTTTGCCGTCGAAATTGCCGCCGTGACAAGGTGAACAGAACGCCGCATAGAAGCCTTTTCCCTGCATGATGTTGTCCGGGGTCTTCGGAACCGGATTCGACAGGCCGGTATATTCGCCCGGCGGGGCGGGATGAATCGTCCGGTTTTCGGCCGGCGGCTGATCGCTCGGAGCTGTGCTGCTGTAGGTCTGCCATCCCACCATAAGCGGGAACAGAATCAAGATGCCGTAGCGCAGTATTTGCAGTCCGCCGATATTCTCTCCGGTCAGGAAGCGCTGAATCGGACCCCAGAAGGCGTCCTTGGACTCCCCGCTCAGCGTCGCGAAGATCACGATGCCGGACGCCGTCAGCATGAGATACAGGAAAATAAGGCTGGACGGAAGCGGTGCCGACCCCGGGATATTCGGTACGACCAATTTCAGGAATGCATAGATGACTACCAGGAGAATAATCGGCCTGATCAACGAGCCCCCCATAAATTCCTCCTCACTGAGCTTGTGCGACGGCTAACGGAGCGGACTCAGCCGCTTTCACCGGTGCGACAGGCGCCTGCCCCGGCACGTCGAGTTCGGACGGACTGACCGAAATCGGCTCCCCGCTCATCTGCTGCAGGAATGCGATGACTGACAGGATTTCGTTCTTGGATAGTCCGATCGGGTCCTTGTTGATGTAGGGCATTCTGGCCGGATACTCCTTCGGCAGTCCTTCATGACGATAGTCCAGATAAACATAGGCCTGAGGCTGCGTCAGACTTTCGAAGATGAAATCCCGACTCAGTTTTGCTCCGATCCCCTTCAGGTCGGGACAGCGGGCGGATTCGCTGGGCCCTATGGAATGGCACAGCGCGCATTGACCCTTGCTGAAAAAGATCTTCTGCCCGATGGCGGCCATGTCGGTCGGCGTCTTGACGGTCGCGATATCGAACTTCTCCTCCGCCGGCGGCAGCGATGCCATCTGCGGCACCGAGAGCGCCGTGAGGGAAAAGAGCCCGAGCACGATCGCGACGAATCCGATGACTCGTACGAACTGGGCGTTGATGAAGAGCAGAATCACGATCCCGCTCCCCACGATGGACAATCCGATCAATTGGAGTTGCGCGACTTCACTCATAGGTCCCCAAATTTTAGGTGTTAAGCGCTTCCTGTCTAGCTTCTAACTCACAGTCAACCATTCACCATACATGGCTCTCTTCACGCCTGCCGTTGGTGTTCCGGTGCGCCTCCCGCCATCGCCGGAATGCCGTGCGGCAATTCGCCCTTTCCGGATCCGCCGTGAGCGGCCTTGGCCTTATCGCCCATGGTCGCCACCCAGAAGATGAACGCCACGAGCATGCAGAAGAAAAACGTGTTCAGCGCCATGAGCACCGCGGCGCTACCGAGCGCCGGTGAAAACGCGTATGGCGACGAATCGCGCATCACCCCGTAGATGTGCCAATGCACGCGGGACGAGGATCGGGCATAGCCCATCAGCGTCATCAACAGAATGACCATGATGGCATTGAGCACCAGGGCGTACCCGGCGCGCGGAGGCATCCGGCCCCAGACCATGTCCGTCGTGGTTCTTGCGCTCTTGAGCAGCAGCGCCGTCAGCGGTGTGATCGTCAACATGACGAACAGGACGATCAGGACCTGCGACGTGGAGAAGTAATTGATGCGGATAATCGCCGGCACGAAGTAGCCCCAGACTCCGAGGACGACGACGGCGATGCCGGCCAGGACCAACAGCCCTCCCATCACCGCCCGAGCCAGTTTGGCCCATCCGGCTGTCTCTTCCTTCCCGGCGCGCCAATACATGACGAAGCTCATGAAGGTGACCAGAATCATGAGATTCGCGACGGTCATTTTTGCCGACATGACACCGAAGACGCCGAGCAGGGGATGGTGGGTGCCCCCCATCTTTCTGGCTTCTTCCAAGCTCGCCACGAGCGAGTGCGGCGTCATCCACACGCCGAGGCAAAGCAACAAAATGATCAACATCGACAGCATGGGCCGTCGGTATCTCGTCTCAGAACCTGGAATTCGGTAGGTAATGCCGAGCCAGAAGTAGTAATTCGAGCCGAGAAAGAGCACGCCGATCAACATCGCCTGGAGGATGAAGAGCCAGGACAGGAATCCTCCCATGAGCGTGATACCCATTTGCTGGTTGTACTGGTAAATCTCGCGCATCAGCCAATAGCCGGCGAACGGCAGGGGCAACAGACCGAAGACGCCGATGAAATTTCCGACATAGCCCATCCAGTCGTAGTGGTCGCGCTCTTCCGCATTTTTCGCCGACAGGTACCGGATGCCGGCATAGGCGCCGCAGATGTACCCGCCGAGCACCACGTTGGCAATGATCCGGTGGATGTTGACCGGCCACCAGGTCGGATTCCACGTCGCCGCCCAGGCACGCTCAAGGGCCGTCCCCTCGGAAATCACGACCGGGCTGGCCTGGAATGTCGCCCAGGCATTGGGCACGATCATGATGAAGAAGGCGAAAAAATTCAGCAGCAGCCCGAGAAACACATGGAACGATTTCTTCCCTCCGTCCTGCATCGCGTCCCAGCCGTACCAGTAGAGATAGAGCGTGGCGGTCTCCAGCAGGAACAGCAGACAGTACACGAGGAATGACGGGAAAAAGATATCCGTCAGATAGTTCATCAGCTTGGGATAAAACGCGATCAGCAAGAACAGCAGAATGCCCCCGAAGAGAGCCGTGGTGGCATACGCTGATGTCAGGAGCTTGGTGAATTCCTTGGCGAGCTTGTCATAACGCTTTTCCCCGCTTTTCCAGGCGACGACTTCGCACAACCAGGCGAAGATCGGCACGCCCAACACAAACCCGGCGAGCAGCAGATGCAACTGGGCGACAATCCATACGAGGTTGCGGCTGCCGATATAGGGAATGTCACGATACTCGGTCGGTCCGGCGGCGGAGCCTTCCGCTGCAACACCGATCGACGGCAGGATCAGGGAGCCCGCGATGAACAATAGCCCCGCGAGCCATCCTCCGTGCCCACCGACGGCCCGGAAACACCGCTGAATCGAACCACCCCGTTGTTGCATGACACTCACCTCATCACCTCGCAAATTACGGTTTCGTCACGGCAGGGGGAGCCGTTTCCTGGCCGCTCTGGGCTTTCCCCGTGCCCTTTTCCTTCTCGTCTTTTCCGGCCCCCGTTTCCGCCTTCTCTTGTTCCAGCGCGTCGACCTGCGCCGCCAGCCGCGCAATGAGCTGCTCGTTCCGGTTCAACGTTTCGACGGGCTTGAACGGCCCCTGCGCCTTCGCCTCCGCTTTCTTGCAACATTCGTGTGGATGCGGAGTCGTCACCGGGAGCACCGCCCAGAAGAGCAGGGACAGGACCACTCCGGCCCCGGTGAACGCGGTGAGCAGCAACGCTTGATCGGCCGGGACTCGCATGAGATCCCAGCGGGTGATCAGCCCTTGATAGTTTTCCTGTGCAGGCGGTGCAGTTGCGGCGGCGTTGCGAATGATGCGTCCGATGATGGAGACTCCGATCGTCAGCAATACGATCAAAACCATGGATGCCACGGAGCCCCAGAGCGTGACTTCGAGTCCGATCCGCTCGGCGACAGGAAGCCCCGTGCCGAACACGAATCGCAAGCTTTCCATTTCGGCCACGGAGTGCGAGGTCGAGATCGCGGTCTCCGTGACACTGCTGACGAGAAACCACAGCAGCGGCATGAAGAACGCGCCGACGAGGGCCGACTTCCACCACAGCGTCAGACCGAGACCCTCCGGAGGCTCTTTTCTGAACCGCTCCAGAAAAAATGTCCGGCCCACGACCCCGAACGCCCAGATGTCGATAGGGATCGACAGAAGGAAGAGCAGAGGAATTCCAATGCCTTCACCGAAATGCGAGTCGAACGTCATCGAGATGATGGGAGCTGCGAACTCGGTGACCGGGCTGGTCAGCAGCATCAAGAACGCGAGGCCGAGCCGATTCTCAAAGTGCATCAGGCCCATTGCCATGGCCAGGAGGGCGAACGCCAGCTTGATGGGGAGTCCGGTCCAGCAGACAGGCCACAGGACCCCCAGCCCTATGGACGTCGGGGACATCGATTCGCGTTCGTCGGCCATCGTCTGTTCGTACGGCGGAGCGGTGTCCCGCTCAATCCAGAAACTCTCGGTTAATCACCGCGGACACGGTGAACAAGGCCATGATCACCATGATGACGATCCAACTGATCAGGGCAACCGGCCTTTTGAAAATATTCCGCTCCGGATCCTTATCGAAGAACGGAAGGGCGACCAGCAATACCATGAACACAGCCGGCAAAGCAACGGCGCCCAGGAACTGACCGAACTCACCGGAAAATATCTTCAATCGCAGCAATTGGAAGTAGAAGAGGAAGTACCATTCCGGTTCGGGATGGTAGTCGCCTGGATCGGGCGTCGCCTCCTCCAGCAGCACGACCGGCTCCCAGAACGCCAATCCACAGATGGCGGCGAACACGGTGGCCATCCCGACGATGTCTTTCCAAATCTGACGCGGGAAGAAGTAATCCGTCTTGGCTTTGATTTCTTCCGGCGTGCCGCGGAATGGGCCGGCCGGCGCCGCCACGCGAAACAGGAAGAGATGCAACCCCGCCAGCGCCATGAGCGCCGCCGGAAGAATCATGACGTGAATGACGAAAAACCGGCTGAGCGTCAACTGCCCCGGAGTCGGTCCGCCTTTCAGAAACCGCGCCATGAAGTCGCCCAGAACAGGGGTCTTGTCCAGAATCTCGACGCCGACCGTCGTGGCCCAGTAGGCCCGTTGATCCCAGGGAAGCAAGTAGCCGGTAAAACCGAATCCGATGACGATACAGAACAGCGCCAGGCCGACGACCCAGAGCAGTTCACGCGGCGGCTTGTAGGCGCCCCAGAGAAACACTTGGGACATGTGCGCGACCACGCAGACGGCCATGGCGCTCGATCCCCAGAAGTGATAGCCCAGCAGAAACCATCCGTAGTCCACCTCATGGATGATGTATTGAGTGCTGGCATAGGCGTGATCGGCTGTCGGAACGTAGTAGAACATC
This sequence comes from Nitrospira sp., assembly GCA_035620635.1. GTDB lineage: Bacteria > Nitrospirota > Nitrospiria > Nitrospirales > Nitrospiraceae > Nitrospira_D. The sequence goes on along the minus strand of DASPGL010000228.1, from coordinate 7,983 downwards.
AGCAGGATTCCTGTCACCGCCTGCATGAAAAACAGGAAGAGAAGGACGGAGCCGAACACATAGGCCCAACGGGAGCCGCCTGGTACCGGCTCGTTGAGCATCTTGGCCTGCAGTTCCTTCAACCCGACGCGCGCGTCGAGGAACGCGATGAACCGTTCGGTGGCCGTAGGTTGGTCGCTCGGGACAGATGAGTGTGCCATCAGATGATCCGGACCTGGGACCTGGTCCCTGCCTTAAACTCCATATCGATGATCTCGACCTCTCCGTCGGCCGACATCCGCATCGGCAGCGAATCGAGGGGACGCGGCGCCGGGCCGTCCAGCACTTTTCCCGAGGCGTCGAAGATGCTCAGATGGCAGGGGCAGAGAAACACCTGCCCCAGCGTCTTGTGCTGCCGCCACTTGTATCCGCATCCCAAGTGGGGGCACTTCCCGGAGAATGCGACGTAGGGGATTTCTTTCTTATTCGTCCAGAGAGCCTTGCCGGAGGCATCGCGGAATTCGATGTCCTTGCCCTGATACACCTTGTCGAGCAGGGCCGGAGTCGCTTTCACAATCCAGACATTCTTCATGACCTCGGATTCGGGCATGTACGCTTCTTTCACTTTCTTCTTGTACTCGAACTGGACACCGACATCGTCCTGCTTGATTTTTCCGACGTTCCCGACTTTGAGCCATCCGTTGTCGAACGGCATATACATCGGTTTCATGAGATACCGCAGGATCGGGTACGCGATGGGGAGACCGATCAGAAACCCGATGGCGTTCGTGAAGTGTATGAAGAACGTCCGGCGCTTCACGTTCTTCTCGAGATCGGGAAGCGGCACCAGCACTTCGCCCGGCGTCACATGAATATTGTCCTCGAGGTGCGAGATCTCCACCTCGTGCGTCGTGACAAAATCGTCACGCTTGAACGGCGGGAGGGCCAGGATGTCGGAGGAGGCCGTACGCAGCTCGACGAGATCCTCGGCAACGGCCTGCACGTGGCCCATCGCCACCTGCCGCTCGCCACTTCCGTTCATCGCGACGACGATATGACTGATCTCGTGCGAGAGGGGATCGAGAACGACCTTCGTCACCTCACCGATCTCGCGGTCCGTGCATCTGACCCTGGATTTCAACTTCGGCTGCATGGTTACTTTTTCTTGATCGGCTTCGGCGTATTCACCGACGCATCCTTAAAGGTGCCGAGCCACATGGCCAGTGCGACGATATCCTTGTCCTCCATGAGGTCCTTGTACTTGTCCGGCATCTTGCCCTTCTCCCACTCCTTCTCGAACCCTTCCGCCATCCAGCTTTTCGGATCGATGATCTTTTGCTTGATGTCGTCCACCGTCATCAAATTCCCGAGATTGTCGAGCTCGGGCCCGCGCTTCTTTCCCCCCTCGCCCCGGAGCTTGTGGCAGTTGTAACATTCTTGAAGTTGCCACTGTTCCTCGCCGATCTTGAGGACATCGCCGGCCGCGCCCGTTGCCGGCGCGGCCCCACCGGGGGTAGGACCGCCGGTCTGCGCCGCCGTGGCCTGATCGCCCCCTAAGGCCTTGATCCGCTCGGCCAGCGCCTTGGCCTGCTCATCGAGCGCCTTGGCACGGGCGATCAACTCATCCGCTTTCCCCTGCTCTGTGGCCGCCCGTTTCGGCTTCAGAATTTTTTCGATCTTGCCTTTCTCGTCCTCCGGATCGTACTGGGGCCAGAGCGAGGCGCCGGCGATATAGGCCACGCAGAGGATGACGTAGAACACCAGCGTGGCAGCCACGGCTTTGAACCCCGTCATGGGTTTCATGCTGGGAGCATCCAACATCAGAAACACCAGGGTGCCGAGCATCGCGTAGGCGAAAAACATCCAACGGAAGACCGGCGGAAACTCCAGCGTCATGGTCCCGAACCAGAGACCGGCACCGACCACTAAGCCGATGACGATCTTGAAGATTGCTTTCCCCATAAGGACTCCTCGTGCTTGGCTCTCACATCACCGCAGGCACGCGATGTTGGAATAAACCGATGAGGCCGATTCTTACTTGGCTCCGGCAGGAACGGGACTTCCCTCAGGGGCATGGTCTTTCGGCTGCGATGCTTTCAGAGTCACAAGAATGGCGAAACTCACGACCGAAAAGAACACCACGGTGATCCCGGTAATCCACCAGGCTGAGTAGGACAACGTCGGCGTAAATGATTCCGCTGTAAAGTCCGGCATCAGGTTATAGGTATGGAAATATTTCCGCAGCAAAGACCGGACCGCTCCCATCAGTCCCATCGTCCAGATCGAGCTGAAGGCCAGGAAGATCAAGACGAACTGGGAGACGAAATCGATCCGCCCCCAGACGATCGTGCCCTGGCTGATCGCGCGGTTATAAATCACATAATTGACGACCGTGACGAAGACCAAGGTAAACGCGGCCGAGTTCTTCGCCGGCATCAAGGCCAAGAAATTCCAGTCAGACGGTAATTCCAGCTCGGCGACCAGCTTGGCACCGGTCGGGACAAACCCGTGCGGAGTCATCCAGATCGCGTCGCCCACCACGATCATCAGAAATCCCACTTTGATCACGGTTCCGGCGGAGACAGTGAGCGGGATGAATCGACCCAGGATCACCGGAGACAGCAGCAGCGGCAGCAAGAACATCAGGGACTTGGGGTCGGGCACCGGATAGTCCGTCATCACTTTGGTCATGACCAGCGGGAGGGCAATCATCACGATCGGCGCCAGGATGGTCATGCGCACCTTCTCGACTCCCTGAATGCGTTTCATGCTCAGCCAGATGTAATAGTTGCTGGCCAGAAAGATCAGGCCGATCATCGCGCCCTGCATTTCAAAAAACATCGACAGCTGGTCGGCCATCATATAGGGACAGATCGAGGCGTCGTAGTCGCAGAGCTCGTAGGAGAGGAGATACCCCATGAACGGAAGAAACAGGAGTGCGCCCACTCCGATCAGATTCCCGACGAATCCCATCCAGTCGTAGTACGACCGCTCCTCGTCTTTGGCCGACGCCATGTACATGTAGGCGGCAATCATCCCGGCAATGAACCCACCGAACGTCACATTGCCCACCAGGCGGTGGATGTTTAGCGGCATCCAGCTATAGTTGAAGATCTTGTCCCAGAGGGTGGCGGTCTCCAAGAATTCCGCCGGTGAAATCCCTTCCGCCTTGACCGGCGTATTCATGAAGGAGGTCGGCCCGTCGATCACGAACAGCGTAATGGTTCCGATCAGGTTCAGCAGGACACCCAACGCGATGTGGCGCGCCTTCTTGTTCCCCTTCCAGGCATCCCAGGTATAGAAATACATGTACAGGACGAACGTTTCACCGATGAACAGCAGCGGGTAGACGACCGCAAACACCATGAAGAAGTGATTGATCAACCAGGTCGTAAACTGCGGGTAGGTGGCCAGCAGGACGAAGATGAACAGGCCGCCCGTGAGGGCCGTCATGCTGTAGAGAATCATGGTGACTTTCGTCACCTCTTTGGCCAGACGATCGTATTTCGGCTCCTGCTTCCGATAGCCCAGCCATTCGGAGATGACGACGAAGATCGGAGCGCCCAGAATGAACCCGGCAAAGAGAATGTGGAGCTGGGCGACGATCCACACGGCGGTCCGATTCCCCGTGTAGGGAAACTCCACGGGAGGCGCGCCCGGAGCCTGCGCATGGGCATACGACACTCCTCCGATGAACAGCGCCACGAGCACCACGAGCGAAATGAGACTGCGCGATCGTATATTCACGATGTCCCGAAGCCCTCCTCCACTAACGCGACGTCCGGCTCGCGCCTGTCACGCTGTTTATTTCGTATCCGCCGAGGCGACCGCGATGGTGCCGGCATCGGCCCACTGCTTCTTCTCCTCGTCCCAGGCCTTCCCTGCCATCGCATAATTCCGCTCGTAGAGCACCAGCTTCCACCGGTCCTCGTCGGAAAGCTTGCTCTTCCAGGCCTTCATCTTCGTATTGGGTACCCCTTCGGAAATGCGCCAGAACCACACCGAGTCAGCGTAGAGCTTCATGCGTTCGGCGTTGCGGAAATCCCGAGCACCCGCCTTGACCGGTTTACCATCCTTGCCGTGACAGCTGGCGCAGTTGACGTCAGGGTTGGTCTCTCCGATATAGATCTTGCGACCTTCTTCCAGCTTGGCCGCGTCTGTCCACCAATCAGCAGGCATGTGCTTATCCGCGTACTCGGCAGGAGCGGGAGGCGGCGGAACGATCGGGCCCTCACCCCCACCTTCTCCACCTCCGCAGCCGACCAGTAATCCGATACTCATCACACATGCGGTCTGAATCCACTTCATGTCCATGACAATCCCTCGCTCCTTGTTAGAATGACGCTCCTCCGCCCTCATCTCCCCGGAAATCCTCCGGTCAATCGGCGAATGAGGATCAAAAACGAAAAACGCTTTCGCTAGAGGTGACAGCACCCCCAGAAAAAGCGTCTACAACCACGACAATCTGTAGAACCCACGCGCACCGACCCTGGCTCGCTCCATCAACCGATCCGGCAGATGCCCGCTCGCTCCACAGACGGCCACCGGCGATTATGACTTTTGCTTCCCCCGCGATTTCCCTCTGGTCCGTTCCCGCCTCCGCTGCGAACGGACCACCTTCAGCCCTACCGCCCCACCGACCGCCGCCGCAAACGCCCCGACACCCCACCACAGCCACGTCGGAGGGCTGCTGGCATCACAGCCGGACCCGAAGTTGATCCGGGTCTTTCGTTCTGACTCCAGATCCTTGGGATCAAATTGAATTCTATGGTTCTGCTGCTCGCCCCTCGCCTCGACCAGAAGCGGATCGCCTAGATTATCGTTGTGCAGGTGAAAGGTGGCCTTGTAGTAGCCATCTCCGTCGGTCTTGACCACCTGTCCGTAGGAGACTCTCGTGTCTTTAACCAGGACCTCGGTGTCGGCAACTCCCTTTCCGTCAGGACCACACACATATCCTTCAACCGTGAATCGATGGTCGGCTTCGTGTGTGGCTGAAACCACGACCGGAAGCACGAGGCTCAGAAACACCCAACCGGCAGCAGCAGCTCGCGCTGCTCCGATCCGCCTGCCGCACTTCGCCCTGACTTGCATGCTCGCCGGTCGCTCGCGGGTTTGACCTTCGCACAACGGCACGCCTCGCCACGACGAGCGCCCCCTCTTTAGGGCGCGTTTTTCTAGCATAGCCCCCCCTGTTTGTCAACGACGTGGCGGCTGATTCGAGAGAACGGCAGGAGGCTTTCCCGTGATCGGATGGTATTCCGGCAGCGGCGATCGTGAGGCGAGGAAAACCGGCAACTTGCCGCTCATCCGGAGGGCACGCTAGAGGAGCCCGCGGGTACGCGCGTCGGCTTCAATCCGCTCCGCTTCGGCCCGACGCTCGGATTCTTTCTTGGACACCCAGGTTTCCCAGGACTTGCCGTTTGCCGTATCTTCTCCGGTAAACGCAATCGTGGCAATCGCGTCGTAGGGAATGCGGCGCAGGCCAGGCTGGTCTGCAGGAAAGATCTCGACATACGAATCCCGCCCGGCCACGAGGCGGTTGAACAGATACCCGACAATCAGTTCGCCCGATGCCAATGAGAGCGTGACATCGCCCCGGTAGTCGAACGCCAGCTCGACGGCCTCTGCTGTGTCCTGTGGAGACCTCGGCCTGAACGCTCGTCCCTCGAGAGAGCCGGGGGATCCTGCGGTGTGATTCTTGGTGTCGGTCATGGCTGAACCCCGTCACATGTCGTTCGTCAACAGACATTCATTCTCACCGATTGACGTTTGACACATGACGAAACTACCGAGAAGTTGGGAGCAGCGTCAACTTCGCCGTTCGCGCAAAGCCCGAGACCGTGCCGAACGTATCTTCGACGGCCGAGGCCTCGTACCCGCAATGCACCATGCAATCGGCGCACTTCTCGTTCCGGCCCGTCCCGTAGTTGTCCCACTCCGTCAATTCCATCAGCTCACGAAACGTCTTGGTATAGCCTTCCTGGAGCAAATAACAGGGCTTCTGCCAGCCGAACACGTTATAGGTCGGATTCCCCCAGGGGGTACACTGATATTCGCGGCGGCCCATCAGGAAATCCAGAAACAACGGTGACTGATTAAACTGCCAGCCGCGCTTTGGGCTGCTGAGAATCCTGGAAAAGAGTTCCCGCGTCCGTTCACGCTTCAAGAAGTGCTGCTGATCCGGCGCCTTCTGATAGCTGTACCCCGGCGAGATCATCATGCCTTCGACCCCCAACGCCATCATTTCGTCGAAAAACTTCCGAACCCGTTCTGGATTGGCGTCATCAAACAATGTGGTGTTGGTCGTCACACGATGACCGCGTTTGAGCGCTGCTTTGATGGCTTTCACCGCGACGTCGTAGACCCCGTCGCGACAGACTGCTAGGTCGTGCTCATCCTTGAGCCCATCCATATGGACGCTGAACGTCAGAAACTTGGACGGCTGATATTCGTCCAGCTTTCGCTCCAGGAGAATCGCGTTGGTGCACAGGTAGACATATCGCTGCTGATCGACCAATCCCTGGACGATCCTGGCGATTTCCGGGTGAATGAGCGGTTCCCCGCCCGGAATACTCACAATGGGAGCTCCGCACTCCTCGGCGGCGGCCCAACACTGTTCGGGCGTCAGCCGCTTGTCGAGGACATGATCCGGGTATTGGATCTTGCCACACCCGGCACAGGCCAGGTTGCAGCGGAACAGAGGCTCCAGCATCAGGACCAGGGGATAGCGCTTCACCCCCTTCAACTTCTGGGTGAGCACATACTTCGACACGGTATACATCTGGGAAAGCGGTACAGCCATCCCTCTCTCCTTCCTCGGATTCTTGCTGATCGTAATGCAGCGTATATCGAACGGCTGCGCGGTGCAGCCGAAGTGGAGGCACAAGAAAATTTTTTGGATTCTAACACCCCGCGTAGCGCTCGTCAATTTCAGAAGTGTTACGCGATGATGGGCTATCTACTTGCTCCAATATTGCGTTTCTGCTACCGTCCGACCGACTTGAGACTCGGCCGTCCCACCTCATTGGCTGGGGTAGCTATGAGACGCATCCGCTTCCTCCTCTCCTGTCTCTTCTTGCCTGCCAGTCGTTCAAGAACCGAAGGAAAAGCGAGTGGGTCGGCGTCTGAGAGGACCGTGGTTCGGCGAGACCAGGATGGGGGCATCCGAGATTGTTATGTGATCCGAGCGGTCCATGTGCTCATCAAGAAGGAGGGTGCATCATGATCAGGAAAGCCCTTGTGTTGGGAACTGTGGCACTGCTGATCCTCGTGTTCATGTCTCGGGGGACATCGTCTGGGGCAAAGGACTGCGGCGGAATTCCTGCGGAGAAAGTGGCTGATATGGTGCATGCCGTGATCGAGTCGAACCGTACTTTTTACACGGTCCATGTCGTAGAACGGTTACAGGCGAAAGGGGTCGTCGTCGCCTCAGAAAATTGGCGAGTCGAAAAAGCGCTGCCGCTGCCCGCCCAGTTTTTGCAGGAGTCAGCTCGGATAGCGGTGAATACAAAATCCAAGATCGGATACAAGCTCATCGGCCTCTGGCCTATCAACAAACAGAATGGGCCAAGAACAGAAGCCGAGCATAAGGGGCTAATGGAAGTCCAGCAGAATCCGAATCGTCCTTATACTGAAGTGATCATGAACGGGCCTGATGCCTATCTCATGGCCATTTACGCCGACAGAGCTGTTTCACAGGCCTGCATCGGATGCCACAACGCGCATCAGGACAGCCCGAGACACGACTTCAAACAGCACGAGGTGATGGGTGCAGTGATGATCACCGTCCCGCTGAGCCTATAGCCGTGAAAGGTGTTTATCCGCTCGCCTCAATCACGAAACAACTTACAAAAGGCTCGCGGTCTGGGCAACCGGGTATGGAGGCGCCGAGCGGGTTCGAACCTCTGCATCGCAGTTTTGCAGACTGCTCCCTTACCACTTGGGTACGGCGCCTCGCGAATTCGGCATTATACGGGCCTCGTACCGGCATCTCAACGTCGGAAC
>DASPGL010000227.1:0-14769 GCA_035620635.1 Nitrospira sp. | reverse complement strand
CTGTCAGCCTACGTGCTTGTCAGCTCTTTCAACTGATTGACCCCAGCTCCAATTTCTCCTGCCACTTCCGCAACATGGCATCCCGTAACGCCCGATGACCGGGAGCCGACAATCCCGGATCCATTTTCAGCAGCGAAAATGCCTCCTGCCTGGCCTGCTGCAGCAGATCACCGTCCCTCACGAGATTGGCGACGCGGAACTCGGGCATCCCCCATTGCCGAAATCCGAAGAATTCGCCGGGCCCTCTGATCCGGAGATCTTCCTCGGCGATGACAAATCCGTCGTTCGACTGCAACAGCGCTTCCACTCGTTCCCGGGAGGGTGATGGCTCTCTACCCCTTTGGCCCATAACCCCATGGCCTCCCGATATCCCGGCCGCCATCAGGAGGCAGTACGACTGGTGGCTGCCGCGCCCCACCCGACCGCGCAACTGATGGAGCTGGGCCAGGCCGAACCGCTCAGCATGTTCGACCATCATGATGGTGGCGTTGGGCACATCGACTCCGACTTCGATCACGGTGGTTGCCACCAGCACCTGAATGGTGCCGGCTTTGAAGCCGGCCATCACCGCTTCTCTCTCCCCGGCCTTCATCCGACCGTGCAGCAAGCCGACACGAAACTCGGCAAACTCTCCCTCCTGCAACTGTTCGGCCCCTTGAATTGCCGCCTGCAAATCGATTTTTTCCGATTCCTCCACAAGGGGATAGACCACATAGGCCTGCTTCCTGTTCCGCAACTCGTCCCGCACGATCTGATAGGCCCTCCGCCGCTGCGCCTCACCGAACAGAAAGGTGCGCACGGGCCTGCGCCCGGGCGGCAGTTCATCGATGATCGATACGTCCAAATCGCCGTAGACCGTCATGGCCAGCGTTCGAGGAATCGGCGTTGCCGTGAGCACCAGGACGTCTGGTTGATAGCCTTTCTCAATCAGCGACTTCCGTTGCAGCACGCCGAACCGGTGCTGCTCGTCCACGACTGCCAATCCCAAATTCTTGAAGGTCACACCTTTTTGAATGAGCGCATGGGTCCCGATCGCGACGTGAATCTCGCCGGACGCGAGTCGTGCCGCATGCTGCTTCCTGATCGATCCGCGATCGCCGCCGCGCACGAGGACGACTTTGAGCCCCAACGCGTCCAGCGTACCGGAAACATTCCGATAATGCTGTTCCGCAAGAATCTCCGTCGGCGCCATCAGCGCGGCTTGGTACCCCGACCCGCACGCCACGGCGATCGCATGCAGCGCGACGGCGGTTTTCCCCGATCCCACATCGCCCTGCACCAGGCGATTCATCGGTCGCGGAGAAATCATGTCTCGAATAATTTCCCGAATCACGCGATCCTGCGCGACCGTCAGGCAAAACGGCAGGAGCCTAGCCAATTTCTCCACCAGCGGAGTTCGCGGGTTGAATCGGAGCACCTTCGGACGATCCTGCACGGAGCGCTGGCGCGTCGCCAGCGCGACCTGAAGGAGGAAAAGTTCTTCAAACGCCAATCGCCGATGCGCCGGAGTCTTTCCCTGCTCCAGCAGCCGAAGATCGGTTCCCGCCTTCGGGAAATGCACGTCCTGCAGCGCCTCCTGAATGGGGATAAGCCGTTGCCGGGCCCGGAGCGACACCGGGAGACGATCGCGGAGGTCGAGGGCATGTTCCTCCAGCAAGCTCTTCGTCAGCACCCTCATATGGCGAGACGTCCATCCCTTGGTTTCATGATAGATCGGCACAATTCGTCCGACGTGCAGCGTGGACTCCGTTTCCTCCCCCACCACTTCGTACTGTGCGACCTCCATCCGAGGAACCATCCAGCCCTGGCGGCCAGCGATCACACGACCGCTCATCATCACGCGCCTTCCGACCGCCAGCACCTGCTCCAAATACGGCTGGTTGAAAAAAACCGCCTGCATCCGCCCGGTCTGGTCTTCTACCCCGATATCGAGCACGCTCAGACGCCGATTCCTCGTCCGTTTCGCTTCGCATTTTCCGATCGTCCCGCACACGGAGGTGACCATGCCTGGGACGAGGTTGCCAATCGGCGTCATCACCGACCGGTCTTCATAGCGCCACGGTACGGTCCAGAGCGCATCCTCCACCGTCTCGATACCGCAGCGCCGCAGGAGATCGGTGCGCGTGGGTCCGACACCCTTCGCAAAGCGTATCGGCAGGTCCCCGAGATCGCGCCGGCCTGGCTCATCCGTCCCGGACTCCGTCGCGGTCGGCTCAGATCCTCCTCCGGATGGCTGAGCGAGCTGCTGTGCTGCATGTCGAAGCGATTGCACGATCGCCGAAGCAACCTGCAAACGGCGGCGCTGTTCGTCGAGGGGAAGGGTCGGCTGAAAATCGACGAAGAGCTCCCGCAGAGAGACGAGACGTGCTTCGATCGCCGTGGGATATGTCTGCCGGGCCAGGGCGGATAAGACTTGCGCGTCGATAAAGGTGCGCAGATTCTTGATCGTACCCAGATGGGCGCATTCATCCCTCCTCGCAAACTCGATCGGACGCGCGACACGGTCCAACCAATCCTGAAAGGGCGTTGAGGGGCTCGACTCGGAGGGAGCCTGCATACCGCAACGGATCGTAGCACAGCGCTCTGTTCCGCTCAATGAGACGGAGGCTGCCGGTGACGGAGCCGGTCGGCGTAGTTTCACCCGAATCCTTGGTCGACTCTGCCTAGGGTGTTACACTCCATTTGAGGTTCGCATGTACCAACGGAACATCTCGCATATTCTGACGCCGATCGGACTCGTACTGGCCCTGCTGTTCGGATACCACCTGATCCTGAAGCCGTCCCTCGCGCCGCCCCCGTCGCCCGTGAACACCCAGCCGAGTGAGACCGTTGAAGTGGTCCAGCCACCTCCCCCGCCGCCGACCCCGGGCTCTCACAAGGATGCGCGCGCCCAGATCCGTACGTTGGACCAGACCGTCGTCCCCGACAGCCCGCATGAATCCTTTTTGACAGCGATCTGTGACGAAATCGAGAAGCATAACCTCCCGCTGGCTGAAACGAAACTGAACGAACTGCCGCCGGTCCTGTTATCAGACGAGCACGCCACGCCCTTCGTCGCCATCCTCTGGAACAACCTGGGTGTGCAGCAGGAACAGCTCCACGGCACGGCTGTCTCTGTCAAAGCCTTCAAGAAGGCCGCAGCGCTCGATGATTCCAACCCCGTGATCCTCCTCAACCTGGCTCATGCCTACTGGGAACACCGGGATCGCGCGCTCGACGAGAATCTCCTGACCAAGTTGATGACGCTCGTCCCGGATGAGCCGTTCCCGCACCTGGCCATGGCCGACCTGTTGCAGGAACAGGATCGGCTCGGCGAAGCCGCAATCCATCTGGATCACGCCGTCGAACGGGCGCGACAGGACCAGGCGCTGCAGTCCTATCTCGTCGCCGTGACGGCCAAGGTTCGCCGCACCGAGTCGGCCGAATCCCGCATGACGGCAAGAAGCACCGCCCATTTTCTGGTGAAGTTTGACGGATCTGAAGACCTCGACACCTGGGTAGCCGTCTTGGATATCCTTGAAGAAGCCTACCGGGACATCGGACAAAAGCTCGGCTATTTTCCCGCCAAATCCATCACCGTCGTTCTCCACACCAGGGAAGCGTTTCGAGGCACGACCGGCGGTCCTGCCTGGGCTGACGCCCTCTATGATCCGACCCTCGGACGCATTCAGCTGCCGACCAACGGCGCGCTAACAGACAAGAAATGGCTGGCCACAGTCCTGCGTCATGAGTATGTCCATGCGTTGTTGCACGAGCGCCTGGGGACCAACAGCGGCGCGCTTCCCACCTGGCTGAACGAGGGCCTGGCCATGCACCTCGCCGGTGACGCCTGGCCCGACCTCGATCAAGCTGTCGCGGGGGAGGTTCGCATTATTCCCTTGAACTATCTGGAAGGACCCTGGGGTTCGTTACCGGCCAATGCAGCGACGCTGGCTTATCTGGAGGCCAACTCCGCCACTCGCTATCTGATCGACCGTTGGGGAATGGCACGGGTGGACGACCTGCTGAATGCATTCAAAGCCAGGCAGTCAGTGGCCGCGGCACTCCAGAGCAAGCTGTTCGTGTCGTACGAGCAATTCCATCGTCAGTGGTTAGACCGCTTCGAGAAGCGCCGAACTTAGCCGCCCGCTATTCTTCTACCGGCACCGTCGTTCATCCAAGACGTGTAGGCTCACGCACTCGTCCCTGTGCGGATCGCTAGAGGGGTTCCGAAGGAGAGCTTTGCTGCAGTTCACGCGGCCACACCGGAAGTAGACGCGCTTGATCGTCAGCTGTCTCGTGAGTATCCTCTTCCGCCGGTCGAGGGGATATTTGATCCTCCCACAACATCGTCTGCCCGCTGCGATCGAGCATACGGATCCGGAAATCAAAGGTTTGACCGGCCTCTGTCGCATTCCCCTCCTGGCCGATCAGCCGGGACACAGGCTGTGACCGCCACCCTGTACCAGTTCCGCCGGCCGAGAACTCATCTTCCCACACCAGGCCACCGGTAGACGCATCCAGGGCGCGCAACACAAACAACGGCTGCGGCATGGCTGGGCCGACGTCATGAATTTTCCTGATCACCGCACGCCGAGGCCCCATCGTGGAAACCAGCTGCGCAACTTCGCCGCCGTCATGGGGCATCAGATTCAGCTGCCCTTCCCACTGGAACGCCCCCGTCTTGGCATCGTAGACTCGCAAGACAAAATTCGACAGATCCGTCGTACCAAGCCCCACGCCCCCGGCAAAGATGCGCTCCTGAAACGTAGTGAGGCCAGTGCTGTTTTCTTCTTTCACATTCAATTCGTAGAGGTCGTCGGACAGCACCTCGCCGGTTGCCGCATCATAGACCTTGACCGTAATCGTGGACATGTCGCCGATCTGATAACCGAATCCCGCTGCGACGGTGGTCCCCCTTTCTTCTCCGTTGCGTTCACCCTCCGTTCCGGCCCACGCCAGGGTACCGGCCAGCGAGAGGCACAGCCCTGCGCTGATCGGTAGAGCCATGGATGTCAGCCGTTGTCGGCACACAGCGGACACATCCCGATCATTCAGGGAAGCTCGAACGGGCGATCGAGCGATCAGAACTGAAAGGAACCGGAACAGCCGATGGACCAGCAACATAGTCCCTCCTGATACGTTGCCGCATTGTCCAAGGGCTTGAGTTTCTGGTAAATTCCCCACTGTAGGCAGAACCCCCCCGAAAGAGGGGGGGACGGCAGAGGTCCATATGGTGCCTGATCAATTTTCAGGACGGGAAGACGGGACTTCGCCGAACAGGCGATACCGATGGCGGGCAATGAGCCGATACGCCAGAGCTGCCACGCGCTTGATGAGGGGAATCCGGAGGACCCCATGCAAGAACCTCCCGCCGGGCAAACTTGGAACAAGGGGCAGGAACGCATCGAGCCCGCAACGAATGTCTCCGGAAGGCTGAACGAGAAACGCCATGTCCGGACGGCCGGGGCAGTAACTTTCTCCTAAGACCTGCTTGGCCTCATCAGTCTGGTAGGGGAGAAACCGGACGTCCGACCCTGGTTGCCCCACTCCCGCCCGTTCGAGCTTGTGTTTTGTAGAGACACAGAGCCGGCATTCTCCGTCGTAAATCAGCAGGCAGGTCTGTTCCGATCCTCGCTCGTCCGTCTTTTCGTCGCCGGCCATCGTGACAGGAGCCTAGCACTCCCTCAGCACCGGCAACAAGACAGCCGTTGCCGACACGCCAGCGCCGGGCTATAGTCTCCCCCATGAACCGGAACGCTCTGCTCACCCTCTTGGCCGCACTGTTGTTCGTGGGAACGGGATCTCTGTGGAAAGCAAGCGGTACGACCACGGCCCCGGCACAGGCCTGGTGGCTCGTGTTTCTGGTGTTCCTGCCGCTCGGACTGGCGATACTGGTATGGCTCCAAATTCACTGGGCCGCGATGGCCTGCGTCATCTACGCGACCGTCGGGCTGGCGCTTGATCTGGCAACGACCGTCCAGATCCTGACGAAGGACACGGAGACGGTCACTTCGCTGACGGGCAATCTGGTCAGCGGACTCTTGAACTTCCTCCTGATCGTCTTTGGCGGGCGCTCGTTTCTGGATCTGCGCCCGGCGCCACCGCCTCAAGAATCCCGTCCTCCCAATCCTCCGCCTCTTTCTTGATCTTTCGGAGCCTGATCCGTGAGAACCCCGTTGCCTTGAGCCACTGCGCGACCTCTCTCGCCGAATAGGTGTTGCCTCCCTCTGTGAACAGCAACATGGAGACGGCAAAAAGCGTGGCCTCCTCCGGATACAGGCCTTCGCGATCATGGAGAAACGCGTCCTGGATAATCAGCCGTCCTCCCGGGCTCAACGCCGCCAGGGCCCGCTGAAAGATCGCGTGATTGTCCTTCGGAGAATAGATATGGAGCACGTTCGAGTACCAGATCACCTCATACGTGCCGGGAATCGGCTCTTTCGTAAAGTCCAGGGGCAGATAACTCAGCCGGTTCCCCGCCCGGTGCGTTGCGGCAATTTCCCGGGCCACATTCAGGGCCGCCTCTCGATCGCAGACGGTGGCGCGCAGCTGAGGGTTCTTCGCAAGAAACGCCATGGCATAGGTTCCGGGACCTCCCCCAAGATCCAGGAGTGTTCCGACCCGACGCAGATTCAGCTCCTTGGCGATCGCCGGCGCCCTCTCCAGGGTGCGGTGATGCATAGCCCAGGTAAACCGGCGTCGATAGTCGTGGCCGTCCGGGACATCATGGTCGACCGGCAACCCGCTGCGCACGGATTCCAGCAGCGGAACCAGTCCATCCAGTGGCTCTTGATCAGGTCCAGATAGCCGCCGCGATAGGCCCGATGGTTGGCATTGAGAGCCGTGGCCGCCAGCCGGCCGTTGCGATAGGTCTCACCTTTCTTGTGGAGCAGGCCGGCCATTGCAAGATTCCGGCAGAGGATGGCCAGCCCTCGCTCGCTGACTTTGAGGGCCCTGGCGAGTTCGGGAATCGTCCAGGTCCGTGCTCCGACTGCGGTGAAGAGATCAAGTTCCAGCCCGGCCAAGAGCACCCGTGGCAGCCGGTAACCGGAGACGGCATCGCGGAACGCTTCGAAGGTGGAGATACGGGGCGTCACGCCATGCCCCCGATCTGCCGGCGACACCACCGGATGAGATCCTGCACTTTGTGGAGATGCTGCAGATCCACGGGGCGCGCAAACGTCACCGCGACAAACTCGTCGTTCATTTCCGTTTCTTCTGAAAAGCCGGATTGCAGCAACAGCGGACGGAATTTCGACACCGCCGGTTGAAGAAAGTACTTGGCCTGTTTGGCCACTTCATCGGTGCCGAGGTCCTCGGGCGTGCCTTCGGACATGAGCGCCATGACATCGTCCATCGCCACGCCGTACTGACAGATCAGGCTGCCCTCCGGCTTGACTTCCAGGAGCCAGCCATCGGATCCGAGATCCATGACCAGTGATCCGTCGGGTTCCAATTCATAGAATTGAGGGAACGATTGTGTCAGCGCGGTACGGATCTGCGTCCATCCCGCGGAAACGGGCTCAGTCATGCATGCGTCTTTCGATGGGGTCGAAGGTGATCCTGTTCTGCCAGGCGGGCACGGAGGTCCGACAGACGCCGGGTATTTTCTTCGAGTTTCGGCAGCCGGTATTTGCGGTCCATCGCGACCACCTGTGCAAGCAGATCCGTCGCCTCTCTCAGCCGTCCGATGTCCTCGTAACACTGAACGAGCACATACCGCGCGCCACCGGTGCGGAGTTCGTCACGCAACCGTTCGGCGATCGATTGACTGGTCTGACAGCAGGCAATGGCATCCTCGTAACGCTTCTGCATCAGGAAGGTCCGGCCGATCATTCGCCAGGCGTCCGCCACTCCGCCTTGATTTCCAAGACGACGCATCAACATCAGGGACCGCTCGTAACAACGCAGCGCCTCATCGAACTGACCGGTCTCGCGCGCCACGAGCCCGAGATCCGAGTAGAGGACGGCTTCGGCCGCCTCGTCGTGCGTTCGGGTCATGAGATCGAGCGCTTCCAGATAGTAGGCCCGTGCCAGGTCCCACTCCCCGGCATCGGCTCGAAGATTCCCCAGATTCGCCAGCGTCGTGCCGATCCCCTTTTCGTCGCCGAGAATTTTCTGCAGTTCAAGGACTTCCTGATAATGCGCCTGCGCCGACTCCCGCCGGCCACTCACCGCGCAGATATTGCCGAGATTGCCCAACGTCGCCGCAAGCGCGCGCCGATCGCCCGTCTGCCGGTCACACTCCAGTGCCTTGGCATAGCAGGTATACGCTTCCGTGTAGTGGCCGGACGAGAAATGCTCGTTGCCCTGCCGATTCAGTTCTTCGGACAAGCCATTACGAAGCGTCATGCATCCATCCTTACATCGACAGCAGTTGTGCCACCTGTTGCTTAGCCCCGACAGGGATCGCGGCCCCGTCTCCGACGAGAAGACTCTCAAAATTGTATTTCAAGAGACGCTGCAGTCCGGCTTTGGCCTTGGCCACATTGGCGTATTTCTCCGCGGCCAGCATCGAGACGGACCCGGACGGCTTGCCGATCAAGGCATCTCCCACGATCAACACTCCTCCGCCCAGTTCGATGAATAGCGCCGATTCTCCGGGAGACTTCTGATCGTTCAGCTGAATCACCCAGATGCCTCCGGGTAGCAGCTCGCCATCCTGGAAGGTGTGGGTCGGCTTCAACTCCATCTGAGCGGCATCGGCAGCGGGAACTCGTAGCTGACAGTGGAACTCCGCCTGACAGGTCGCAGCCTCCCGCGTATGATCCCGGTTCGTGATGATAATGTAATCGACCGGACCGTTGCGGCGAATAAACTGGCGCGCGTCCGTCGTCATCGGAGGCGGGTCCACCAGGATCTTGTGCTCGCCAACCATGAGGAACAGCCCGTTGAAGTCGAGCTGCTTTTCCTCGGAAAACCATGACCACTGCCAGATACCAGGAAAGAGCTGTTTCATGGCAAACCCAGGTTGAGGTTCAGGCTAAGGTCGAATCCTTCCTCACCCTCAGCCTTGACCCCAGCCTTCCTAGAGCGCGCCGATAGCATCTTTGACGGTCTTTGTCACCTTGGCGAGGATGTCTGCTTCGTTCGGAAGGTCGATGATATCGTCTTCCGACACCGTGATGAATTTTCGATTGGCTCCCCTGGTGAGCGAGATTAAGAACATGCTGTTGGAGGGCGTCACGGGAATCACGACCTGCACCGCGCCATCCACCCCCCTCACCACCTCCAGAAACTTCTGTTTCCCCTCCTCCATCTCATCCATGGCTTCCGTTTCCCCTCATCATCTCATTCCCACCATCTCGGCCGGCTTACATCTTATTCCCTCCACCGGCCAACAACTTCTCCACCTCGCCCACAATCACTTCGGCGCCGGCCAAATCCATATTGCCGACACGTTGCCACCGAATAACGCCCTGCTGATCGATCACATAGACATTCGGGATAAACTTCCCTCCGCCATAGAGCTTGTCCGTGATCTTGTTGGGGTCCAACAGATAGGGATACGTGACCGTGACCGGAAAAGCGGACAGGAACTCTCCGACCTCCTTTTTGGAATTGCCCGACGAATTGACACCTATCACGACAACATTCCTGCCCCGGGTGGACTCGGACACCTTCTGCAGCGCGCTGCCCTGCATCAGGCAGGGATCGCAGATGTGGAACAGACCCAGGACGACGACTTTCCCTTTGTAGGAATCCAGCGAGACCGTTTCACCCGTGATGGCCGTGAGGGTAAACGCCGGTGCCTTCTCCCCGACTTTGAACAACCCGGCTGCGAGAACCAGCGGGGCGGCCAGTACCGGAAGAACCAGCGCGCCGACCACAGGCATGAGCCATTTCTTCATGGCAACCTCCGTACCGGGACTCGGTGACTCATCAAACAGACATCTTCGTTGCGGCGCATGAGGGATGCGCCCTCGGCCGTCGGAGATTGCTATCCTAGCACGCTGATTTTTGGAGGAGCAACCGAAGGAGGAGGAACTAGCCGGCAGGCGACCCATCCCGCTGGTTGAGCATCTCTTCAAGCTGTTGTTTGGAATTGCCCTCGAATCGAACAAATTCGAGTCCGAACCGATCGCCCTGTTTCCATCGCACAATGGCGAGCGCGATGACGATAGGCGGCCGCGCCCCGGACGCTTGCATTTGGAGGCACAGCCGCGCCCCGATGGGAAAGGGAACATGACTCTCGATCTCGCCGCCGGCGATCGTCAGATTCATCAGCATGCCGTGCCCCGATCCCTCATCCCCGGTGAACAGGACCGGGTAATCGACAGCCACTCGCGATCTGAATCTCGGCTCCATCTTCGCTCAATCCCCTTTCTTAGGGCGCCCCCTTTTTGTACAGGCCCAACCGTCGCTCAGTGGGCGGACTCGAACAGCCCCAACTGCAATTCCTCCGCACGGGTGAAGGGAATGGGATACCGTTCTGTGAAGCAGGCGTTACAGTACCGATCAGGAGTCCCCGGAGCGGACTTGAGCATGCCTTCAAGGCTGAGATAGGCCAGACTATCGGCCGTGATGTACTTGCGAATTTCTTCCGTCGAGTGATCCGACGCAATGAGTTCTTTCTTCGTCGGCGTGTCGATGCCGTAGAAACAGGGCGAGACGATGGGTGGAGAACTGATCCGCATGTGCACCTCTTTCGCCCCGGCCTGGCGGATCATCTTCACGATCTTCCGGCTGGTCGTGCCACGGACCAGGGAATCATCCACGACCACAACACGTTTGTCTCGCAGCACCTCGGACACCGCGTTCAGTTTCACCTTGACGCCGAAGTGGCGAATCGACTGTTCTGGTTCGATGAAGGTCCGCCCGACATAGTGGTTCCTGATCAGCCCCGTCTCAAACCGGATCCCGCCGCCCTCGGCATAGCCCAGCGCAGCCGGCACGCCGGAGTCGGGCACCGGAATGACGATGTCGGCAGGAACCCAGGATTCCTGGGCCAATTGCCGTCCTAACGCCTTGCGCGTCGCGTAGACCGCGTCGGCACCGAATATCCGGCTGTCTGGCCTCGCAAAATAGACATACTCGAACACACACATGGCGGGCTGCATCTTCGGGAAGGGCCGATGACTGTCAATGCCCTGATCGCTGATCACCACCAGCTCGCCTGGTTCGACCTCGCGGACGTATTCCGCATCCAGCAGGTCGAAGGCGCATGTCTCCGACGCGACGATCCAACTGCTGCGCACACGACCCAGACAGAGCGGACGCAAGCCGTAGGGGTCTCGCGCAGCGATCAGCCCGTTGTCGGTCATCAGCACGACGGAAAACGCTCCACGGACTTGGCTGAGCGCATCGATGACACGCGCCAGAAACGAATCGGCCTTGGAGTGCGCGATCAGGTGGATGATGACTTCGCTGTCGGACGTGGACTGGAAAATCGCCCCATAAGCTTCGAGTTCATTGCGAAGAAACTGGGCGTTGATCAGATTGCCGTTGTGCGCCAGGGCCAGGTTGCCCAGCGCGAAGTTCACGATCAGCGGCTGAACATTCTTCAGGTCGTTGCCCCCGGCCGTCGAATACCGATTGTGGCCGATCGCCATATGGCCCGGCAGTTTTTCCAGCACCGACTTGTGAAAGATATCGGCGACCAGCCCCATCCCCTTCTGTACGAAGAATTGATCTCCGTCCCCGGAGACGATGCCGGAAGCCTCCTGACCGCGATGCTGGAGTGCGTAGAGTCCGAGATAAGTGAGATTGGCGGCCTCTTCATGGCCGAAAATCCCGAACACGGCACATTCATCGTGAAACTTGTCCGGCCTCTCGCGTGAAGCGTGAACCGTGAGAGGCGAAAGGACCGGGAGTTCCTTGCCGGTTCGGTTCTTATCCATGCGTCAACATTTCACGTGTGACATTTCACGCCTGAGTCAGCGTGCGTTCCAGTGACCCCGCCCAGCGATCGCGCAGGACGGCAATCGGCGCATCGATCACCCTGTTCGTCCCGGATTCGTTCTCCAGATGGACAACCAGCCGCTCACCCTGTACCGACCCGATCACCTGGGCCGGCACACCGCACCGGGTCGCCTCGCGGAGAATCGCCTGACGATGGGCCGGCTTGGCCGACAACACCACCCGCGACTGGCTCTCCCCGAAGAGCACCGCGTCTTTCCGGAGCCGCCCGAGAGCGACCCGCACCTCGGCGCCCCGCCCGCCATCAGGCCCCGATAGACAGCTTTCGGCCAGCGCCACGGCCAGACCGCCGTCCGAACAGTCGTGCACGGACTCTACCAACCCGCCGCGAATCAATGCCAGCACACAACCGTGCAATGCGTGCTCCGCTTCCAGGCTCAGAAAAGGCGGCGACCCCTGTTCCCGCGCGTGGACCACCTTCACATACTCTGATCCGCCCAGGTCTTCACGGGTCGACCCGAGCAGAACGATCTCGTCGCCTTCGCTCTTGAACCATTGTGTCATCGTCTGATCGGCCTGTGCAATCAATCCCACCATTCCCAGCATGGGCGTCGGGTAAATCGACAGCCCGTTGGTCTCATTATAGAAACTGACGTTTCCGCTCACGATGGGAATCTTGAAATGCTCGCACGCGTCTTTCATGCCTTCGATCGCGAGCACGAACTGCCACATGACGTCGGGCCGCTCCGGGTTGCCGAAATTCAAACAGTCCGTAAGCCCGATCGGTTCGGCGCCGGCACAGACCAGATTACGCGCCGCCTCGGCCACGGCAATCCGCGCGCCTTCGTAGGGGTGCAGGAGGCAGTAGCGGCTGTTGCAATCGACTGTCATGGCCACAGCCTTGTTGGTCCCCTTGATTCGCACCACCGCGGCATCGGACCCTGGCCGGACGATCGTATTCGTCCGCACCATGTGATCGTACTGTTCATAAACCCACCGCTTGCTCGCGATCGTCGGAGATTCCAGCAACGACAGCAGCGCCGCGGTCGCATCTTTGACGTCGGGCATGGCATCGTAATTCAGATTCGTCAGCAGGTCCTGGTACCCCGGAGGGGCGAAGGGGCGCTCGTAGCGCGGCCCGTCATCGGCCAGCGACTTGGCCGGGATTTCCGCCACGACCTGCCCTTGGTCCTTCACGCGCAAAAGACCGTCGCCGGTTACCTTCCCCACCACCGCGACATCCAGATCCCACTTGCGACAGATCCGGATGCACTCCCCCTCCTGACCGGCCTTGGCCACCATGAGCATGCGCTCCTGAGACTCCGACAGCATCAATTCGTACGCCGTCATGCCAGGTTCCCGCCGCGGCACCTCGGTGAGGTCCAGTTCGATCCCGTTCCCGGCCCGGGAGGCCATTTCGCAGGAGGAGCTCGTCAATCCCGCCGCTCCCATGTCTTGAATCCCGACGAGCAGATCGCTCGCCATCAACTCAAGGCAGGCTTCCAGCAACAACTTCTCGGTAAAGGGATCGCCGACCTGTACCGTCGGCCGCTTTTGCTCCGACTGATCGTCGAACGAATCGGACGCCATCGTCGCACCGTGAATCCCGTCGCGCCCCGTTTTCGAGCCGAAATAAATTACGGGATTGCCGATTCCCGCGGCTGTCCCGCGGAAAATGTTGTCCTTGTGGGCAATCCCGAGGCAAAACACATTCACCAGCGGGTTCAACGAGTAGATGTCATTAAAGACCGTCTCCCCGCCCACCGTCGGCACTCCCATACAGTTGCCATAGCCGGCAATGCCCGCGACGACACCTTTCATGAGATGGCGGTTCTTCGCAGACTCCAGCCCACCGAACCTGAGGGCATCCAGCAGGGCGATCGGTCGCGCGCCCATCGTAAACACATCGCGCAAGATCCCTCCCACTCCTGTAGCCGCGCCCTGATACGGCTCGATGAACGACGGATGGTTGTGGGATTCCATTTTGAAAACGACGCACAACCCGTCCCCGATATCGATCGCGCCCGCGTTCTCGCCAGGCCCCTGGACCACGCGCGGTCCGGTGGTCGGCAGCTTCTTCAAGTGGATGCGAGAACTCTTGTAGGAGCAATGCTCCGACCACATGACAGAGAACATCCCGAGCTCCGTCAGATTCGGCTCTCGGCCCAGGATCTCGACGATCTTCTTGTACTCGTCGTCGGTCAGATTATGCTGTGCGATCAGGTCGCGGGTGATAACCGGGGGTTCTCTCTTCATGATGCCCTATGTGTCACACCGACAACCTGTGCTCGCGGGAATCTGCCTGATTCCGTCGTCTCTCAACGCCCCCTGCCGGAGTCCCAGTGGGGCTGTGATCGTCGAGGCCAATTGGTGCCACAGTCGGATCGTGCTGCGCGACACTACGACACCTGTGCATCGCGCAGCCGATTCCCTCTTACTGCACTTCTACTGTCACTGCTGCTTCGGCCGCCAGTGTTTTGTGATCCTTGTCGGCAGCCACAACCTTGATCTCGTGGGTTCCCCGTGGCATCCCCTTCACGATTCCGGAAAACCCCTTCTGATATTCCCCATCCACATAACAATGGACATGCGTTGCCTGAGTCCCCTTCATCAGCATGTATTGCACTTCGACGTCACCCTTGACGACCGCCCCCTGCTCCGGGCTCACTATCTTCACCTGGCTGCCATCGTCCGTCGCAGCCCATCCGTTCACGCCAAGACCCAACATTAACAAGCTGACTGCCGCCATCACTGCAAATACACGACTCATCCCGAACCTCCTTCTAGCTAGATGAATGATGAATTGATACAGCCCCCCTTCAAACAACCTGTACACTTTACCTTGCCCCTGTTGCATCTTCAATCCGTCATCCACCGACTCCCTAGCATCGAGCCCATGATGATCACCCAGCAGAGGCTTCAGACGCA
>DASPGL010000226.1:0-3651 GCA_035620635.1 Nitrospira sp. | reverse complement strand
GTGCCGGTGATGACATCAGGGGCACCGTCCTTCTCATGACGTCCTAACTGGATAAGTCCCATAACAACCTCAATCCCACTCGAGCGCGCCTTTCCTCCAGGCGTAGATGTAGGCCACAAGAAACAACGCGATAAAAATGAGCATTTCGACCAGACCGATCACGCCGATCTTCGTAAACGAAACCGCCCAGGGATATAGAAAGATCACTTCGATATCGAAAATGACGAACAGCATGGCAAAGATGTAATAACGAACGGGAAACGGCATGCGGGCATCCGAAAACGGTTCAGAACCGCACTCGTACGCCGAGAGCTTCTCTGGTTCCGGATACCTCGGTTGCAGGAAGTAGCTGACCACGAGAGTGATGAGCCCGAATGCCAGGCCAACGAAGATAAACAGAAGAATCGGAAAAAACTTGGTCAGGTAGTCGAGCAAGAGATCCGAGCCACTCATCGGCGCCGCCTCACAAGGCATTGACCTGGAAAGAGTATTCGAGGATCTTAGTGCCGAGGTCTTGACGATAGCAAGCGAACAAAGGACCTAACAGGCACGGCCCCGAAAGCCCTAGGGGAGATAACCTTCGAGGCGTCGGGTCAGGGGGAACCGTCCCTGGGTTCACCCGTCTCGGGGGAGGATGAACGTTGTGCGGAAGATCTGGCTGCCCTATGGCCTGATCTTGGCGGCAGTCCCCTTCTCACGACGGATCGAATCAGAGGGATTCGATGACGGCCGTGTTCGCAACCGGCCAGGAGGTCCTCCCTGCGAGAGGTCCCATTCTGTTTCCAGCGGAGAACGGACCCCCACCGTTCGGCGCCGGTGGATCTGCGTTTCGATCCGCGGTTTCTTCCGGATAGCCGGCGGGATCTCGAGGTTCCGGTCCTGGTGATCCTTCATCATGGTGCCAATCCGTCTCCTGGCACCATACCATCGAATGAAAATCAACGTCAAACGACGCCGCATCAGCTTAAATTCTTGACAATACAATGACATTTGCTATGGTTTTCACAACGATACTTCCCTGGAAAAGGAATCAACGCCTATGAAAACTCTCACGCCGCTCGTCCTTGCGCTCTCATTCGCAATCGGCCTATCTGCGCCGGCTGTGCAGGCCCAGACGCTGGAGGCCGGTTCAATTCGTTATGGTGAACCGGCTCTCACCTTCGCAAGCGGTGCCATCCAAAAAACATCCCCGCGTGACGGGATTATCAATCTGATCACGGGGGACAATCAGACGACGGGCAATCGAATGCTCACGGGCAGGGGGGATACGCTCTACCTCAAACTCGACAATCCGAACGAGGTAACGGTCGGCGATCTCTTTACCGTCTATCGGCGGGTGCGCAAGGTGTTCCATCCGGTCACAAGGGAGTATCTCGGCTTTGTCACAATTCGAGTGGCCGTGGTGAAAGTGACGGATACGGGCCATCCCCTAACACCGGTGCACACGATCATCAGTTACAGCCCGATCACCCCGGGGGACCCCGTCGTTCGTTACGCTGCCCCTCAGCCGAACGAGCAGGTCAGCCAGGCAGCGGAAATGACCGAGCTCAGCGGGATGATCGTGGAACTCCAGGCTGACCGGGCCATGACGCTGGTGTCTCTGGCCGATGTCGTGTACCTGGATCGGGGCCGGGAAGACGGGCTCAAGCCGGGCGACCTCTTGGACCTTCACCGCCACAGCCCGGGACTTCCTCCGCGGAAAATCGGTCAGCTTAAAGTCTTATCCATAGAAGACCGCACCGCGACGGCAAGGATCGTCAAGGCCACTACCCGGGTTTATAAAGGCGACCGGTACAAGCTTGTCGGATTCTCGGCCCCCGTCGTTCAACCGGTAGACCTCCCGCCACCCTCGCCTCCCCAGTCAACGCCGACGAAGACGGAGCAGGCCGCCGCAGCATCCCTGCCGGCGGATCTGATTGCAAGCCGTGCGCGGGTGCAGGATACCTCGGGGCAGAGTCGCATCAACCTGGGCGAGCTGCCTAATTTCCTCCGCTACGATTCCGGCGAAGCGGCGATCAGACCTGAGAGCTACAAGGTTCTGGACCAGCTGATCGAATACCTACAGACGAGCGGTGATACCAGGCTGATTCGAGTGGAAGGACACGCGGACAATGTCGAAATCGGCCCGTCGCTGAAGTCACGCTATCCGAGCAACTGGGAGCTGTCCAAGGCCCGCGCGAGCGGAGTCGTCCGTTACCTCGTGGAAAAGGGAGGAATGGATTCGGCCCGGCTGAGTTCGGTGGGGTATGGCGATAGCAAGCCGGCCGCGAGCAATACGATCGAGGAGGGCCGCACGAAGAACCGCCGAGTGGAGATTCTGCTCTATGCCCCGGAGTACGATTCACAGGCATCACAACCTGAACCCCCGGGTCAGGTACAGAGGCTCCAGAGCGATCCATCCAGCCTGAGCGCACGCGAAAGCGGGGATCAACCCACCGTCACGGCTGATGACTCAAAGGCAACCAGATCCGCCACCCTGTCTGTGACGGAACCCTCGCCACCCGCTGCAGCCGATGGAGCCGGATCTTCGAACACCTCCGACAGCGGCGGGGCTGCATCGTCTTCTGATGCCGTGCCTCCGGATTCAAACCAACCGTCCGGCACTTCGGGCAACTAGGGCCGTTCTCTGGTCCGGGAGGGATTCCTCCCGCAGGAATCTCTCCCGCGGCCGCCGAGCCTCGCCGACTCTGTCTTCGCATCTTCCTTCATGCGAGCGCCGATCAGCTTCTCCCGGTTGCGTTGTCCTCCCGTTTCTCACGCTGTTACAATGCCGCATGCCGCTCAATGATCGATTCGCCGCTCCGCCACGAGCGCGACCGTTATACGCCGACGTGATCGTCCCGCGCCATATTACCGGGACCTTCACCTATCTCGTCCCGCCCGCCCTGACACCGACTCTGGTCATCGGCCATCGAGTACTCGTTCCCTTTGGCAGCACGATAGTCGAAGGCGCAGTCATTTCTCTGAGCGAGAAGCCTCCGGGTGGCGTCAAGGCGGAGACGCTCAAAGAGATTCGTTCCCTGGTTCAGGGCACCGGCGAGAGGGAGATTTCTCCCGTATTGTTCGAGTTGTCGCGCAAGATCGCTGAACGGTATGCCGCCCCGTGGGGCCAATGTCTTCGGCTCATCTTTTCCGCTGATCCTCTGCCGTCGGGGCCTCCTAGGCGCTGCGCCGTCACCGATCTGGGCCGTACGGCTCATGAGGCCGGCGATTGCCCCGAAGAACTTCGACCCACACTCGAACGGATTGCCCGGCGGACCGGCGGAATTCTGTACGCGACTCTCTGCAAGCCCAAAGACCGAACCAGTCGTCAGGCCGTGGAGACCCTGGAGAAACGGTCCTGGATCACTGTCACGGCGACGACGGGCAGCGCGATGAACGGGCCAGGGCGAGGTGCGCGGCTATCTGGCGATGACGAGAAGTGCAGCGGCGCCCGGGCCAGGATTTCGTTCGACGAGGCGCTTCCAGACCCGGATCCCCAGTGGAACGCTCGTATCGCCGAATGCCTTCGAGCCGGTCGGGCAGGAAAAATGGCCCTGCATGCGCCTTGGGAAGATCGAGTGAGCCGGCTGGTTGGCGCGATCCAACAGGCGCAGGCCTTGAACAAGTCGGTGCTGATTCTCGCCGGTGAAGTGGCCAAGGCCGAATGGT
>DASPGL010000225.1:0-6486 GCA_035620635.1 Nitrospira sp. | reverse complement strand
ACATCGTACGGGTGAATGTAAAACATGCGCAAAATCAGCAATTTATGGACCTGCTGCGTCCTAGAATCCTGAAGGTCGAGCACCGCCTTGAGGAACTGAAGGAGCTGTGCTACACTCCCGCGCCGGATCAATAGCACCACGGGCGCGAACAGGCACAGCCTGAGAAAGTGACAAGTCGAACCGGATGGAAATCAAAGTCTTCAATAACAACGTCGAAAAAGCTCTGAAGGTGGCGAAGAAGAAGCTGGCGGGCGAGGGGTTGTTCCGCGAACTGAAGCGTCGCCGTTTCTACGAGAAGCCCAGCGTCAGGAAAAAAGCGAAGCAGCGCGAAGCCCAACGGCGACGTCAGAAGTGGTTGTCAAAACGGAAACCTGAATAACCGGGGCATCGCCCCTCCTGCCTGCGCGTCTGTTATTTCTCCCCGCACCGATTGTTCCTCTTCGACTCCGCCACGCTGATGCATCAAAACCAGATCCATGCCGCGATCCGGATCGTGAAGCGGGAGATCCGCCGATGGCAGGAACCGGTCGTCGGCGTCGTCGCTCGGGAATCCGACCGTGACCCGTTCCTGATCCTGATCTCATGCCTGCTGAGTCTCCGGACAAAAGATAAAACCACCGGTGAAGCCAGTGCCAGACTGTTCACCCTGGCCCGCACACCGGTCGCCATGCTGAAACTTCCCCTCAGGAAGATCGAACAGGCGATCTATCCGGTCGGCTTCTACCGGACGAAGGCCCGTTCGATCCACCAGATCTGTCGTCGGCTGCTCGAGGCTTATGGCGGAACAGTCCCTGATTCCATCGACGAGCTTGTGACTCTCCCGGGGGTCGGGCGGAAGACGGCGAATTTAGTGGTGACGGTCGGATACGGCAAGCCGGGCATCTGCGTCGATATCCATGTCCATCGGATTACCAACCGGTGGGGGTATATCAAGACCAAGACACCGGAGGAGAGCGAGGCGGCGCTGCGAAAGAAGCTGCCCAAGCGCTATTGGATGACCTTCAATGACCTGCTCGTGCCCTACGGCCAAAACCTCTGTCAACCGGTCTCGCCGTTGTGCAGCGCATGCAAGTTGACCCAGTATTGCGATCGAGTGGGCGTGACGCGCTCGCGATGAGCGAGCACACGCGAGAAGTGCGGGACGTGCGAGAAAGGTGGACGCCAGTCGCGTCAGTCTCGCGTATCGCGCGAGCCTCGCGCTAAATGAACAGCTTCGTTTCCGCCTCTTCGGTCAGCTTGAGGATGGCGGGAAGCCCCAACACTTCGTCGACGTGCTGCTCGACCGCCCGACTATCCACACCCATATATTCCAGCCCGGCACTGCAGGCGATCAACCGGACCGTCCCGACATGTTTGGCGTCCTGCAGCATCTCCGAAATCTTGGGAACCTTTTTCTCCTTCAAGAGGCGTGCGACATCGCCGGCGGCGGAGGCATACTCCGGCGGAAAGTCCACCTCGTCGATTCTTCCCTCCGCAAGTTTCTTGATCGTCCAGAAGAGCAACACGATGATCACGTCTTTTCCCATCGCCGCGGCGGTCATGCCGAGCGTCGCCACCTGGTGGAGTTTGTCATAGGTGGCATTATGGGCGAAGATGACGAACTTGGGTTTCTGCGGCATAGCGGTTACTTCCTCCGGGCCCGGGTCTTGACGCTGTTGACATAGTCCGCAACGGCGGCATCCACTTCGTCCGAGGTCAAGGGGCGGTCGTGCGTTTCGCTTTCGTCTACCAGGTAACGATCACCGTCTTTCTCCTGCCGGATCACCACCGTGTTCTCCGGCGTGACCTCCACCATCATGAACCATTCACGCCTGCCTTGCGTGATGACGACTTCCTTGCCCAACCCCTTCCCGACGATTTCGACGTGAAGATCTTCCGCGGCCGGCACCTCCGCGGCTCGAATCAGGTGAGGGCCTGAAAAGACACCGGCCAGCACCAGAACACAACCAACGGCGTGCTGTCTGGAAGGGCGCATGTACGCTCCGTGCGGACCGATTATAGCCGCCGTGCCGGTCGCCGTAAACACAGGACTGCCGCCCCGTCGCCTTGAGGGTCATGGAGGCCCATGCTAGGATGCCGCCCGATGGACGGGCTGCTTGCCACGGTGCAACAATATGTGTCGACCGAGACTCTGGTCACCCTGACGATTCTGTCCATCGTGTTTTTCGTCAGTTCACTGATCGCCATCCCGTTCATCCTGATACGCCTGCCCACCGATTTCTTTGATATCCGGGTTCCGCGTCCCTGGATGGAAGACCATCACCCGGTGCTGCGGGTCATCGGCCATCTCGTCAAGAACCTCATCGGCGTGATCTTTCTCTTTGCCGGATTTCTCATGCTGTTTCTCCCCGGCCAGGGGATTCTGACCATGCTTATCGGAATCTCCATGTTGGATTTCCCCGGCAAACGCAAGCTCGAAGCCCGAATGATCGGCCAGCCTGCCGTGCTGGGCGCCATTAACAGCATGCGCCAGAAGTTCGGCAAGCCGCCGCTGGTCGTCGCGCCGGATCCGTAGGAGGCAGGTGCCGGGTTCAGCAGCCGGTCGTGAATGGACGACGCGTATGAGGGACTGACCGCTGACGGCGAAACACTGTACGCTAGACTTATGCCTGTCTCACAAGCCACCCGCAAAACTCTCTACCTGATCGACGGCAGCGCCTATATCTACCGCGCGTTTTTTGCCCTCCCCGTTCTGACGAACTCCAAAGGCCTCCAGACCAACGCCGTGTATGGCTTCACCACCATGCTCTTGAAAATCATCCGCGAGCACCGGCCCGATGGGTTGGCCGTGGCGTTCGACGAGAAGGGTCCGACGCTGCGACATGAGGAATTCAAAGACTATAAGGCCCAACGCCCGCCGATGCCGGACGGGATGAAGGCTCAGATTCCTTACATCCATCGTGTGGTTGACGCGCTGGCGATCCCGGGGCTCCGTCAGGCCGGATATGAAGCCGACGATCTGATCGGCACGCTGGCGCGCAAAGCCGAACAGGCCGGCTACGACATCGTCATCGTCACGGGCGACAAGGATATGTTCCAGCTGCTCACCCCGCAGATCCGTATTTATGATCCGGTCAAAGACAAGTGGTTCGGTGAAGCGGAATGCCGCGAGCGCTTCGGCGTAGAACCGGCCCGGGTCATCGAGATCATGGGCCTGATGGGAGATGCCACCGATAACATTCCCGGCGTGAAAGGCATCGGCGAAAAGACGGCGATGAAGCTGATCGCACAGTTCGGGACCATCGAAGCCCTGTTGGAGCACGTGGACGAAGTCACTCCCCCGAGGGTGAAAACACTGTTGGTCGACCAAGCCGACCACGCGCGGCTCAGTCGCCGGCTGGCCACGATCGACACCCAAAGCCCCGTGGAGTTCGATCCGGCAGCGCTGCAGCTCAAGCCGCCCCATGACGCCCATCTCAGCGAGCTACTCCGCGAGTTGGAATTCACCACATTGCTCAAGTCGATTCAGGCTTCACACGGGACGGCCGACGCGCCACACGGTTCGACCGAACTCATCCAAAGCGAGCAGGCGGCCCGGGCCTTTGTGGCGTCCTTCCAGGCCAACGCCACGCTGGCCGTGCAGTGCCTGTTGTCCGGCGGGTCCGGAATTCACGCAGACGTGCAAGGGATGGCGTTCTCCTCGGGAGGGAAGACGGCGTTCATCTCCCTCGACGTCCACGAGTGTCTGCGGACGATCACCGGCCTGTTGCAGGACACCACGAGGACCAAAGCGGTCCATGATCTGAAGGCGGTCTTGCTGGCGTTTCACCACATCGGCCTCACCCTCGCGGGCCCTTATTTCGACACCATGGTGGCGGACTATCTGTTGAACCCCAACCGACGCGATCATCAGCTGGACACGCTCGCATTGGAGATGCTGGGGCAACGATTGGGCGGGCACGAGCACGAGACGAAGGCCCCGCAATCATTATTCGATGTGGATACCGGTTCGCAGGAGGAGGCAGCAGCAGCCGCCAGAGCCATCGCCACAATCACCCCGATCATGTTGGACCGCCTGAAGGAACAAGGTAGCCTCAAGCTGTTCCAGGATGTCGAAATGCCGCTCGTGCCGGTGCTGGCCGAGGTCGAACGGAACGGCTTTCTCCTGAATGTCGAAGGGCTGCATGAACTGGGTAAAGAACTGGACCGCGATCTGGACCGGATGATGGAAACCATCGCCGGCCTGGCAGGCGGCGAGTTCAATATCAACTCGCCGAAGCAGCTGGCAACGGTCCTCTTCGAGAAGCTGGGACTCAAGCCGATCCGCAAGACGAAAACCGGCTATTCGACCGACGAAGACACGCTCACGCAGCTGGCGGCGCAACATGACCTGCCTGCGCAGATCCTGAACTATCGCAGCCTGAGCAAGCTCAAGTCGACCTACGTCGATGCTCTCCCTGAGCTGATTCATCCGGATACGAAGCGGTTGCACACCTCACTGAACCAGACCGTTGCGGCCACCGGACGGCTCTCGTCCACCGATCCCAATCTGCAGAACATTCCTGTGAAGGGCGACTATGGCTTGCGTATCCGTGAAGCCTTCATCGCGCCGAAGGGCCATGAGCTGCTCTGCGCCGACTACAGCCAGATCGAGCCGCGCATTCTCGCCCATCTGTCACAGGATCCCCGCTTGCTCGCCGTGTTCGTGAAGGGCGAGGACATCCACATGGCGACGGCCATGGAGATCTTCGGCTTGCCGTCCGGCCAGATCACGCGCGACATGAGGCGCGCCGCCAAGACCGTGGTGTTCGGCATCGTCTACGGCATCAGCCCCTTCGGACTCTCGCAGAACATCGGCGTCTCGCAGGCCGAGGCCAAGCAATACATCGAGACCTTCTTCGAGAAGTTTGCCGCCGTGCGGGCGCTGATGGACCGCAACATCGCCGAGGGCAGGGAGAAGGGGTACACGACGACCATCTTAGGACGCCGCCGGCCCATTCCGGAACTGCAAAGCAGCGACCCGGTGCAGCGAGGCGTCGGTGAGCGGATGGCGGTGAACAGCCCGATCCAGGGCTCGGCGGCCGACCTGATCAAAGTCGCGATGATCAACGTGCACAAGGCACTTCACGCAGACCTGCCGCATACCAAGATGATCCTCCAGGTCCATGACGAATTGATCTTCGAAGTGCCGGAGAAGGAAATGGACGAAGCGAAGCGGCTGGTGAAGCACGAGATGGAAGCGGTCGGGACGCAGCTTGGCTTGTCGGTGCCGCTCAAGGTGGATCTTGGCGTCGGCAAGAACTGGCGAGTCGCGCATCCATGAGCGATATCCTGATTCGAATCAAGCGAGCGGTGCTGGCTGGTAATTATGCCTTCAGCGAGAAAGCTCGAGTGGAGATGGAAGCGGACGGTCTCACAGAACTCGATGTGGCGGAGTCGATCCTCAACGCTGTGGCGATATCCAAGGTTGTTCGTTCCACAAGCGTCCGCCGGAAGAGCTCGGGAGAGCGCCTCTATGTGATTCAGAGTACGAACCTGAGTGGACTTCTGATTTATTCGAAAGGTAAACTGGTGTCCGAAGCCGCGGCGGAAACTTACTACTTCCTCATCTCGTCAAAGAAGGCCATCTGAGAGGCCAATACAAATGCTCGCCATCACTAAATGCCCTACCTGCGGGAGCGAAAAAATCAAGAAAGTTCGACGCAAGTGGACCGGCCAGTTTCACGGCCAGACCTACTCAGTGCCAAGGCTGGAGTTCCACGAGTGCCCGGCCTGCGGCGAGAAGGTATACGACCGAGAAGCCATGCGAAAAATTGAAGCTCATTCGCCAGCCCTTGCTAAGGCCCGCGCCTCATAGCAGGCAGGCTTCCTCGCTTCGCCAATTCATTTTTTCCAGCAGGTTCTGCCGAAGAAAGCTGCTTTGCGTATCGGCAAGAACTGACAGGTGCACATCCCTAACACAGAACACAGCGAGGTACACATGCAGAATGCACGACTTTCTATCGCGTGGTTGATCGCGGGCGTCAGTCTCGGCGTGCTGGGATTGCTCCTGCTCATGGGACAACCGTTCACGGCGAAAGCGCAGGAGCCCAAACGGTTTCAGTACAAAATCATCGAGGTGCTCCCTGATACACAGAACATGCAAACCAAGCTGAACGAGTTTGGCGCAGGCGGGTGGGAACTCGTGGCGGTGGCGATGGGGGCGATGACGGAGCCGCGGCTGATCTTTAAGAAGTGAGGATGGGAGTGTGGCTCGTTCGTCTGCTGTGCTCGCGCAACGCGCACGCAAGAAGTGGGTTTTCTCCCGTCGCCAAGACTGATTCAGAAGGACTCCGGGTCGAACCAGTTCTGTTTGGCGGTGCTCGTTGCATGCGCGCAGTTGGAGACGAATCGGCCCACCCTTTCGGAGTGGTAAGGGCTGAAGCGGCCGGAGTTACGGATCGACGCCACCCGCCCATTCTGAATTGAGGCAGCCTCGCATCATCGTCACCCGCTGACTCTTCATCAGCGGGCCGTAGGTTCGACCCCTACACGGCCCACCAAACC
>DASPGL010000224.1:0-4940 GCA_035620635.1 Nitrospira sp. | reverse complement strand
GTTCAGTATCTTTTGCGCTCCTGTTGAAGATGGCCGCCTCTCGGGGTCGCGAGAGGTGAACGTGAACGTCAATCAATTCGTCAATCCTAGCGCTTTCATTCAGGTTGGTAAGCCGGTTACTCACCATTTTCGAGGAGGTCGGTCCATGTTTTCGAACCCACGTCATGTAAGTACCCGTCTGCTCAGTCTGGTCACAGGCGCGGTCCTGCTCGGGGCCCCGCTCGCATCGGCTGAGGATTCGTCATCCCATCTCGCGATGAGCCATCAGCTGCCGACGTGGGCGGAACAGCTCAAGGGGCAGACCATCGTCGAGGACACGATGTCCGGCAGGGCCAATCGCGCGTCGATGGTCGAACAGCAGCATCAGCGCATCATGGAGCATATGTCCCATGATCCACAGGTGCAGGCTGTCAACACCGGCATGTTCAATACCTCCTCCATGATGCACCAGTATGGAGCCGGCGGACAGGACATGCTCCTCATGTCCGATGCCCGTGTCGAACCTGTCGCCATGACGGGCGGCGGTAAGTGTCCCGCGACGGCACCGGTGAAACAGTATCATGTGTCCGCGATCAACGTCGAAATCACTCTTAACCAGTGGCTCGATTTCTATCCGGGGTACATGTATGTGCTGGACGAAAATCTCGACAAGGTCCGAGAAGAGGAAACAAAGAACAGGGAAGCTCGCGAACAAGATGGGTTCGATCCTGGCGCCGTCATTCCGGGGGTGCAGGCCCAGTGGATTCAGCCGCTGACGCTCCGGGCGAACCAGGGCGACTGCCTTAAGATCAAGTTGACCAACAAATTGGAAGGCGGCGAGGAAGTCAGCCTCCACATCCATGGGTCGGCCATGGTGGTGAGCGCGACCGGCGCTGCTGCGGCTACAACGAACCCTGACAGCATCGTCGCTCAGGATAAGAGCGGGGATTTCGAATGGTACATCCATCCGAATACTCAGGAAGGGGTCCGGCAGTTCCATACCTATAGCAATGACCGTGAATTGACCGTGATGGGTCTCTTCGGTTCATTCGTCGTGGAACCCCGCGGCTCCACCTACTGGGAAGCGCTCGGAAGCGGCGAGGCGACTCCAGCCACCAGCGGTTGGCAGGTCATGATTAAGAACGGGACCGGTCCGGACTTCCGCGAATTCGTGCTGTACTACCACGAGGTCGGTGACGAGGCCTTTCGCCCGTTGAATAAGAAGGGCGATTTCTTGCCGCAGCGCGATCCTCTGACCGATACGTATCGCCCAGGAGGCCGTGCGATCAATTACCGGAGCGAACCGTTTGGCATCAACAACATGCATTTGCAGCACGAATACTTCGGGTTCGAAGATGAGTCGATGGGCTATAGCTCCTATACCTTCGGTGACGCGTCTCCGACGATCCCGAGGTCCTACATTGGCGACCCTGCGAAATTCCGCTTGGTCCACGGGGGATCAGAGGTGTTTCACTCGCACCATCCGCACGGAGGGACGATTCGCTGGCCGCGCAGCCCTCGGGCGATCGATGACATGAATCTGTGGGCCACCGCGGTCAATGGGCCGGTCAAGTATCCCGTCATTCGTCACAAGACCGACCGAGTTGATGTGGAAGTGATCGGACCGTCCGAAGCGCTCGATCTGGAAACGGAATGCGGCTCCGGTCTCTGTCAGCAACTGGCGGGAGATTTCCTCTTCCACTGTCATGTGGCGCACCATTACGTGTCTGGTATGTGGGGGTACTGGCGTGTGTACAACACGCTCCAGCAGGGTGACCTGAGGAACGACGTGATGCCGGACCTGCGCGAACTGCCGGATCGCCAGGGTCGTATCAAGACGCCGATTTCTTCCGACAAGTTGATCGGGCAGACGGTCGATTGGTTCGGTATGCAGTTCAAGATCGTCGAAAAGGGCAAGAGCAACTGGAAGGGCAACCCGGCGACGATCACCATAAAGGACTGGGTCGAGATGCAGTTGCCGCCGCAAGGGAGGCCCGGCCACAAGGATGATGAGAAGGCCCAGATTGTCTCCTATGACGCCACCGTGCTGGATTGGGTCTGGGAAGGCACGAAGGCGATGAGCGAAAAAGAGAGCACGGTTGACAATCCCAAGTACAAATCCAGCCATCCGGGGAAGCGTCACCCGATCATGTTCGAGCCGTTGACCGGCAAAGTGGCCTGGCCGCACCTGACGCCGCACTTCGGGAAGCGTGTGATGTTCTCGCCGAACCACGTCGGTGCGCCATGGCTGGAGATGATTCGCCGCGATGCCAACGGGGAGGAGAGTGTCGATCAGGCGGTGCCCGGCGAAAACGGCAACTGGAGCCTCTGCCCGGCGAATGCGGGACGGAAGAACTACAACGTGCATTTCATCAAGCTGCCGATCAAGATTGCAAAGGCACAGGGAAAGGAACCGCCCGTGATCGACCCCAACGGGTTGATCTACGTCCTTCATGAAGAGGAAGCGGCGGTCCGCGCGAATGACGATTTGAAATATCCCCTGGTCGTGCGCGGGAACATTTACGATTGCGTGGATTGGACCTTGACCAGTGAGTGGGACGACGACGACTACACGAACTTCCAGTCGTCCAAGATCAACACCCATTGGCACTTCCTGCAGTTCGATAACCAGGCGTCGGACGGCGTGATCACCGGGTTCTCGTACGAGCAATCGGTCCGCCCGTTCACGATGCTGGAGAAGAAGAATCAGAAGGGCCTCCCGGCCCCGATGAATACGGTGTTGACGGCTGCGGCCAAGAAGGGCGCAACCACCATCACCGTGAAGAACGCCAAGCAATACCACGTCGGCACCTTGATTCTGGTCGGTGCCGATAACGTGAAGGGCAACGAAATCTCCCGAATCAAGGCGATCAACGGCAACTCGATCACCCTGGCCAAGGGGCTGAAGAACGACCATCCGGCGAACGACATCATTACCGTGGAGTTCGTGCGGCAGCGGTTCTGGGTCGATGCGGACGTCGGAACCGTCTTCTGGCACGACCACGCGTTCGGCGCCACGACGTGGCCGCACGGCGGGTTCG
This sequence comes from Nitrospira sp., assembly GCA_035620635.1. Lineage (GTDB taxonomy): Bacteria > Nitrospirota > Nitrospiria > Nitrospirales > Nitrospiraceae > Nitrospira_D. The sequence continues at coordinate 1,920 of DASPGL010000224.1, read as the reverse complement.
GTACCTTCATTGCCGAGCCGGTGGGGTCCACCTATCACGATCCGAAGACCGGCAAGCTCGTCCGGAGCGGCCCGATCGCGGATATCCATACCAACGAGCCGGTGGGGCATGGCGTGAACAACAGCTTCCGCGAGCTGATGGTGCAGGTGCACGACACGGTGCCGCATACCGTCAACATCGTGACGGCCGGCAACCCTCCCGGTCAGCCCATCGAAGTCGCGCTCGAAGCGGGGAAAACGGTGTCGTTCATGATGCCGGAAAAGATCTATATGACCCCGATGCCGTTCTTGAACGGCGGCACGCACACCACGGGCAGCGGGTTGAACTTCCGTGCGGGCCCGATCGCTCAGCGGCTGGCGACGAATCCGGACGTCTCGCAGGTCTTTAACAGTCAGATTCACGGGGATCCGTACACGCCGACGCTCAGGGCCTACGTGGGAGACACCATGGTGTTCCGGCTTCTCCATACCCTGATGAATGAGTCGATGGTCTGGACCTTGTCCGGCCATACCTTCTGGACCGAGCGTTACGCGGCTGATGCCAACCGCAAGAACTCGATCCACATCGGGATTGCGGAGCGGTACGATCTTGTCGTGCCGGAGGCCGGCGGGCCGCGGCATCAGGCGGGGGACTATATCCACTTCAACGGCCGTTCATCCAAGTTCTCCGAGGGCGGGTGGGGGATCGTGAGGGTGCATGAGAAGGAACAGGCTGACCTGAAGAAGCTGCCGGCCGGGTTTTCGAACAAGGGCGAGATTCCAAAGGCCTTGCCGGTGTGTCCGGCGGATGCTCCGGTGAAGAGCTTCAACGTGGTGGCGATGGACTATCCGTCCATGACATTCAATCCCAAGGCGCCCGAGTCGATCGAAGTGGATTTCGAGCGCAAGATCCAGATCACCAACCCGGATGCCAAGATTTATGCGCTGGAAGAAGATGTCGCCAAGGTGTCCGGTGGCGCGCAACCCATGCCGCTCACGCTCCGTGTGAACGTCGGCGATTGCGTCAAGGTGAGTCTCAAGAACAGAATGAAAGAAAGCAAGGCATCCTTCTCCGCGATCGGCATGGCTTTCGATCCCAAGGATTCGCTGGGGGCCAACGTGGGGAACAACCCCGGCGACCAGACGATCGCTCCGGGGACGGAACGGTCGTACACCTACTATGCCGATCCGTTCAACGGCGAAACGACTTCGCTCGTGTGGGACTGGGGCAATGTGATGATGAATCCCCGCAACGGCCTCTTCGGTGCAATCGTGGTCGGTCCCAAGGGCTCGAAGTACCGGGATCCGAAGACCGGCGCCGATCTGACGAATAAGAATGCCTGGGCGGCGGACGTCATCATTGATCGCACGGTGCCCGGGAATGAAATGAGGGCCAACTATCGCGATGTGGCCTTGTTCTTCCAGGACGAAGACAACATCATCGGCACCAGCTTCATGCCGTATGTGCAGAACGTGGCGGGCTTGACCGGCGTGAACTACCGGTCCGAGCCGTACAAGTATCGAGAGGAACAGGGCTGCTCGCTGGGGAAGGTGTTCCAACCCTGCAAAGTGGACAAGCCGGAGGATCCCGCGACCCCCATCATCGAATCGCATGCAGGCGATCCTGTCCGCATTCACGTGATCGGGGCGAATAACGAACAAAACGGGATGTTCAGCGTGGAGAAGCATGAGTGGCCGATTGAGCCCTTCATGCGCGGGGCCGATCAGATCAGTGTGGTCGAGTACTCCGGATCCGAAACGCTGGATGCCTTCATTCCGTCGGCGGGCGGACCCTACCGCTTGCCAGGTGACTACGTGTACAGCAATCAGCGACTGCCATACTCCCAGTCCGGTCAGTGGGGCTATCTCCGTGTGCTGCCGGCAGGTGATCAGCGTGTGTTGCCTCTCAACGGCACAGGCGCGAGCATGAAGAGTGCGTCGC
>DASPGL010000223.1:0-10305 GCA_035620635.1 Nitrospira sp. | reverse complement strand
CAGAGTACCTGTTCGCTTTCGTCGCAAGACGGGGCAGATTGTGCTGGACCAACTCCGCACCGTAGACAACACTCGTCTGGTCAAGCGCCTGGGAACAATCGACCACGTCACGGCTGACCGCGTGCTGGCTCTTCTTGCGGAACTATTCGCTCCCTGATCCGCTCTGTCGCATTTCACCTGCCCCTATTCCCACTCATCCCCCATCCAGGTGTGCGTGACTCGGCCAGCTTGTCTATCCATCATCTCCAAACTCGGTCACCGTGCGCAAATGCTCGTCAAGCTGATGGGCCTCAAAGGACCCGTCATCGTTCCGACGCACAGGGGCCAAAACGCGATTCTGGTTCTTCAGTCGCCGCTTTCTCTTAGCACACGTTCCGATGCCACTTGCTCACCTCCCGACTCTCCATCCACCGATGCGAACGGCACGTCTGGGTCGTTCGAACGGATTGAATCGAGCAGTTCATCTGTGATGCCCCTTCGGTTTTCCTGTGCCCTGGGGTTTCATCTCGAACCCGATTCGGCGTCCCCGCGAAGCTGGCGGGTTCATGAGTTGACGGATGGCTTCGAAGAGCGATCTGATGTGCCCATCGTGGCCTGCCACTTTACGCTCCAACTCAGCGAGCTTGGCCGCCAGCTCTTTATGTGTCGCGGCCAGTTCGCGCAACTGAACGAACGTGCGCATGATGGTAATGTTGACTTGAATGGCGCGTCGGCTTCTTAACACACTCGACAGCATCGCGACGCCCTGCTCGGTAAACGCATATGGAGCTGCGCGACGGAGACCTCCCCAACTTGAAGTCACAATTTGTGATTTCAAGTGTGCGAACTCGGTCTTGTTCAATTGGAACATGAAATCGTCTGGAAACCGTTCCCGGTTCCGCTTGACGGCTTGCACGAGCGCACGAACTTCGACGTCATACAATTCGGCCAGGTCCATGCTGAGCATGACCTTTTGTCCACGCAGAAGTAAGATCCGCTTCTGGATCCCCTCGACGGTCACAAGACTATTCATCGGGATAACTTCCTCTCCGTGAGATCATCGATTGCCATCTCCGTGTGCCATTAACATCATGGCCGGCTTCCTGGTGCGGGCGGCGCTGCTCTGGTCGTGAAGGGAACCGCGGCCTGTAAAGGAGTGCTACACGATTGCGCGCAGGCCCTTCCTATTGAGGGTTGCAAACAACCCCCTCTTCGTTCCGATGTACCTGTGTCAGGAATCCAACCATGCTTGGGGCCATCGGGACCACCCATGCTGACAGGTATCACACAAGATGGGGGCACAATGGATCATGCCTAGGGAACCAATGCAATCTCCCCGTTCGTATCACCTCATCCAGTGAGGTAAGAGTGTGTCTATTGCACCGCGGAGGTCGTGGATTCTCCGACAGTCGCGCCGTGGGCTAGCGAGTCACCCAATGGTCGGAGGCTGGATGGAACGGAGAGACGCAGGGATCACGGTGACTGTGGAGGTGGGCGAGGCCGGTTTCTGTTGGGCTATTGCAAGCTTCCGTCACGGGCACGCAACAGCGGCGCCGCCATCCGCTGCATTCGGACGACACCCCCCACCCTTTCAGGAAACGGCAGGGCTGCCAGCCTCTCCCAGCGTTGTTGCTTGGCACGAAACAGTTTTTCACTCTCCGGCTTCAGGTGGTTCATTCTTTCCATCAGTCCGTTCAACCGGCGTAGTCAAACGCGAGGTCGCGGGTTTGCACGAGGCGGACGTTGTGAAGGGTTCCGCCGGATATATGAGTGACGAGACGGTCCCAGACCGTCCGGGCGAGGAGTTCTCCGTTGACTGTCTTGGAACCAAGCACCTGTCGAAGGTCCTGCCGGTCGAACGGTTTCACCACGTGGTCGTGGACCAGTCGATCCAGGGCCCCGATGTCGGCGACCATGCCCGTGACCGGATCGATCGTGCCTTGGACCGTGACGAAGAGATCCCAGGTGTGGCCCTGATTGCTCTCCTGGATCGCCGTGAAGGAGTAGCGTCTCGTCACCGCAGCCACATCCAGCCCCCCTGCCGCCGTCACTTCGGCGGAGAGATCCTCATCCTCGCAGAGACGCACGGCATGGAGGGTGCCGATATCCCGTTGAGGTGCCAGCTTCGTCCAGAGCAACCGCGCGAGATTCTCCGAGGTGGGAATCCGGTCCTTGAAATAGGGCATGTCGAGATTCAGGTTCTTGTGATCGAATTCTTCGATCACGGCGAGCAGGACCTGCTTCAGATCAAACAGATTGACGACCATGCCGGTCTTGGGATCGATCTCGCCGGAGACGGTCACTTCGAGCAGATAGTTGTGTCCGTGGGCGGGTGGGTTGTAGCAGAGGCCGAACACTGCGCGGTTCTTCGCCTCGTCCCACTCCGGCTTGACATAGCGATGGGACGCTGCAAATTCGATGCGTTTCGTCAATAAGACCGACGGCATAGTTTTAAGTTGTGAATTGTTCGTTCTTAGTTTGCCGAAGGCAACTCACAACCCAACGCTCAACACTAACAACTTTCATTGAGATCGGAGAGCCATTCTTCTCTCATGCTGCCAGGCACGGTCGTCTGCGCATGGTACTCACCGTGATCCACGGTGAGCAGGACCGTCTGGCGGAGGTCGGCAATGGCCGCCTTCATCGCCGCGGTCGGACGGAAGCGGACGAAGTGAACGGCGCTGATCTTGGTCTCATGGCTGTGGCCGGATTCGAACTGGCCGAAGACCTTCTCGCACCCCGCCACGATCGCGATTGTCTGCCCGCGATCAAGCCCCATGAACTGATCAAGCCAGTGCTTGACCATGGCCTCATCGGTAATCTCGATCAAGAGGGTGGCGCTCAACTCGTCCGGCGCGGGCAGGAGCGCATTATACACGTCCAGTTCATCCTGGACCTTGGCCGGATCGACGATCCGCTCGACGCGAAGCATCTCCTGAATCTGAAACCGCAGGGTCTCCCGGTTCTCAAACACCAGCGCGATCAACGGGCCGACGGCGATCCGCCGCCGCCGCTTCAGTTCGATGATCCCGGCCCGAAAAGCCTCCCGCTGCCGTTCGTACTGCTCGTTCGGGATGACATCTTCCTGAGTAATCGCCTTCACCGGTTGTCCCCTCACCCGTCATTCCCGAGCCCATAGGCATCGCGGACGATCTGAATCGGGTGCAGGGCCACCCTCCCCCCCGCATGCGTCGAAGCTCCGGCCTGATCCAGCTGTAATCCGGCCAAGGGGCAGTCAGTCGCAACCAGATCGACCGGCGTTTGTTCGATGGCACGCACGGCCTTTCCCGCAATCTTCATCGACAGCGAAAAAAACTCCGTCTTGGCGGACCAGGCCCCGTCGTGTCCCGAACACTTTTCGATCACTTCCACTTGCGCTCCGGTACATTCCATCAACTCTTTGGACTTGAAGCCGATGTTCTGGTCCCGAAGATGACAGGGAATCTGATAGGCGACGCGGCCCGGCGGCCTGGGGAAATCCGTCGCCAGCTGTCCCTCCCTCTTCATCGCCATCAGATACTCGCAAACATCGAAGGTTCGTTCGGCGACCTGCTTCGTCGGCTCGTCGCGGTTGAGTTCCGGATACTCGCGTTTCAGCATCAAGCTGCAGCTCGCTGTCGGTACGATGACATCATACCCCTTGAGCACCCACGGATGCAGCGAGGCAATATTGGCACGCGCGGACTGCTGGATCGCCTGCGTGTCACCGATATCAAAGCTCGGCATCCCGCAGCAACGCTGCTCCGGCACCACCACCTGGACGTTGTTCTTCTCCAGCACCTGGACCGTGGCTTTGCCGATGTCCGTGGCCTGAAAATTCACCATGCAGCTGGCGAACAGCGCGACCTTGCGGACCGGCGGCTCACTGGCCTTGACCGGCTCGCGACGGCCGAACCATCGAGCAAACGTCTCGCCTGAGAAACTCAGCATCTGTCGGTCCCGGTGAATGCCCGCGAAACGTTCGAGGAGCCGTCTGGCCAGAGGGTGCTTCAGCCATCCATTCACCCACGGCGCCGCGGCGCTACCCAGCTTGCCGATCAGATCCGTCATCGTCAGGAGCCGGTCCCGCCATTGGACGCCCCGTTCCTCCGCAAGACGCTTTTTCCAGACGACCATCAGATGGGGGAAGTCGATCTCATAGTGATGCGGGGGGGTATAGGGACAATGGTTGAAGCAGAGCTTGCAGTAGTAACACTCGTCGACAACCTGATGGTGGTCGGCCGGCGTCAGTTTGGTCACGTCGCCTTCGTACACATCAATCCGATCGAGCAGCGTGTTGAATGAAGGGCACAGGTTGAAACAGCGGCGGCAGCCGTCGCAGATCTCGTAGATTCGCAGCGTTTCCTTCTCCAAGTGCTTGGCATCGACGGGATGGATCAGGCTCAAACCTTTCACGGTCCATTCCTCATGAGAAAGCACTCAGCGGTCAGCCCTCGGCACCACCATACATACGCTGGATGCCGAAAACTGACCGCTGAGTGCTACTGGCGGCGGGCAGTTAGCCCTTCAGACTGTCGAGCCCCTTCTGAAACCGATTGGCATGCGAGCGCTCGGCTTTCGCCAGCGTCTCGAACCATTCGGCCAATTCGGCAAAGCCCTCGTCGCGCGCGGTCTTGGCCATGCCCGGATACATCTGGGTGTACTCATACGTTTCACCCTCGATGGCGGACTTGAGGTTCGCGTCCGTGTTGCCGATCGGGACACCGGTCGCCGGATCGCCCACTTCCTTCAGGAAGTCCAGGTGGCCGAAGGCATGACCGGTTTCGGCCTCTGACGTATCGCGAAACAGCCCGCCGACGTCGGGATAGCCCTCGATATCCGCACGCCGAGCGAAATACAGGTACCGACGGTTGGCCTGGGATTCACCGGCAAATGCATGTTTGAGATTGTCGTGACTTTTGGTCCCTTTCAAGCTCTTCCCCATTTCATCCTCCTCGTTGTTCGAACGGTACCGGCCTGACGCCAGAGAAGGTCCTGTTCCATTCCAGGCGGATAAGATAACGCAGGGGTCGGGACAGGTTCAAGGGCTTTCAGTGGGCAAATGTGTTAGACTGCTTCGCAGCTGATCCGCCTGGCTCATGGTTCCTGCGAGGACCGCATGACGCTCACCCGCAATCTGTGTACCCGCCCGGTTGTCTCTCTCTTTGTCCTAGGCGCTCTGCTGGCCTCCGGCTGCGCCCATGATGCGTATCACGAGCGGGCAGAGATCATCAAAGATCATGTCGACGGTTTTTACACCCACCTCAAGGCCAATCGCGTGGCGGCCGCCATCCACGAGAATCAGCAGATCGAAGCCATGGCCAATCAGATGGCGGAAAGCGTCCGCAAAGGAGCCGCGCGACAAGGCACTTCACAGGTCGAGCGGGAATTCGCTCTCATGAAAACGGCGAGAGAAACGGCGGCGCAGAATTGGATCGCGTTGGGCCAGTATTTTGCCATCAAGCAGCAACCGGACAAGGCCCGGGCATCCTATCAACGCGTGGTCGATAGCTACACCAATCCGGCAGAACGCCCCTACCGGGAGCAGGCCGCGCGGGCCCTCAAGGATCTGGAGATCCTGTCCCAGGCCCCGGCTCAGTGATCCCATGCGTGCACCGCTCGACTGTCTCATGCACGCTGCCGGTCGACAGCGGTTTTCCTGACTTCCCCCATCTGTCTATGGCTGTCAGGCTCTTCATCCTCCTGCTGCTCGTCCTGACCGGATGCGTGCACCGCATCCATGTGAATCCGCTTCCGACCGCTCCCGCCTCCGCGACAATCCCGCGTCCCCTGCACCTGGCCGTCGGCCCGCTCGCCATCGAAGGCGCGGACCATATGCCGGGCATCGCACTCTTGGAATGGCGGCACCGCGATCTGAGTCAGGCGCTGATCCGGTATGTGCAGCAGCGAAGCACGTTCAGTTCGGTCTCCACGGACTCCGCCGAACTCACGCTCCGCATCGCCACAAAGCTGGCGATGACCTCTCGACAGAGTCGCTATCACTACGGGATCCGATTGCAGGCGGAAATGAACGAGGGAAGCGCACCCGTGAAGGTCTATCGCGCTGAGCACGTGGCGGCGGGCTCATCGGTGCGGTGGGTCACCGCGTCCGACCGCGACCCGATCGAAGCCGCACTTCAGTCGGCCCTGGATGACTTGCTGACGCAAATCGAGTCGGACCGTTCGCTGTATCTCCCGCAGGCCCGCTCTGAATAGTCCGGATCAGGCGGACATCGCCTGTCGGAATCGATCCCACACTTCCTTGGCCTGGGCGGTGGGAGCGGATACGTATTCCGGGCAATCAAGGCGGAGCGCCCGGTCTCCGAACGGGGCGTTGAAAAACTCGCAGTGATGAGGCTGGTCGGCTTCCGCATGCGCATGCGGCCGGAAATGCTGGCACGAGACGCACATGCGCGCGACGGGAATCTCGCCCTGCAGTTGGAGGGCTCGAATCAGTTTCACCAGCGATGTAAGGAGGCCGACCTGCTCTTGTGACGAAAGGTGCTGCGTCGCGGACGACAGAATTTCAGGCCACCCGTGCGCCACGTGGCCCGCTTTCGCCCCGAGGGCGGTCAGATGAACGGTCACGACCCGGTTGTCCACTTCCCGTCGGCGGCGGCGTACCAGGCGCTTCCTTTCGAGCGTCCGGATGACTTCAGAGGCTGTAGGCAGTTTCACGGACAATTCGCGCGCAATCGTGGAGACTGTGGCCAACTGGTTGGGGCGCGAGCGGAGAAAGCTCAGCACCTGCACCTGCAAAGGCCCGATCCCCTGCCGCCCTTGTCGACGCCAGGTGCGGCTTTTCATGGCCAATCCGATCTTCGACAGAGCCGTCACCAGGCGATTGGGAAGGGGATCCTGATTGATCTTGACCAACGGAGTCATCGTGCAGCCTCACAAATAAGTGAACCATCGGCGAAGCCGATGTCGACAGTCTATGGTGCTCCGCTCCCCTTCGTCAAGCCTCGCCCGCCCGGTGCGCGTCTCAGGATTTTACCGCACCACGAGGACGGAACTGGCGGCATGCTGGACCACGCGGGTCGACACACTGCCGAGCAAGACCCGTCCGATCGCGCCCAACCCCTTGGCCCCGGTGACGATCACATCTGCCCGGTGCTCACCGGCCACGGTGAGGATTTCATCAGCCGGTTTTCCGAGCCTCATGGCCTCGCACACCTGGAAACCCGCCTTGGCCAGTTTGTCCACCGAGCGCCGCATGACCGCGTTTCCGGCTTCACGAAGTTCCGGGTACTTGAGATACGGCATCACATGCACCACCGTGACCATGACCGGTTCACGTTCGGGGCCGTCGGGAACGGGATTGATTTGACGGATCAGAAAGCGGACCGCCTTGTTCGACGCCGGCGAACCGTCGATTGCCAGCACGATCTGCCGCACCGGCCGGGGCTGCTCCTTCACGACCAGGACAGAGCACGACGCATGGTGAATCGCGTGATTCGAGATACTGCCCAACATGAAGCGATCCAACGCATCCAGCCCGCGTGAACCGATCGACAGGAGTCCGACCCCGCGCTTGGCATGCTTCATAATGGTCGCGGCCACTCCGCCGCGATCCACGTTCACCGTTCCGGTCAAACCGAGCGAGGTGAGCAATGCCGTTGCTTGTCCTTTCGTGGCCTTCGCCGCCGTCTCCATCCGCTTGATTTCCGCTTGAAGATACCGCTCCGTCCCCACGATGACGGGCTGAATCATGAAGGGGGCGCGCAAGCCGGCCACGTCCACCACGTGCAGCACGCGGACCACGGGCTGGATGTTGAAGGGCACGCGAGCCAGCCATTCGATCGCCCATCGACCGTACTTCGACCCATCTGTTGCCGCCAGAACCTTCATGTCGTATGTCCTTTCGTCTTGTGCTTCGAATCGGATTGCACCGACACGGCAAACCGGTGCCGAAACGTCTCAGGAGAGAGCCCGGCCAGTTCGGCGCAACCGGCAAGCCTGTCCGGATCGTGGAGGTCCTCGTCGTTGAGCCGGATCATATACTGCCGTGCGATCTGGTAGGACTGGGAATGGATATCCACCATCCTGACTCTTGTCCTGCCGGTGACGGGGTCTACCATTTGCTTGAACGGAATGGGCGTGAACCGCCCGTCCTGGATCGACACCATCGCCGCCGTTCCTCCGTCGAGCAGATACTGCGCGGCGCAGTAGCCCAGGTCCCGCGTGTACTCGATGTCGTAGGGGATCGGGTCCGCGCCGCGCAACTCGTAACCGACGTCCTTGGAAACGATCGAGGCATGGAGTCCCAGGGCGTTCATTCCCTTGGTCACCTCGCGCCGTAACAGGTCGCCGAGGTCCACCTCGCTCAACCGCAGGTGACCGTGCTCGTCCCGCTCGACATGTTCCAGCCCCCCGAGATCGTGGGAATCGAGAATCTCAACCAGCCCTTCGGCCAGCACCGCCACGCCGTCGGACCGCCCGCTGTTCAGCCGCTTGATCATGGATCCGATCAGAAGATCCACCAGCCGCTGAAGCCGCACCGGCCGTTCTTGAAACTCCTCCGGAATGACCGTCAGCGTGGCACCGGCAGCCTTGCCGATGCCGAGCGCGAGGTGGCCGGCCTTGCGCCCCATCGTCACGGCCAGGTACCAGCGCGAGGTGGTGTTGGCATCGACCATGAGATTCTTGACGATCTCCACGCCGACATGGCGCGCAGTTTGAAACCCGAACGTGGGAATGCCGTAGGGAAGATCCAGATCGTTGTCGATCGTCTTCGGGACATGCACGACCTGGAGGCGGCCGGCGGACCGCTCTTCCAGTTTCAATGCGGAGAAAGCCGTGTCGTCTCCTCCGATCGTCACCAACCGCGTGATACCGAGGCCGGCCAGAGCGGACAGCGTTTGATCCAGATGCGCTGGTTGCTTGGTCGGATTCGCGCGGGAGGTGCCGAGGAACGACCCGCCCCGGAAGTGAATGCGGCTGACTTCTTCGATCGAGAGCGGTCTCACACGGCTCGCCGTTCCTTCCATCAGCCATTTAAATCCGTCGAGGAGGCCAACGACCTCGCAGCCGCCCAGGATGCCGCGGATCGTGACGGCACTGATGACACTGTTGATGCCGGGCGCCGGTCCTCCCCCGACGAGAATGCCCACGACCGGTCGCTGCGCAGTCATCGATGCCTCTCGTTCGATGTGACCCACCGGCCTTCGAGCTTCTTCATGATCTGAGGCATCGTTGTATACTCCATTTCGCCAAGAGGCAACCGGTGAGGCTCGAAAGGACCGTGCTGTCTCAGCACATCCGCAATCCGGTTGGCCTCCCGCCGAGCTTCGTCGTAGGAGGGATCATCGAACATGTCCCGCGGCCCGATGAGCCGGCCATCGGCGAGCTGAAACCCGAGGCAGGCGACGCGCGGGGGACCGTCGAACCTGGTCGGCGTCGCCTGCCTCACCGCGACCGGCATCAAGGGTCCGTAATGGGAGCCCCGCATCCAGCCTTCGATGATCCAGGGATAGCGAAACGGCTCCAGGACCTCCCCGACAGCGGGGAAATTCTGCTGGGCCCGCACGATCATGACGGGATCGTCCTTGCCGACATATTTCCCCGCGATGAGCGAAAGCCGCTCCGTGGATGACGAGGCGGCGATCGTTCCGTCCGAACGGGAGAATACATACTTGATCGTGTACCTGCCTGGAGCTCCGATGAACATCAGCATGTCGTACAGGTCCTCCGGGCAGTCGAACATGATCTTCTTGTGTTCGTAGATCTCGTGGACCTCGAACCGGAAGCCCTGATGCATGGACGGGGCGATGACGAGGCCGGCCGTCGTGAAGGGGTCGGCGAACATCTTGTAGAGCGGAAGATTCCATGCTCCCGCCGAGGTCTTGTCCGCCATAAATACCAGCACCGGCTCGGACTTTCGCTCCACGAATTCCATCTCGGCCACGCCGGGCCCCTGCCCCCTGACATTGCCGCTGAATGCATCGGCCAGAAGGTCCTGACCCGCCCCATAGAGATGCAGGTCTTTGGCCACCGAGGTTCCGGCCTCGAAGGTCTCCCAGGCCAGTCGATGGACCGGCTCGTAATCGACGCCGCCGCGATGCGTCATGATGAGCTGCAGATCGTCCCCGCAGGCCGACACGTGATAGTCCGTGAGGAGCCCGCTCGCTTTTGCGGGTGCGAGTGTCTTGCCCGCCGACTCGATCAAGGCCGGATGGATCGCCGAGTGACCAACCCACCCGCCGATGTCCGCCTTGATCACGCTCAACGTCAGCTTCTTCGACTCTTGTTTGTTCGTGTCCATTGCCATGTTTACACCTCTTCGTTAGGGAACCACCGTTACCCTGCGCGTTCCGGACAGCCCTGGCCACCACCGCGAAGGTACAC
>DASPGL010000222.1:0-3304 GCA_035620635.1 Nitrospira sp. | reverse complement strand
ACAGGGTCCTATCGATACGAGGCGGCTCGCACAGCGTGCCGGGATTCGGTACTAACGACGACGGCGTGGTGATCGACCTGTCTCGAATGCGTGGAATTCGCGTCGACCCTCGCACAAAGAGGGCGCGGGTGCAAGGCGGGTGCACCTGGGGGGATCTCGATCACGCGACCCATCCCTTCGGGCTTCACACCGTGGGTGGGATCATCTCGACGACTGGTGTCGCCGGCCTGACCCTGGGCGGTGGCATCGGATACCTAACACGGGGGCACGGGCTGACCCTCGACAATCTCATCTCGGCCGATGTGGTGACCGCCGACGGAGATCTCCTTCACGCCAGCGACGACGAAAACGCCGATCTGTTCTGGGCGCTGCGCGGTGGCGGCGGAAACTTTGGCGTGGTCACGAACTTCGAGTATCGCCTGCACCCGGTCAGCACGATCTATGGCGGGCCGATGTTCTTCGAGGTCGAACACGCGGCCAACGTGCTGCGCACTTTCCGCGACTACATCGCAGATGCACCAGGACAGCTCGGTGCATTCTTCGGCTGGCAAATCGCACCGCCCTTGCCCTTCATTCCGGCGGACCGGCACGGTGACACGTTCTGCATCATCGTTGCGTGCTGGACGGGTGCGCTTGACGAAGCCAAGAGGGTGCTGAAGCCATTTCGGGACGCCGCACCGATCGTCGCGCATCATGTGGAGGCGATGCCTTACCCGAGCCTGAACTCGGCGTTCGATCCGCTCCTTCCCCCCGGCCTTCAGCACTACTGGAAGGCGAACTTCGTGACCGAACTCAACGACGAGCTGATCGCAGCCCACATCGAGCACGGACCGAAGGTACCATCTGTGCAGTCCACGATGCACATCTACCCCATCAACGGCGCCTGCCACCGCGTTGCGCCTGACGCGACAGCCTTCGGACACCGCGACGCGAGTTTCGCGACGGTGATCGCCGGCATGTGGGAGGATCCCAAGGACAACGAGGAAAACATCGCCTGGGTTCGGGACTACTATGCGGCCACCGCGCTACACTCGAAGGAGGGCGGCTACATCAACTTCATGGCAGGAGACGACCAAGAGCGCGTAGCCTACAATTACGGCGCCAGCTACGAGCGGCTGATCGACATCAAGAGGAAGTACGATGCGGGCAACCTGTTCCGGATGAACCAGAACATCTGCATACCCTGATCTGAGAGAGGACAGACAGGAATTGAACTTGACGGCCAATGGTATTCGTAGAGACTTCAAGAACCCTTGTCGAAAGCAAACGGAGGGATAAGGAAATGCACTTCGCAGCAGACGAGACGCTGATGGACGCAGCGCGAGAGATCGGGCCGCTCATCCGTAAACACGCAGACGAAGCGGAGCGGGAACGACGCCTGTCGAAGCCAGTCTTGGAGGCGTTGAAAGAGACGGGTCTTTTGAAGATGGCCACACCGAAATCCCTCGGCGGATTGGAGTCAGACCCGATCACTCGCGCGCTCGTCGTCGAAGAGGTCGGTCGTCACGACTCTGCGGCCGGGTGGACATTGGAAAACCCGGTGGACTGGGCTTTCTTCTGTGCGCGTCTCCCCGACGAAGGCGCCGAGGAAATCTACGCCAAGGGTGGAGACGTGGTGATCGCCGCTCAGTTTGGACGTCCGCTCGCCGCAAAAAAGGTAGATGGCGGATACAACGTTTCCGGACGCGCACCGTTCGTCAGCAATTGCCGGGACGCTGATTGGATCTCCTGCACGGCCCTGGTGGATGCCGATAGGCATCCCGATAGCGAGCCCGAGATGCGGATGGTCTATTTTCCTGCCGACAAGTGCGAAATCATCGACACCTGGCACGTGATGGGCATGCGAGGTACGGGCAGCCACGACATCGAGGTGAAGGACGTTTTCATCCCCAAGGCCAGAACCTTTCCGATGCAGCCAGCTTACGAACGCGGGTCTCACTACAACGGGCCGCTTTATCGGATGCCACTGGTGGGCGCCGCAGGGACCGGTATTCCAACGCCGATGCTTGGTGTGGCGCGAAGAGCGCTCGAAGAGGTGACCAAGGTTGCCCTGACGAAGAATCCGGTGACGGCGACCGGCCTTCTCAAGGAGCGCTCGTCGGCTCAGATCCAGCTGGGCCAGGCAGAAGCGATCCTGCGTTCCGGCCGCTTGCTGCTGCTGCACACTGTGAGCGAAGCGTGGCAAAGATGTCTTGCCGGGGAGCCCCACTCGGCAAAGCAAAAAGCAGATCTCCTGCTCGGCAGCACGCACGCGATGGCCAGCGCAGTCCGGGCTACGGAGCTCGCTTGTCGCATCGCCGGAACCACGTCGATCCGTATGTCCAGCCCCCTGGAACGTTGCTTCCGAGACATCCAGACCATGAGACATCACGTGTTCGCGTCCGAGGCCCGCTACGGAACCGTTGGACAAGTGTATCTTGGCGTTGAGCCGGACTTTGGCGTCGTCTCCTTCGACTAACCGGTCATCCGATTTCAGGTACGGCTCGCTGCAGCCCAAGGTCACCGGGGGTCAACACCGCGGACGTAGGTCGTGGGAACGCGCTCGGGCGGGGCGACTGCACCCGGTAATGATCTCCTTGAGGACCTGAGGACTGGTTGAGCGTTCGCGTCTGGACGACGCCACAGGCGGATGCTCAGGGACGCGCCGCGGATGATTGGTGGCGTGAGAATCGTCAGGCATCCCCGGATTTGTTTCACCGGGAGTTGATAGGAGCAGCGGGCCTCCTTGCAGCCGCGCCTGAGATCGCGCGCCTCTATCCGGAAGGAGGCGTACCTGCCCAGGACGCGATACCACGTCTACTATGTCCACGATCCCGAGCGGGGAGAAGTCGCGATACTGGCAGTATGGAGTGCCATTCGAGGGCGAATGCCCACATTTGATTGATTGAATGAAGTCAACGCTCACGCTTGATAGCAAGATTCTGCCGAATCAATAGTTAGGCGTTCTCGAAAGCTGATGCCTCACCTACAGTCCGCCAAACCTCTGACGCAGGTAATCTTTGTTCACGACTAACCTTCAGCTGATCTTTGAGGACGAGGCGTTCAGCATCTACGACGTCGCTGAAGTGAAGGCTGAAGGCACATCGGTGCAGCAAGGGCAGCGGGGGTTCTGCGATACGGTGGTCGGCCTCATTGGCCAACGCGTCACCGCGGTCTCGGCCTCCGATGCTTATGTTCTCCGGCTGGCTTTCGATGGGGGCGCCAAATTCGCCGTCCTTGCTGGAGAGGCTGGAGCCCGAGGACCAAAGGCGTTTGAGTTCAGTGGCAAAGGCCAGCCCTCAGTCGTCGAACAGAACGCCTAATA
>DASPGL010000221.1:0-4983 GCA_035620635.1 Nitrospira sp. | reverse complement strand
GAGTACCCGAACGCCCGCTGGTACAACACCCAAAACACCCCAATCGCCAAAATCGCAAACCAGCCAATCTTCACCGGCTTCGAATCGTACCACAGCGAGATGTCATACCCTCGCCCTGAACTGTCTGCAGCCATGTTCCCTACCTCCTTCTGTTAGAGAAATTGGGCCCCACTTCCAACCACGTTCCGGCCATAAATACCCGCCGCAAATACCACCAATTACCACGCTCAGGGGTGCCTGCCAAAAGGTGCAACAGTATCCGACAAAGCTCTGACGTGAGTCAAGGAAAATATCTTGGAGGAGGCAGGATGAAAGCTCCGACATCGCTGTAGATTGTGGGATGTCAGCATGAGTGAAGGTGCACGTATACTCCAGCCTACAACGGGATGTCAAGACAACTGGTGGGCGGCCGATTTCCCCTGCATGGATGCAGATATCCGGCCGCAGAACGATGCGCAAAATGTCGCTGGCGCCGTCCCGGGGAGGGCCATCGGAAAACAGCTCAACGGACCCGCGCAAGAGCGACGGTAAGCAACCTGATGAGTATCAATCAGGTGTTGGTGAGGACGCGATCGAGGCGCCCCGGATGGGGCGGCCAGGAGAGGGGACAATGCGGTGTGGGGGAAGAGGGGGATGGAACGGTTGTCAGGGGCTCGGTCAGTCCTACGAGAGTCAGTGAACGTGATCGCCCGGGGGGGGCAGGATCTCGCGCTCTCGATGGAGCTGGGTAAGTTGCTGGATCAACAGGTTGACATCGTTCCAGCCTTCTCCGTCCAGCTCAGGAATCCAACGCGCTCGGAGGAAGCCGTAGCGGTCGATCAGGAGTTCCATATGCTTGGGGATCGTTCCTGCGCCAAACAGATCAGGATTGGTGCGAGTCCGGCGGAACAGGGAGTAGCTGCGCGCGATTTCCGCCGCGCCCTGTGTCACCACCGGAAACGGCAAGTCCGCCGTCATGGCTGTCAGTTCTTCAGGGCGTGGCTCGTTCACCGGCACTGCTAGCACCGTCGCCCCGCTGTCGTTGATCTGGGCTATGGACACGCGTAGTTGGTCCAGCCTGGCGCGCGACTCCGGCCAGGTAAACAGGACCAGCAGCAGCGCCTTTTGCTGGCGGAAGTCTTTCAAGGTCCCGCTCGAACCGTCATGTGCCGAGTAGGAGAAGTTCTGGGGGGCGAGATACGGTTGATTCGGCGTCACGCGAGGGTTGATGAGACGAGCCTGATAACCACGGGAATTGGCATGGAGAAAGTTCAACAAATCCCAGCGATCCTCTTCCGAGAACTTGTCGCCGAACGCCGGCATGACGCCGTCGAATCGGCCATAGGTCAGCCAGTGAAAGAAATCTCCGGCCGTATGCATGGCGGTATGCGGTTCCGTGAGCAGGTCGATTGGCTGCCGCGGCAGGGTCTTGGCCAGAATGCCGTTCCCCTTGGCTTGGGGGCCATGGCAGGGCACGCAGTTCTCTGCAAAAATGGTCATGCCGTTGGCGATGGAGATCGCATCAAACGGGACCGGTGTCTTTCGATAGGTTTCCGGATAGGACTGAACGGCCAGGGGGAACAGTATCAGGAAGAGAGCGAACGTCGCGAGTCCTGCCGGAAGGACGATACCCCGTGTCTTGTTCCACCGCTTGGTCCGGCCGAGCGCGACCAGGCCTGCCGCCGAGGCCAGCAGCGCGACTCCGGTCAGCACGAGCACGCGCACCAGCCAGTCGCCCCAGTTCGCGTCGATAGAAAAACGAAATGGATAGGGCCAATAGTCGATGGCGACATGTTTGGCCGGCACGGCGTTTGCCAGCAGGGTCGCCACGACGACGATCACCGACGCGAGAGCGAATTCAACGATCAGCCACTTTCGCAGCCCTTGCCTTCCGGTCTCGGCTGTGCCCGTGTCCCCTGTGAGAGCCGGCACCCAGACGAAATGCGCGCGGGCCGCGATCGATAGGATCACGGCGAGCAGGGCTAATTTTGCATTCAGCAGCCACCCATACGTTGTGGCGACCAAGGCGGCGTAACTGGCGTCCACCATCCGGTCAGCCACGACGATGCCGGTCGTCACGATCCCGACCATGACGGGCAGTGCCATCGCCGAGAAACGCCGCAACGTCTGAAGGCCGGGCTCCCCCGTCGATTCATCCGGGCGTTTCAGGGTGGAGGAGGCCACCACCGCCAACACGCCGGGGAGGGCGCCGAACCACAGGCTGGCCAATACGAGATGCAGCGCGTACGGGAGAATCGCTGCCACCGACTGCGATTCGGCGGCGGAGTGGCTGGCGAAGGACCCTGTCGCCAGCGTCACCGCTGCGACGATCGCGCAAAGGATATATCGCCAGCGAGCCCGGGGGAGTATTCGAACGTAGAGGGCGGCTCCAAGGACGGCGAGCGCGCAGGCGGCGCGTATTGTCCAGATGAATCCGATGCGCGTCTTCTGGACAAAGTCCAGCCACGCGGCGGGACGCCAGATGTTGTCGACGATGCCCGTGGCGGTCGCCGTGGTTGCGGCGAGGAGCCCCAGCAACCCCAGCAGCAGTATGACCGCCAGCCAGGGCAGTGTCCGCTCAAAGCGAATGAGCCGGGGGTGGTGCAAGAGAGGCTGTTCACGCCAGACGATTGCGAGAAACACGCAACCGCCGAGGAGCACCATGTTGGAGGCGAGCTGTACGCAGCGAAACAGCGCGCCGGCAGCCTCGCTCATTTGGTCTGAACGGTGTTCTTCACCGTGAACTCAAAGGACGAGTCCACTACGTGACCGTCGACCGAGAGGACTCGGAATTTCACCGAGTACTTTCCGGCGGCGAGCTCCGGCAAGGTTAGCACGATGGACTTTGGGTCATCCGGAGCCAGATGGGGCTTCATGTCGGTGACGGGATGTTGTTCGTCGTCGAGAACGGCCAATGAGGCATAATCGCCCTCAATTTCCTCGTTGAACCAGAGTCGAACCTGCGCCGGCGGTTTGGCGAGCACAGCTCGACGCGGCGGTTCCGCTTTGACGAGAAGGGCATGCGCCAGCGCTGATTCAGCCGGTACGCACACCGCCATGGCGATGATCGCGACCAGAAAGATGCGCGTGAATCCGGACATCGGCGGTGTACCTCTCATCATGTCTCCTCATCCGAGGCAGCCGCCGACAGATCATACTTGACGGTCGGCCGTCGGGTTTCGACGTCGGGTTTTCAGGCAAGCGGGTGACCGGATGCCTATGACACGCTCACTTCCGGAGATTTGCGACGATCGCCCTTGAAAAAGACGAACACCAAGACGCCGATACCCACCAAGAGCGGGACGAGGATCATCATGTAGTGCGTGAAGTGAGAAATTGCTCCTGTTTCTCCGACCGAGAACGGGAAGCGGGAGACATGTTCCTGTTTCTCGCCGACCGAGACCAAGCCGACGAATTTTCCCGGTTGATCAAAGTTATACTTCACATCGATCGAGCCGGTGGGGTAAATCTTGGCGGGCAGATGGACGAGTGTGATGGCCTCAAGATTCTGCTCAGAACCCGTATCCTTGATAATCCGGACTTCGATGGGCAGCGAACGGAGTTCCTGTTCGACGTAATCGAGCACCAGCACGGTATTGCCGGTTGCGGGAAGTTCCTGGCAGAACTGCCGGTCGTAATAGATCTCGGGCTGATAGCTGTTGAAGTACATCTTGTACGGTCCGATGTGCAAGACGCACGTGTCTGTGGCCAGTTCGTGCCCGTGTTGAGCCTGCGCTGAAAGCGGAATCCCGAGCATCAGTATTGCGATCCACACCCAGACCGAAGACAATCGAAGAGACATCATCAGGGCCCTCACCTGAAGAATGATTCGGCCGTTCGGCCGCCCAGTTTCGGCACAGCGCTCTCCTGTCTCACGCCCCTACGACGCCGTGACTTGCGGAGACTTGCGACGATCTCGCTTGAAGAAGAACAGTGCGGCGACAGCCAGCACCGCCACGACCGGGACCATATAGATCGACATGAAGTAACGGGAGAAGATGTTCATCTCCCCCACCGAGAACGGAAATCGCGAGACATGCTCTTGTTTTTCACCAACCGTGACAAGACCGACAAACTTGCCCGGCTTATCGAAATTGAACTGGAAATCGACCGACCCGCTGGAATAGACCTTGGGGGGGAGGTGCAACACCGTGATGGTCTCGATATTTTCCTCCGAGCCCGTGTCCTTGATGATCCGAAGTTCAAGGGGCAGCGAACGGAGTTCCGGTTCGATATAATCGAGTACCACCACGGTATTGCCGGTCCCCGGAATATCCTCACAGAACTGTTTCGCTTGCGTCTGCTCCGGTTGGTACCCGGTGAAGTGCATCATGTACGGGCCGATCGTGAGTTTGCACATATCTTCCGCCATGGACAGTCCGCCGTGAGCCAGGACCTGCGTGGAGAAGAGAACCCCGACTGCCAAAACCGCGCTTCCAATCATGGGTTTCAGAAAAGGGAAAGACTTCATGAAGATCCTCTCTTTGGAATGATCAAGTTGCTGTTTGCGCGCGTAGGCGGGTCGGACACCATCCGATTTCTTTACGTTCTGCGAGAGGCCCGCCAATGGCGGAACCGCCCTGATTTCGAGAGTTCATACGCAACCAAGGCGAGCAGGAGTAACCCGGTCAGCGGTCCTACCGCTTTACGCGCAAGTTTCGAATAATCGATTTGCTGTACCCGCAAAAGGTAATAGGAGGGACTCGATCCTTCGGCCGTAATGATGACCTTGTACAATCCCTTGTCCAGTTTGGCTTCCCCCCGGACGACGCCGTCCGGATGGGAAACCGGTCGCCAGTCTGCCACCGTCTGATCTTCTGCTTTCTCGTCGACCCCCCGTATAATGCGGACGCCCACCGGGGTGTTGCGCAATCCCTGGTCGACCAGATCGACAACCAGGAAGGTGTCACCCTCATCCGGAATTTCCGTACAGTATTGGGCTTTCGGTTCGAATTGCGGCTGGTAGGCGCTGAAATGTACCATGTTTCCGCCGACTCGGCGAAC
>DASPGL010000220.1:0-2706 GCA_035620635.1 Nitrospira sp. | reverse complement strand
CCGGCGGGCTTTCAGTTCGATATCGAACCCTATCTGCTCGACGGATTCTTCAACGACCCCCGGGGATTTGCCAACTATCTGGAAACGCATGCGCGGGTCAAACGCGCGTTGGCGGGGCAGGCGCGTCTCTCGGTGGTCATGCCCTTTTGGCTCACAGCACAGTCGATCCATAACCGAGCGGTGGCCTTTGCCGTGATGGATCTGGCCGATGAGGTGGCCATCATGAGTTATCGAACCGACCTTGAAGAGTTGCGCGGACTGGCTGAGGACACCCTACGCTATGCGGATCTAGTCGGCATTCCGGTTTGGCTGGCGCTGGAGACGCGACCGTTGCCGTTGGAGGAGCATGTCCGGTTGCAACGGGTGAATCGACGGGAACTGGCGACGGCTCACTTGGACCGCCCCAAGCGACAGCTTGTGTTCTTGCCACCGTCCGGAGGAGAGAGCCGAGACTGGTTCCGCGTCGTGCAACGAACGACGGTTCGACCGGAACGCCTTACGTTTGCTGGACAGCCGCGCCGGCAGATCGAATCGATGATCCAGGCGCTCGATCACACCGTCCCCAACCGCGCCTTCACCGGAGTGCTGATTCACGATTACACCGGATTCTTCGCCCTGCCGCAAGAACAGAAAGATCAATGATCCGGCTATTGTGCCTGGTGATCATACTGCTGATCGCCGTAAACCAGAAGGACCTTCCGGCACAGGAACCAAGCGCGGATGTTCAAATACCAGCACAACCAGCGCGGCACGAAGTGCTGGCGGCCGCCAGGGAGGCGGAGGCTGCCAAGAAGTTTGATCAGGCCGCACATCTTTACCGCGAATACCTGAACCGACGGCCGGAGGACGACGAGGTGCGGGCGCTGCTCGCCCGAGTGCTGTCCTGGCAGGACCGGCATAAGGAAGCCATGACCTTGTATCAGGACATTCTTTCCCGTCACCCGGTAGACATGGATGTCCGGGTGGCCGTGGCGCGGGTCCGCTCCTGGCAGCAGCGATTCGAGGAAGCCATTGGACTTTACACCGGCGTGCTCAATGAAGATCCAAAGAATATCGAGGCGAAGCAGGGATTGGCCGACACTCTCTATTGGAGCAAACGCTATCAGGAAGCCTTGCACGTGTATCGCGAGGTCTATGAAGAAACCAAGGATCCGGAGATCGCCCAACGGATTCAGGCTGTCACCCAGGAGATTACCCTGTCGGCCCGCGCCCCGGTGCGAGTCCCACGGTCAGGGCCGGCCATTCCTTTTCGGGATTATGCAAAACTCGGATACAGCCACTACACCTATACCGATGAATTCCCCGATGAGCGTAACTGGATCATTGAAGCGGCGAAACCCCTTGGCAATCTCACCCTCGTCGGTCGAGTGGAGCCCTTGAATCGATTCGGGCTCCACGACACGCCGGTGTCCGGAGAACTCTACAGCCCCCTGTGGCAACGGGCATGGGGCTACCTCGGGGCATCTGGAGCGGTGAATCCTGGCTTCGTGCCGAACTGGACGTTGGGAGGAGAAATCTTCCAGGGACTGGGGGATGTCTCGCCGCCTCTCTCGCCGGTTGAAGTCTCGTTCGGTTATCGGCACATGCGCTTCAAGAGCGATGGGATCGATCTCTTGCAGCCGGGCCTCACGATGTATCTGCCGTTCAATCTCTGGCTGACGGAGAAGATCCATTATGTGCCCGAGCAAGGCTCCATCACGCTCTCGTCTCAATTGACCTGGCGGCCGACCGATCGCCTGCAATTGTTCGCGTCAGGCGGATTCGGCACGTCCGGCGAACGGATCGTCGCGGTTCAAGATTTCACGCGGGTGCAGACCCGCACTATCCAGGGAGGCCTCATCTTTCCGATCAGCCAGCGGTTCTCCGGAGAGGCCCTCGGCTTCTATGAGGACCGGACCACCCTCTACGTTCGCCGGGGCGGCACCTTCAACCTCATCTGGCACTGGTAACCCAACTCCCTTCCACAAGAGGAAACGGCATCATGCGAGTGCTTCTGATGATTACCCAATATTCTGGAACACAGGCTGGAGTTCGAGCATAGGTTCGTGGCGGCGGTTCGCGACGTGCCTGGTTCGGTTCAGTCGGCGAATTCGGCAGTTGGTGAGCAGCCCGCAGTCAGGAGGAAGCCGATGTGCAGGCAGAGGGATCCCTTTGCACCGTTACGCTCGATCCCGGAAAGGATTTCAGCGTTGGATCCTTAGTTCCGGACGGATGGATCTTGAAGGAGCGGGGGCCGCCGGCGCTTGCGGTGAAACAGGAAGGACCGCATGCAGTCATTCAAGACATCGCACGACAAGCCCGGCTTGGATGTGATTTCGCCTCCCTCATGAGGGTAACCCGGCCCATCACCGCCATCGCCCGCTTCTTGCCGCCCCGTCTCCGAGACCAATTCTACTTCAGTAGGTGCCGCTCCTACAGGAGAAGAATGGATCGATTCCGAGGAGCGCGGCTACTTTCTTTCTTCATGAACCATGAAAACAGCAATCCCAGCCGCAGGAACCGCGCTTCTCTCCCTCCTTTTATCGGCTTCCTGCACCCATTTTCGAAGCGGCGATGGACCATATTGGGAGGCAAGGCATGAACCATCGAAGCAAGCAAACGGTCGTCAAGTTGGCGGTCGGAATCACATTGACGCTTGCATCTTTTCTGTTTCTTGAGGGCCTGTCCCGGATCATCCACACCGTGCGCGAAGACCTCTCCGCTCTG
>DASPGL010000219.1:0-7187 GCA_035620635.1 Nitrospira sp. | reverse complement strand
CGAATACGTCCTTGCCCGCCAGCAAGGCCTCCCTCACCGCGTCCGCGTGGGTCTCGGCCGGCGTGGCAATCGCCACCGCACGGATTGTCCGATCCCGCAGAACATCCGAATAGGCGCGGAACATCTTGGCGCCGGGGTATTGCTGCTTGAACGAGTCCAGCCGCTCCGAATCGCTGTCGCACACGGCCCCCAGCGCGTGCAACCCATGGAAGTTGCGCACCAGGTTCTTCCCCCAGTAACCGGCTCCGACCACGGCCACTTGCGGCACCCCGTCGCTACCCACGCCAGCCATTTCAGTCATGCTCATTTGACCTCCATCGCCTCTGAGACGTTCCCGACCAGCTTCGCATCTTACTGAGCATGCAGGCATCCGCATCGGGACGTTCTTCTATTGATATAGAACCCGAGACGCGACTCACGCGAATGTTCGCTCCTTGCGCAACCGCCTCGAAATGTGTGCAGATTCTCCAATCGTGCCCGGACAGTTCCCTTATGGCAGGGATTCGATAAACCGATTCACATGGTTCAGATAGATCGGAATTTGCTGGACTGCCACCTTCAGCGCCTCATATGACCTTGGATTCATCGATCTCATCGTATTCGTGAACGATTCGATTGCGCAGGCCGGCCGAGAAGGCAATCTCACGAGCGATATCACCCGGCAGGATTCCGATGTCCCCCAGCATCTGAAATGATTCATGGTAGTCTTTGGGGGGCGGCTGGCCGCTTTCCGTGACGAGATGGTAATTGATGTCGATCATCTTGCCGATCATCCGTTCAAGATACCGTTCGGCGAGGACTTCGTTGGTGGGATCGGCAAGATAGCCCTCGCAGGTGAGCCGAGAGAGATCGGTCAGCGGCTGCAGATCTCTGAGTATCAGTGAAATTTTCCGGGTGATGAGTTCCCGATCAATCACAGTGGGTCTCGCCTGCCGTTGCAGAGAGCTGCCAGGCGATCACCCACAAATCGCCGCTCGATCTCCAGAAAGCGGCGGTAATCCTGGTATCGCTTGAAGACATACAGGCGCAGTTGCGCCAGATCCTGCGAACATCCGAAAAGCAGAAGGCACCGGTCCAAAATCTGTTTGAGAAACAAAGGATCGGCTCGATTAAGGACGGCCAGATCGATCGTTTGACCGGGCATCGCCTTCTCCAATTCCTCAGTGACCTCGATGAGCACCCGCAAGGGCACATCCGCACAATCAAACTGGACCGCGATGTCCACATCGCTGAGCGGGTGACGGATTCCCCCTACGGTCGAACCGAACTGGAGAACCAGTCGAATGCCGCAACGCCTGGCGCACTCGATAAAACCTGGATTTTCCTCAAGACGACATGCAATATTCATCGTGCATTCCGATCCCCAGATGGGCTGGGCTCTTCATTCGTCGGGCTATCCCGACCTCTTCGCTCCCGTACGACTTCGCTGGAAATTTACGCAACGGCCCCAGCACTTCCCCGGTCACACCGGCACCACGTCGTTCACATCGATCTCGACGGCCGCCGCCTGCTGAATCAACCGGATTCCGAGGACCAACCGATGCCGCTTTTCTTTCCGCAACAGGATCCCGTGGACTCCCTGCAGAGGCCCCCGCACCACCTCGACGGTCATGCCTTCGTGCAAGTAAGGATGCGGGTCATAGGGCAGGACGCTGGTCATCAGCCTCTTCAAGGCTTCGATTTCGTCGTCCGGAATCGGCTCCGGGCGACTGCCGCTTCCCACGATCTCGACGACGCCCATGACTTTTTGAACCGGTAGTTTCACCTCTTGTCCGAACCGCACGAAGCAATAGCCTGAGAAGAGCGGCACTTCGATCTCTTTCTTGCGGTCCTTCCACTGGCTCAACCGCTTCACGGTCGGCAACAGCGGCTCGATCCCCTGCTTGTCCAGCTGATCACGCACCAATTTCTCATGCCGGGATTTCGTCCGCAGGGCGTACCAGCGGGGTGTGCCCATGAATTCATTCATGGGCCACCCCGTGCGCGATGCGCGCGAAAGGCGAGAATTGCGCGAGTCCGATCCTTAAACTCACATCATCTTCCGTTCTTCAACGTCCTGATTAAAGCACCGATCATGGCGCTGACATTCTCGATTTTCATTCTTAAGTCACTGGAACGAGCTTAATCCACGTATCCGATATCCTGCGCAATCAGCAATTGTGTTTTCAGCTCACCAGCTGAACCTTTCGCAATATATAAGTATCGAATGAATTCCGAGACCGTTTCTCGTTCCTTTCCCTCAGCGATATTCGAAGCAATCGACACAGCTGCTCTCCTGACCTGATCCTTGAAGCTGAAATCTTTTCCAAACTCCCCTTGGTTCGAGATCGCGTAGAGCTCAACCGCAAGAGACTTTGCCCTTTTCCAACATTCCAGATCCTCAAATCGTGTCACAGACACAGGGTCTCTGCGAGACAAGCGGGACAGGCGCGAGAGGCAAGAAGTGCGGGACTTGCGAGAAAAGCGAGAGTTGCGGGACGTGCGTAACGAGTCCGGCCTCTTCCATGCTCCTCGCGCCTATCCAGCTCCTCTCGCCTTTCTCGCCAGTCTCGCACGTCGCGCTTCTGTCGACACAGCTCCGCCCTCTCACTTACAGGGCACCGAAAACCCGCCTTGATCCTGGGCGCTCAGATCGAAGGAGTAAGCGCCAGAATCTTTCCATCCGGGACCTGATACTGTCCCAGCATCTCTCTGTAGCTCGCTGTCTGTTCGATATCCGCCAGTAGCACCGCGTCGAACTCCCATCCGGCCAGCACATCCGGCCTCCAGACAGGATAGGACAAGAACGATTCCCGCTGCCCGACGTCCACGAATCCGACGAGGGTCATGTCCATCTCGCGAAGCGACAAGTAGGCCATCTCCGCAAGTTCACCGGTCCCATAGATCACGACCCGTTTCACGCCGTGTGCGGTCGCATGCGATAAGGTGTCTCTCAGCCGAGCGCGCATCTCGCGATAGTGGGACAAGGAATATTGCATGTACAGATAGGTGAGGCGTGATTTCTCGGCAAACCCTTGCGGAGTGAGCAAATACCGGATCCGGTGGGAAGGAATCGTCGTAATCTTGATGTACCCTTTGCGAGCCAGCCGCTTGAGATAGAGATTCGTCAACCCAAGGGCCACACCCAGTTTCGTGGCGAGAGACCGCTGGGTGACGGTCCCGTCCCGTTCCAGCTCCGTCAGCAAGAGAAGATCTCTTTGGCCTTGAAGATTCATGGAGTTAGAGCGATCGTGGGTTCGCACGTTCAGAATATGAACACAATCAATTGAGGGAGTCAAGCAAAACCCCCCCCCAATGAATTGGCTCACTGGCTGGGGAACCGTGGAAGAAGAAATAATCGGCTGGCACGGGACTGTGCCCCCGGTCTCCATTATATATGGAGCAGGGTTAACCCCGACCTTGGCGACACTGCCTTTGCCACCAGGTCTGCCACTCCGGAGACAGTCAATCGATCGAGGCAATCCCAGTAGGGACAGGCTTCCCCGATGCATTTGTCGCAGGTCGGGACATCGGGACGGAGAAGCAGTCCCGTTCCGAGCGGTTTCCACCTCACCGGGAGATTGTTTTTTCTTGGATCAAACAGGCTCAGCGTGGGCGTCCCGAGCGCCGCCGCAAGGTGGGCTGGCCCGGTCGCTCCGGACACGACCGTGTGGGCCGCAGCAATCACGCTCATCAATTCCCGCAAGGAAAGCCGTCCCATGAAATTATGGACCCTGTCCGGAAGACGTGTTGCGGAGGGCGCCGCACGCTCGAATTCGGCCCGCTCGATCTCGCTTCCGGTCAGCGCGACGCCGTAGCCCCTGCGCGCAAGTTCCACGGCGAGATCGCCATAGTGCTCCGGCCTCCAGCGGCGCGCAGACACTCCGCCCGGATGAATGACGATCCGCGGGTTTGGCAGATCCGTCCACAGGCGATCGCCGCCCGTCCGCTCTTCCTCGCTCAGACTCAATGTCGGGCGACAGGCCGCGGACGGATTCAAGCCGAGCCCCTGCAGCATCCGGACGTTGTACTCGGATTCATGTCGTAAGAACTCGCTGCGGTGGTCGTAGATCAGCCGATTCGCCAGAACACTGTACCAGCGAAATGCGGTTGCCACTCGGACCGGAACCCCCGCAAGAAACGCGGCCCACATCAAGCGGCGAAATGGCTTCAGAAAAATCACCGCCTCCACGCCTCCGGAAAAGGCGGCGCGAAGCTGTCGCAGGGGATCCGTCAGACGAACGGTCCGCCGGTAATCCACATCCGGATGACGATCAAGGATCGGCGCCGCGACCGGGCTGGTGAGAAATCCGATCGTCACTCCCGGTACCAGTCGCCTCAACTGCGACGCCACCGGGATGGAAAGAATCACGTCGCCGATGCCGTCCGGCCGAACGATCAGCACATTCATCGGAGTATCGTCCGGCTGGTCAACAGGCGACGCGCTGCCTCGACCACGTCACCCGGTGTAATACGATGGAGGCACTCCATCTGAGGAGTGTGCCGGCAGACTCGACTGAAGCAGGGACTGCAGGGAACCGGTTCCGTCAAGACACGGTGGCCCGACCCATAGGGGCCCGTTCTCACTGCGCTGGTGGGCCCGAACATAGCCACGACCGGTGTCCCCAGTGCGGCCGCCACATGCATCGGCCCGGAATCGTTGGTGATCAGCGCGCTGGCCTTGGAAAGCAACGCCGGCAGGCACCCCAACGGAACCTCACCGCTGAGATCGATGCAGGGACTTTTCGCATGGGCTCTCACCTGATCCACGTCCCGCCGGTCCTCCGGGCCTCCAATGAGCACCACCGGACCAAGCCCGGCCTGGTCCAGCTGATCGATCACGGTCCCGAATGATTCGAGGGGCCAGCGCTTGGTGGGCCAACGCGCTGACACATGCATGGCCACCCAGGGCCGATCCAGCGAAAGGCCCTGACCACGGAACGAGTTCCGGACGACGGCCAGGTCCTGATCCGTGATCGTGAATCGGAATTGTGGAGGCCCCTGTGGAGCCGCGCCCATCGATTCCGCGAGAAGGAGGTACCGGTCCACCGCGTGTACCTCACGGTGCGGCACCGGCACCAACTCGGTGTAGAACCAAGGACTGCCCTCTCTCCCGTTGGCAAATCCGATGCGCCGTGGTGCGCCGCAGAATCCCGCCAGCACTCCGCTTCGAAACAGTCCCTGCAGGTCGACGGCGAGATCGAATCGCTCGACGCGAAGCGCACGCACCTGCCCGATCAAGCCCCCTGCCGTCGCCTCCACCGGCCAGACCCGGTCGACACCTTCGACCCGCTCGACGAGATCCGCCCACTGACGCTTCACCAGCCAGGTGAGATGTGCCGCCGGCCACCGCGCTTTGATGGCCGCCACCACCGGAAGCGTGTGCACGATGTCGCCCAGGGAACTGGGCTTGATCAGAAGTATGCGCGCATGATCCAGCGCCACCGATTGGAACGTCTCTTTGGGAGAATTCACCGGTCAGTCCGTGCACCTTTCCCCGTGCTGCCACTCGATGTCCCATCCCTACCGCATGGGATCTACCCGATGTGATGATGGGTCAAGAACCAGGATCAGCCAGCCGGCCGACCAAGGAATTGTCGGTCACGGCATGGGTATGAACTTCGGTCGAATACAGACGGTCGAGCAGCTCTTTCCCGCTGGCAGCGCCTGTCGTTTCCCGCCGCTCCCGCAATGACCGGCACAACCGCTGCCACATCCTCACATAAGGCAGCGCCGTCAGATGGCGCCGCCAGTTCCCGTGTCCATGTACGATGGCCGAAATCCACTCATAATTGCCGGTACCGGAGGCCGAGGGAGCCGCATCGGCGACAAGCGCACTCCTCGGTTCTAGGAACATGGTAATGATTCCGCCGTCCCAAGAAATCAGGTGCCAGGCTTCGTGCAACCCGTGTTTCTTCGCCAGTGCCCGCAAAGACATCACGTTGAAATTATAGAGGTGAGCCTCATGAAACGTGCTTTGCGGGGACTGACATGTGGCCTCCACATTCGGCACTTCGACGACCAGTAGGCCGTCCGGTTTCAACCAGGACTGCAGCTGCGCCAGCACGGCCCCCGGATCTTCGGTGTGCTCGAGCACATGCCACATCGTGATAAGGTCGAACGACTGCGGCGGAAACGTACCGTCTTGAATGAAGCCGACCTGAACCGCCAACCCATACTCGCGCACGGAGTAGTCGGCGTAGCCCCGGTTCGGTTCGACACCGCTGACCTGATGACCCAGGGATTGGAGCAGGTAGGCGAACTCCCCGCCTCCTGTTCCCACGTCCAGAACGGTTTTGCGTGAGGAAAGCAGCTGACTGATCTTTTCCAGCCGGGACAACGCGACCTTCCCGGCGCGCAGGACATGCTTCGGCTTGGGCGCATAGGTGTGTTTGTACGCGAGGCGATACTCCTCTTCGTAGAAATGCCTTGCATCGAAGGGGCGCGGGTCGGACCAGACGAGACCGCACGACCGGCAGATTACCGTTCTCAATGGTCTGCCGCTTCGACTGATCTTCGAGAGGACGGACACCTCCATCCCGCCGCACAGATTACAGGGGATGGAACAGTTTTCCGGTTCCTGCCTCATGCGCGATCCTCCGAACCACCCAGGTGCCGGCTCTCAGTATAGAGCCTCTTCGGGCCATTGCAAGTCTGCAGGCCCTGCTGTGACGAGCACGTGATCCTGCGGGCTATTCCTATTCCATCTGCGACCTTGTGCAAACATGTGTTTTCAACAGTCCACAATAGTTTTTCAACAGCCTGCTAGCATTCATCCGTCGGCGCACGGCGCCGCTCCGCGTCCCGCAGAATCCAGTCCGCGGCTTCCGCCAGTGACGCAGCCGTCCAGTCGGGCTCCTGCTCCGCCGATGCTGCTTCGCCTCGAGAGTGCACACGGTCGCTTCCCGTGGTCACCAGGATGCTGCGCGCGCCGATGCGCTGGGCAAGCTCCATATCGCGCCCCTGGTCACCGATCAAATAGGACCGGGCGAGCTCGATCCCCCCGTCCCGCAATGCCTGGTCAATCATCCCGGTATTCGGCTTGCGGCACCGGCAGTGCTCGTCCGGATGGTGAGGACAGAAATAGATCGCATCGAGCGCTGCCCCGACGACCGCGAGTTCCCGCTTGAGTTTGCGGTGAATCGCGTCAAGATCCTCGAGCGACAACAACCCTCTCGCAACCCCGGATTGATTCGTCACCACGATCA
>DASPGL010000218.1:0-21311 GCA_035620635.1 Nitrospira sp. | reverse complement strand
CTTGGAAGGAGCATCACGGGTCGCTCGACGTGCGCAGTGAAACCAATCACGGATGCTATTCTTGGAAAGAGCATAGAGAGACAGCAAGCTCGGAAGGACCAGTAATACTACCGGCGATCCGAATCGGCCATCGCATGGTGGGCTATTCTCTGCTTAGAAAAACCGAGAATCAAAAGGGCGGGCAAGAAGGTGAGAAAGACTAGGAAGTGCCTCGGGGTGGATTTTGCCCGGATCGTTCATGGTAGGAGAGAGTGGGTTGTCACCTGCCCGAACCGTATGACAGGTGTCAGGTCTGCCGTCATTTGGCATGGCAAATGACGACTCGATCGTCATATATCATACGACGATTTTGACATCTCAGCGAGCCAAGCTGATCACGGCGTGAACATTTCCTGTAAGGCAGAGAGGACCGCAGTGAGAGTCTCTGGGGAAATCCGGCCCAGTCGCCTGACGAGGTGTTCGCTATCGACCGTGCGCACCTGATCCACGGCCACAAACCCTGCGCGCTCGCGGAACCGACAGCGAACACGTCAAGGATAAGCCTGCCTTTCGGTGGTCATCGGCACGACGATGACTGTCCGTAGATGCTGATTGAGTTCATCAGGGGAGATAACCAGGTAGGGTCTCGTTTTTCGAATTTCACTGCTTTGGGTGGGATCGAGTGCGGTTCGGTGTGGGGGAATCGAGGAGAGTATCTTCGCCTCGGGCGCGCATGCGACGGGCGGCGTCGGTCCAACCGGCACGCGGTTTCGCTGACCTCGAAATGAGAATCCGGCCCGGCTCGGCCTGGAGTTTGACTTCGTCTTCGAGCTGGGCTTCCTGAAGTAACGTTTTCGGGAGACGGATGCCTTCGGAATTGCCGATCCTGACGATGTGCGCTTTCATGGGTGGCTCCTTATGGTGATACACTGTAATCACATTCTGACTGGAAGCAAACCGGCGGCCTCTGATTTACAAGCGCTTGACGGGTTGTTAGGATGCGCCGCATGAAAGCGGCTGTGAATCTGTTGTGGGCGCTGCTTGCCATCTTTGGTGCCGTGGCCCTCGCCTTTGTGACCGGCCTCGTTTATCCCGATGAAAAAGTCAATGGACTTTGGCTCGTTGTGGCGGCGGCCTGTATCTATGTGCTGGCCTATCGCTTCTATGGGCGTTGGCTGGCCAGACAAGTCGTCGAGCTCAATGATCAGCGTGTGACGCCGGCGGTACGGTTGAACGACGGCGTGAATTTTCATCCCACCAATAAAGTCGTCCTCTTCGGCCATCACTTCGCGGCGATCGCCGGGGCCGGACCGCTACTCGGCCCGGTGCTGGCGGCGCAGTTCGGTTTTCTGCCCGGATTCCTCTGGCTGGTGATCGGGGCGGTGCTGGCAGGCGCGGTGCAGGATTTCATTATCCTGGTGGCCTCGATGCGGCGCAACGGGCGCTCGCTCCCCGAGATTGCCCATGATGAACTCGGCTCCATCACCGGCACGGCGACGGCGGTGGCGGTGCTCTTTATTGTCGTGGTGGCGCTGGCGGGGCTCGGCTTCGCGGTGGTAAATGCGCTCTATCACAATGCCTGGGGCACCTTCACGATCGCGATGACGATTCCTATCGGCTTCATCATGGGGTTCTACCTCCAGAAGTTTCGCCCCGGCGCAGTGGGGGAAGTGTCGGTGCTCGGTGTAGGGCTCTTGCTCGCGGCGGTATTGTTCGGTCGAGTCGTCGCACAGTCGTCCTCGGCCTGGCTCTTTGAATTCGACAAGCCGGTGCTGGTCTGGTTGCTGGCCGGCTATGGCTTTCTCGCGTCGGTGCTGCCCGGCTGGATGCTACTCGTCCCGCGCGGGTATCTTTCCACCTTCATGAAACTCGGCGTGGTCTTTCTCCTGGGATTCGGCGTGATCCTCATGGCGCCGACGATCGAGATGCCGCGTGTCACGAGCTTTGCCAGCGGCGGAGGGCCGATCATCCCCGGCACGCTCTTTCCCTTCCTCTTTATTACGATCGCCTGCGGGGCCGTGTCGGGATTCCATTCGCTAGTGTCGTCCGGGACGACGCCGAAGATGATCGAGCAGGAATCACAAGCGGTAGTGGGCTATGCGGCGATGCTGCTGGAGAGTTTCGTCGGAGTGATGGCGCTGATCGCGGCCTCGGTGCTGATCCCCGGCGACTATTTGGCGATCAACACCACGCTCTCCGCTGATGCCCTGACCGCGATGGGGTTCGCGCCGGCGCGAGTGACCGAGCTGTCGCATTTGGTCGAGGTGGATGTGACGGGGCGGCCGGGCGGGGCGGTATCCCTGGCCGTCGGCATGGCCTCGATCTTTTCGGCGCTGCCGGGAATGGCGGGGCTGATGGCCTACTGGTATCAATTCGCGCTGGTGTTCGAGGCACTCTTTATTCTGACCACGATCGATACGGGCACGCGGGTCGCGCGTTATCTGATTCAGGAGATGGCGGGGCGGGTCTATGCGCCCTTTCGCCGGATGAACTGGTGGCCCGGTGTAATGTCGAGCAGCGGCGTGGTGGTCGGTTCATGGGCCTATTTGATCGGGACCGGGAGCATTTCGACGATCTGGCCGATGTTCGGCGCGGCGAATCAGCTGCTGGGGACGCTGGCGCTCTGCATCGGAACGACGGTGCTGATCAAGATGTGGAAGTCTCCCTATCTCTGGGTGACGGCAGTCCCGATGCTCTTTGTGGGCGCGATTACCCTGACCGGTTCCTACGAGATGTTCGGAATGTTTCTGGCGAAGGCGGCCACGCTGGCGGCAGGGCAGGCTGTTGCGTTGTATCTCGATGCGGTACTGGTGGCGGTGGTGGCGATCCTGGGCGTGATCGTCTTGAGCGACAGCCTGACGCAGTGGTATGGCTACGTGATCCTTAAACGGCCGTTCACCAGCAGCGAAGTGGTAGTGATGGCCGGTGGCGGGTCGGCGGGACGGATGCGGACGGCGATTCACTCTGAGGATGAGAAACGGTTTACGTTGCCGCACGGGGGGGGATGTTGTTAGGGCAGCCTGGTCAATCTCCTGTGCTTGCGCCCCGCGCACACGAGATCAATCAGATTGTGACATTATGGCAGGTGCTCAGTGCATGCGCGCAGTGAGGAGATTGACCAAGCTGCTCTTGAGAGATAGCGGGAAGTTCTGGAATTAGGAGGAGAGGAGGGAATTGTGGCCGATCAGTTTTCATTCGATGTGGTGTCGGAAGTGAACATGCAGGAGCTCAAGAACGCGCTCGATCAGGCGACGAAGGAGATCAAACAGCGGTTCGACTTCAAGGACTCGAAGACGGAGATTACGCTCAAGGAGAAGGAAAAGGAGCTGGTCGTCGTGTCAGACGACGACTACAAGCTCAAGGCGGTGCAGGACATCATCAAGGCGAAATGCGTGAAGCGCGGCGTGTCGCTTAAGGCGTTCGATTACGGCGCCGTGGAGCCGGCGTTGAGCGGAACCGTGCGGCAGGTGGCGAAGATTCAGAGCGGGCTCGTGTCGGAGAAGGCGAAAGAGATTACGAAAGCCGTCAAGGATTCCAAGTTGAAAGTTCAGGCCCAGATTCAAGGCGAACAGGTGCGGGTGCTGAGCAAGAGCAAAGACGAGCTGCAGTTGGCGATCGCGTTCCTGAAAGGAAAAGATTTCTGTATTGATCTGCAGTTTACGAACTACCGATAGGATCGGTGGCTGGGTAAATCCCTTTGTTCGAACATCGCTCGTCAAGACCGGTCGTGGAGATCGGCGGGCACCAGGCCTCCTTCTTGCTCGTCGGTCGACCACGCGAAATGAGCGAGGCGGCCTGGTTGTCTTCCTGCTCGCGGAACGCGCATATCTGCTCATCGGATGCTGCTGGAGGTGGACGATAGGCTCGTTCCATGCGTGCATTCGAGGATCAACCGAGCCGCCCTCATTCATGTGAGTCATGGGTGTTACTGCCCTCCAAATCTTATGAAGAAACTCGCCGGCCTCCTGTTTCTCCTGCTGGGATTTCCGCTATTGGGCTGCGGTCGCAGTGATCCCATCGTCGTCATCCAGTTGCATCCGAAGAATCCGGATATCATCTACGTCGCGACGAATGACTACATCTACAAGACGCGCGATGGCGGCCAGACGTGGACGAATCTCTCCAAGGGGATGAGTCACTCGCGCGTCATCTCGATGGCGATCGATCCGGCCTATCCGGCCACGGTCTATGCGGGGACAAAAGGGGATGCAGTGTACAAGAGTCATGACGGCGGGCAGCGTTGGGCCTCGATGCGCGCGGGGCTCGATGATACGACGATCACCTCGGTGGTGAATCAGTTCGTGTTCGACCCGGCCGACAGTCAGCACATTTTTCTCGCCACCACCATGGGCGTGTTCGAGTCGAAGAACGGCGGGGAACAGTGGGCCAAGAAGATGGAGGGCATGAAAGAAGTGCTGATGGTGGTGACGCTGGGCATGGATCCGACCAAGCCGTCCATTCTCTATGCGGGGACGAGCGGCGGCGTGTACAAATCGATCGATCAGGCGGGGCATTGGGAGAAAGTGAACAACGGCTTGGTGCCACCGGATATGGTGAAAACCTCGCGGGCGTTGAACGTCACCTCGATTCATGTCGATCCGTACGAGCCCGAGACGGTTTATGCCGCCACCCTGACCGGGCTCTATAAGACGGCCGACGGGGGCAAGGGGTGGAACCGAATCGGCGGGACACTGTCCGATCAAATGCTCATGGCCATGGTGCTGGACCGGACGAGAAGAGGCGTGCTCTATCTCGCCGGACGGGACGGTGTACATCGAAGCGAGGACGGCGGGACGACGTGGAAGACGCTGAACAGTGGATTTGCGACGACGAATGTCCGATCCATCGCGCAGAGCGCAACCGACCCGAAGCTGTTTTATGCGGGGACGAACGGCAGCGGTCTCTATCGGAGTAAGGACGCGGGAGAGTTGTGGGAGCCGATGCCGCCGCTGCAGGTGAAAGAGTGAGGGGCGATCACCGTCGCCTGCTGTTCAGTTCGGAGTCCCCGATCGAAGGGCCGGCGCCGCGCCGCTGGATTGTCGAGACGCCGCCGGGATTTTGAAATTTATCGATTTCGAAGCCGGTGCTGTTGGGGATCACCGTATCCTGAATGTCCGTTCCTGGTCGATGAGAAAGGGTACTGTCGTGAATATCCTCACCGCGTCGTGGTCGAAGGGACTCTCCGACGTTGCTGTAGGGGGACACCGAATAGCCGATATCCGCGCCGAAGTTCGGGTTGAGTTTGGTATCTTCGATGTCTCCCCCGATTCTTGACCGAAGCGT
This sequence comes from Nitrospira sp., assembly GCA_035620635.1. Classification (GTDB taxonomy): domain Bacteria; phylum Nitrospirota; class Nitrospiria; order Nitrospirales; family Nitrospiraceae; genus Nitrospira_D. Next base: position 16,049 of record DASPGL010000218.1, on the reverse strand, counting down.
GGTATCTTGAATGTCCATGCCGGTCGGCGCCGATGAGGGTGGCTTCCTGGCTTGAAACTCTTTCCTGATTGCTTCCTCTTCTTCTTGTATCTCAAGTTTCACCGCGCCGCTTCGTTCATACTCCACCTCGCCGGCGCCTTTTTGGAACTCATGCAATTTCTCCAGCCGCTCTTTCAGGGAAAACAGATCTTCCCGTGCACGTGCCACCATGCCGACGATTTCGCTCAGCGTGAACTGACGGGCGAATGTGCCGAGTTTCGGGCTTTGTCCGGCTCCTCCTCCTAACCCGGTGGCCCCCGCTCCAATCCCGAATCCTGACGCATTGAAAACGCCTTTTTGTTGGACCGCCTTCAGAATGTGGTTCGCCTCATCGATCAAAACGACGATTTCTTCCGGCGCGTCACTGTTGGTTGAACAGCATGAGAGAAATGTCCGGTAGCGATCGGAGAAGCTGGAGGCCGCATTCTGCAATTCAACAATTTTTATGGGATCGCGATCCGGAAGGTCATAGCCCTGTTGGCGCGCGTTTTCGCGAAACGATTCTTCCGCCTGCTGGTTATACAGAGGCTGACAGTCCCTGCCCTTTTTGGTTGAAATCTGCTGATCGGGTGTCTTGGATGGGCACCAGTAGACCAGGGCAGGGGGGTTGAGAGCGTTCTCAGGATTGAATTCCCGGGCCACCGCCTCTCTCGATCCTGGCGAGAGCGAGAGCAGTGCCACTGCTAAGCAAAAAGCGGGAAAGTTTGCTTGGGTCCGCTGTAGCGAAAACATGAAAGCATTTTCTAACTCAAGTCATGAGAAGTCAAACAAACAGTAAGAGTTGGCATCCTTGCGCGGGCGATTCCTTCTGGACCACGCAAGGAGTGGCTGAAAGCGGTCAGAAAGCCGGCGGGATGATCGAAGAGTTGTGGCCCCGCAGCCCTCAATAACGGATACATCCGAGACTTTCTAAGTCCGTGAAATTCCTATTGACAACTAAATCGGCGGGAGTATACTCGCCCCACTATGTGGGTGAAAGTGGAAGTAAGTGGGCACAAATCTACCAAATGATCATGGGCACGTTCCCGTATTAGGTAAAGAAGTCTCATTTTGGCTTATTTCTCAACGGCCAATGACGATCATTGATTGCACGGTGGGATATGGTGGGCATGCCGAAAGGATATTGGAAGCCTCGGCTCCTGGCACCAGAGTCATCGGATTGGACCGGGATGTTCAGGCGATTGATTTCAGTCGACAGCGGTTGGTTCGATTTGGAGACCGAGCTGTGCTGTTCAGGGGCAATCACCGGGATTTGAAGCGCCATCTCACGGGAGCGGGCATCTCCTCCGTCGACGGGGTGCTGTTCGATTTTGGCGTCTCCTCACCGCAACTGGACGATCCTCTGCGGGGGTTCAGCTTTCTCCAGGACGGCCCGCTCGACATGCGGATGGATCAGGCGGACGGTATGACGGCGGCCGAACTGGTGAACAGCAGTCGGGAAGACCGGCTTGCGGACATCATTTTTCAGTATGGGGAAGAGCGCTATGCACGACGGATTGCGCGCGCCATCGTGCTTGCGCGCGCCCAATATCCGATCGAGACGACCCGGGCGCTGGCCTCCATCGTGGCGAAGTCGGTGCCACCGGCCTATCGAAATGGACGGATCCATTGCGCGACGAGAACCTTCCAGGCCCTCCGGATTGCCGTCAATCAGGAGCTTGACACGCTGGAACCGTCGCTCCGGGATGCCGTCGATGTGCTGACCCCCGGCGGGCGAATCTGCGCGATCTCTTTTCACTCCCTCGAAGATCGAATCGTCAAGCACACCTTCCGAGCGCTTGCTCGTGGTACTGGAGCGACACTGTCGGTACTTACGAAGAAACCGATTCTCTCTTCCGAAGAGGAGCGCCGGGTGAATCCACGGGCACGGAGCGCCAAGTTGCGGGTTGCGGAACGGCTGCCGCAGGGGATGGCGTGATCAGATGAGACTGCTCGCCGCATTTGTGGGGTTGTGCCTCGTGTTCCTGTTTGTCTGGGAGCGGGTAGACATGGTGCGAGTCGGCTATCACATCGAGCGACTGAAGCGGGACAAGGTGATGCTCGAGCGTGAGCGGGACCAGCTTCGCGTGAAATTCTCCTCGCTTAGCGCCCCGGACCGGATCGCGAAAGCGGCCTCGGAAAAACTCGGGATGGTTCTGCCGCAGCCGGGCCAGGTGATCATGGTGCGATCAATTCCGGAAAGCCTGCCGCCGTCCCGCGTCGGGCCGCAGGAAATGCGCGTTGCGAAGAATGACTGGTCTGGCGGGAGGCAATAGTGGCTGTTCCTCTTTCGCGCGGTCGCCGGTATTTCGTGTTGTTGCTGCTGCTGTGCGGTTTCGGTGCGGTGTTATCGCGGCTGGTGACATTGCAGATCCTGCAGGCTGCTGAACTGACCGTGAAGGCCGATCGGCAGCATCAGAAAACGGTGTCGCTTGAAGGTGCGCGCGGATCGATCGTCGACCGTCACGGGAAAATGTTGGCCATGAATCTGGAGGTGCCATCGGTCTTCGGTGTGCCGACCGCGCTTGACAGTCCTGCCAGGACCGCGAGGTCCCTGTCGCCCGTCCTCCATGTGCGAACCGCCGAGTTGGAGCGGAAGCTCCGGCAGGATCGGGGGTTCGTGTGGCTGGCGAGAAAACTGGACCCGGAGCAAGGGCGCCGGCTCGATCAACTCTCGATAGAAGGGATCGGAGTGGTTATGGAGGGACGGCGGTTCTATCCCAAGGGGCCGCTCCTCTCGCACGTACTCGGATTCGCCGGGATGGATGGTGAAGGGCTGGAGGGCGTGGAGCGGCGATATGAATCTCACCTGCATGGAGAGAAGCGGGTGACGGTTCTGCAACGCGATGCCTTGGGACGCACGGTATTCCCGAAGGGGTTGGCGGAGCAGAATCCGGCCCCAGGGCACAGTCTCGTGCTCACGATCGATGAAGTGATTCAGTACATCACGGAAAAGGAACTGGAAGAAGCGGTCAACCGCACGCATGCGAAGTCGGGAACGATGATCGTGCTGGATCCTCAAACCGGCGCACTGTTGGCGTTGGCGATCAGTCCCCGGTTCGACCCAAATGCGGTCTCGGCGTTGGGGCCTGATCGCTGGAGAAATCGGGCGCTCACGGATGCCTATGAGCCGGGCTCCACCATGAAAGCGATCATTGCGGCCGCCGCGCTCGAAGAAGGCGTGATGAGACCGGACACGATGGTCTTCGGCGAGAACGGCCGCTGGCCCATTGCGAACACGGTGATTCACGACCACGAGAAGTTGGGGTGGGTGTCGTTCGCGCAAGTGATTCAGAAGTCCAGCAACATCGGGGCAGCCAAGACCGGTATGGGACTGGGTGATCAACGACTCTTCCGGCATCTGCAGGCCTTCGGCTTCGGGCAGCGTACCGAGATTGACCTGCCCGGAGAAGCCGCAGGGCTCCTTAAGAGTCCGCGGGACTGGGGCCGCCGTTCGGTCGCGTCCATTTCGATGGGGCAGGAGATCGGTGTAACCCCGATCCAAATGGTGTCTGCCATCGCGGCGATCGCCAATGGCGGTGTTCTGATGAAGCCCTATGTGGTGTCGGAAATCCGCGATGCTCAGGGGCGTGTCCTGAAGCAGATTCTGCCCCAAGTGAAGCGACGCGTGATCTCTCCGGACACAGCCAGGACGGTCACCGCGATTCTCGAAGGTGTCGTCACGGACGGCACGGGAGGGAAAGCCGCTATCGCCGGATTCCGTGTCGCTGGGAAGACCGGGACTGCCCAAAAAATCGATCCGCAGACCGGAACTTATTCGACGTCTCAGTTTGTCGGCTCTTTCGTAGGCTACGCGCCTGCGGATGCGCCGCGACTGGCGATGATCGTGGTGATCGACGAACCGCAGGGGGAGGCCTGGGGCGGAACCGTCGCCGCGCCCGTATTCAATCGTGTCGGTGTGCAGGTGTTGAACTACTTGGGTATCCCGTCGAACGAACCGGTCAAGCTGGCCATGGCGTCAGGCGGGCATTAATCGCGCGACAGCGGATGGCGATGACGTTTGCAGCGATGCTTGAGGCGCTTGAGGGGCAGGTGGAGATCCTTGACCGTCATGGAACGCTCGATGTGCCGGTGACCGCGATCACCGATGATTCACGCAAGGCGGGACCGGGCAGCCTGTTTGTCGCCGTCAAAGGCGAACAGGTGGACGGCCATCGATTCATCCCGGCTGTGATGAAAGACGGTATCGCCGCACTGGTGACGCAGCTGGCGGCGCCGGACTCGTCTATTCCTTCGGTCCGGGTGACGGATTCACGGAAGGCCCTCGGGCTGCTCGGTAGCCGTTTCCATGGAGATCCATCGTCTCGTCTTCGCATGATCGGGGTGACCGGCACGAACGGAAAAACGACCACGACCTACGTGTGCAAAGCCTTACTGGATGGGATCGGCCGGCCGGTGGGACTGATCGGGACGGTGGCCTACCAAATCGGCAACGAGATGTTCCCTGCCGCGCACACGACGCCCGGGGCTCTTGAACTCCAGCAGCTCCTTGCGAGGATGGTGGCCGGGGGTTGCACAACAGCGGTCATGGAGGTGTCCTCTCATGCGCTGGCGCAGGATCGCACGGCCGGATGCGAGTACGACGTCGGCGTCTTTTCCAATCTGACGCAGGACCATCTCGATTTCCATCGCACGATGGAAGAGTACTTTCAGGCGAAGCTGCGGCTCTTCACCGGCCTGACCGGAATGCACAAGCCGAACAAGCGCGCGATTGTGAATGTGGACGACCCGGCCGGAATCCGAATCAAGGACCTGTGTCCGGCGCCGGTCTGGACCTACGCCGTGAAGGCGAAGGCGGATTTGCGACCTGAGAACATACGTCTTTCGCTCGGAGGAACGACCTTTACTGCCGCGACACCGGCCGGATCCTTTCCCGTCGAGAGCCATCTTGTGGGCGAACACAACGTGTATAACCTCTTGGCCGCGATCGGTGTTGCGCTGCATGAAGGGGCCCTGCCGGATCAGATTCGAGGGGCGATCGCACAGGTGGCCAACGTCCCGGGGCGATTTGAGCGTGTCGTGGCGGGGCAGCCCTTCGCCGTCGTCGTGGACTATGCACATACAGAGGATGCGCTGGTCCGTCTCCTGACGGCAGCGCAGACGCTGAAAACCGGACGTATCATTACGGTGTTCGGCTGCGGAGGGGATCGGGACCGCGGGAAACGGCCGAAAATGGGCGGAGTCGCCGTGCGGTACAGCGACGTCGTCATCCTGACGTCCGATAATCCTCGGACGGAGGACCCTCAGGCGATTCTGCAAGAGGTCGAAGCCGGCGTGACGGAGGCCCTCAGGCAGCGCCCGCAGGTCCAGTATCGAAAGCTGACTGATCGGCAGGAGGCCATCGCTGCTGCGGTTCAGGAGGCCCGTTCCGGGGACATGGTGCTGATCGCCGGCAAGGGGCATGAAGATTACCAGATCATCGGCACAACGAAATTTCATTTCGACGATCGCGAAGTGGCACGTGAAGCCATTGCACGACTCAGAACCTGCGCATAACCAGGACCTTGACGCGGCGGTGCAGGCGAGAATTCCGATGCCTCTCTTTACTGTCGAAGAACTTCGGGAAGTCATCAGCACCAAAGTCCTGGCGGGCGAAGGGACCGGCTGGATGAAGCAGCGCATCCGGCAGATCAGTCTCGACAGCCGGTCGCTCCGTCCCGGAGACCTCTTCCTCGCCATGAAGGGCGATCGCTTCGACGGTCATGACTTCGTCGGCACGGCATTGGCGCGAGGGGCTGTGGGAGCGATCGTCTACGACGCCTATGACGTGGGATGCCTCGCCCTGCGGCCAGGGTCGAAACGGCCCACGCCGTTCATCCTCGGTGTCCGCGATCCGCTGTTTGCGTATCAGCAGCTGGCGACGCATCACCGGAGCCGGTTTGACATTCCGGTGGTGGCGGTCACGGGCAGTAACGGCAAAACCACCACCAAGGAAATGGTTGCCAGCGTCATGGCGCACCGGTGGAGAGTGCTGAAGACTGAAGGGAATCTGAATAACCGCATCGGCGTTCCCCAGACGCTTTTCCGGCTCAACGGACGGCACGAGGGAGCGGTCATCGAGATGGGAGTCGACCACATCGGTCAGACCACCAGGCTCTGTGAAATGGCCCGACCCACCATCGGCATCATCACGAACATCGGCCCGGACCATTTGGAATTCTTCGGAAGCATGGAAGGATCCGCACAGGCCAAAGCGGAGCTGTTGGATTTCCTGCCCGCAGGCGGCACAGCGGTGCTGAATGCTGACGATCCCTATTGCGACTATCTGGCGGCGAGAGCGCGATGCCGGGTGGTGTCCTTTGGTTTTTCAGCGAAAGCCGATGTGCGTGCGATGGACGTGAAATCCGATGGGCGCAACGGAAGTATTTTCCGGCTTCTGCTCCCGGGAAAAGTGCGTCATACCATCGTCCACATTCGTGCGCAGGGTGTGCACAACGTTTCCAATGCGCTGGCTGCCGCAGCGGTCGGTTCCGTGTTGGGACTGCCCGGAGCCGTCATCGCGCAGGGACTCTCCCGATTCCGGCCAGCGGCCATGCGCTCTCAGGTCATCGTCAGTCACGGCGTCACGATTATCAACGACTGCTACAACGCGAATCCGGCGTCGATGAAAGCGGCGGTGCAGTGGCTCGCGCAACGAGGGTCGGACCGGAAGAAGATCGCGGTGCTCGGCGACATGTTGGAACTCGGGCCCGGCGCCGTGCAGTTTCATGAAGAGGTCGGTGCCTTCGTGGCACAACAGGGCATTGATCAGCTCATGGCCTGCGGCGCACTGGGAAAGAGTCTGGCGGAAGGGGCCAGACGTGCGGGGTTCGATCGAAGCCGGATTGTCGAGGTCGCTGATGCCGTGGCAGCGGCCGCGGCGGTGAAGGCTCTCGTCAGGCCGGGCGACGTGGTCCTGGTGAAAGCGTCGCGCGGAATGAGATTGGAGCAGGTGGCTCAGGCGCTTCAAGGGGTGAGGCGCGCGGCGAAACAAGCTTCGTGACAGGCGCCCAAGCTGGCTGGGCCAGAGACGCTGAGTCGAAGACGCATCGATCACACTATGCTGTATAACTGGCTGTATCCGCTCCACACCGAATTCTCCTTCCTGAACGTCTTCCGGTACCAGAGTTTTCGCATCATCTATGCCGCCGTCACCGCGTTTCTCATCGCGTTTGTCCTGGCTCCGTGGGTGATCCGCAAGCTTCAGGAAATCAAATTGGGACAACAAGTACGCGACGACGGGCCGAAGCGGCATCTGGCGAAAAGCGGGACGCCGACCATGGGCGGCATCCTGATCATTTTCGCCGTCATGCTGTCGACGCTCCTCTGGGCCGATATCTCACGGCCCTACATCTGGCTGGTTCTCGGGGCCACCCTGGGGTTCTGCGCGATCGGATTCGCCGACGACTATCTCAAATTCGTGAAGGCGCAGTCGAAGGGCCTGTCAGCCGCGCAGAAGTTTACGGCGCAGATCGCCGTCGCGCTTGTCATCGCGCTCGTCCTCTATTTCTTGCCGGGCTACAGCACCAAGCTCAGCGTCCCGTTCTTCAAGAATTTCATGCCCGATCTGGGATGGTTCTATGTCGTCTTTGCCGTCCTCGTCATCGTCGGCAGTTCCAATGCCGTGAACCTCACCGACGGACTCGACGGGCTCGCCATCGGCCCGATCATGATCGCCGCGCTGGCCTACACGGTGGTGGCTTATGTCACAGGGCACCGGCTGATGTCGGACTACCTGCTCATTCCTCATATCGATGGAGCCGGAGAGTTGGCCGTGTTTACAGCGTCGATTCTGGGGTCGAGTCTCGGCTTCCTCTGGTTCAACACCTACCCGGCTTCCGTATTTATGGGAGACGTGGGCTCGCTCCCGCTCGGCGCTGCCCTCGGGACAGTGGCGGTCATCAGCAAGCATGAATTGCTGTTGCTCATGGTCGGCGGAGTATTCGTGATCGAGGCCGTGTCCGTGATTTTCCAGGTAGCGTCGTTCAAGTCACGGGGCAAGCGGATTTTCCTGATGGCTCCCATTCACCATCACTTTGAAATGAAGGGGTGGGAGGAGCCCAAGGTGGTCGTGCGGCTGTGGATTATCGCCGTGCTGCTGGCGTTGTTGAGCCTGAGCACGCTCAAGTTGCGGTGACGGGATGGTGAGCGAAGAGACAATGGCACTGGCCGGAACCAAGGTGACGGTGGTCGGGCTTGCACGAAGCGGCGTCGCCGTCGCGCGCCTGTTGCAGGAGGCTGGTGCCCGGGTGACTGTGGCCGACCGGAAGGATCGGACGGAATTGCGCTCGGTGCTTCAACACCTGGACCCATCCAAAGTCGGCGTGGCGCTGGGGAGCGGGTACGAATCGGCGATTGACGCGGCCGAGCTTGTGGTCATCAGTCCGGGGGTGCCGTATCGCATGAAGGCACTCGAACGGGTCCGTCGGCGGGGCGTGAAAGTTGTGAGCGAACTTGAGATCGCCTCTCGGTTCCTGACCGCTCCGATCTTGGCCCTGACCGGCACCAACGGGAAAAGTACCTCGGTGACGCTTATCGGGGAGATGCTGCAACAGGGCGGCAAACGCGTGTTCGTCGGGGGCAATCTCGGGACGGCGCTCAGCGAAGCCGCTGAACGCGCTTTGCAGGCCGCCAGGACGAGGCAGCCCAGCCCGTTCGATTTCCTTGTGGTGGAAGTCTCCAGCTTTCAGCTGGAAACAGTGGAGCAGTTCCATCCGTGGATTGCGGCGATTCTTAACGTCACAGTCGATCACCAGGACCGGTATGACTCACTCGATGAGTACATCGCTGCCAAGAACCGGATCTTCGAAAATCAGACATCCTCCGATTACGCGCTCTTCAACCTGGATGATGCGCGCGTAGCGGCGCTTCGAAGAGACGCGAAGGGTCGGGTGCTGGGATTCACGCGGACGAAGGCGCTGCCGCCGGATGTGGCAGGAGGCACGTACCTGGAGGCCGATCGGATCATGACGACCGTGACTGGCCGGCCGGAGGAGGTCTGTCGGCGGGATGACATCCGGATCATCGGGAACCATAACCTCGAAAACGCGATGGTGGCGATAACCTATGCGCGATTGAGCGGATGCCCGTCCGACGTGATCCGTCAGGTGCTGAGGGAGTTTCCGGGGCTGGAGCACGCATTGGAAATCGTTCGCGAGCGCCGGGGCGTGCGTTTCGTCAACGATTCCAAGGGGACGAACGTGGATGCCACGCTGAAAGCGCTGGAAAGTATTGAGGCGCCGATCTGGCTTATTGCGGGCGGACGCGACAAAGGCGGGGATTTCTCCCGATTGGCTCCTGCCATCCGTCAGCGGGTGAAACGGCTTGTGCTGATCGGTGAGGCCGCACCGCTGATCGCGAATGCGGTGCAGGGGTATCGTGGGATTATTCGAGCGGCGACGCTGCGAGAGGCGGTCGAAGAGGTTGCGGCCCGGGCGGCGGCGGGCGAGGTGGTTCTGCTGTCACCGGCCTGCGCGAGCTTCGACATGTTTGCGGACTACCAGGATCGCGGCCGCCAATTCAAGGCTCTGGTGCAGGCCTTGCCGGCGTAAGGGCCGGTTCAGTCAAGGAGATTTGACACTGGACGATGTCACAGAAATCCGCAGGCACTCTGGCACTGCCGTGGCCTTCAGCCAGCCCGCGTGCTGCGAAACGGGTCGCGATGGACCACACCCTGTTGATCGTCACGATCACGCTGGCCTTGGTGGGGCTGGTGATGGTGTTCAGTGCGAGCGCTGTGGTGGCGGGGAATCGATTCCACGACTCAGGGTACTTCCTCAAGCGCCAGCTCGCCTGGTTCACCTTCGGCTTCTTGCTGCTCCACCTCGCCTCCCACATCGACTACATCTGGTGGAAACGGCTTTCGATTCCACTGCTCGGCCTGTTGACGGTCCTGCTGGTGATGGTGCTGATCCCTTCTCTCGGGGTGGCCGTGAAAGGCGCCCGGCGGTGGTTGCGGCTCGGACCGATCTCAGTCCAGCCGGCCGAGATGATGAAGCTGGTCGTGGTGATCTATCTGGCCGCTTATCTGGCCAAGAAGGAAGACCGTCTCACAATCTTCTCCAGCGGCCTGCTGCCGGTATTGACCGTGGCGGGGGTACTGGGCGGGTTGGTGCTTCTGGAGCCCGATATGGGAACCGTGGTGGTGATGGGGCTGGTCACGGTCGGCCTCTTGTTCCTCGGAGGCGCGCGGCTTTCCCATCTGCTGGCGTTGGGATTGTGCGCGATACCAGCCGCTTTGGCGCTCGTCCTCGGCTCGAGTTACCGCCGCCAGCGATTGATGACGTTTCTGACTCCCTGGAAAGACGTCTCGGACGCGGGGTTCCAAATCACGCAGTCGTTCCTGGCTTTCGGCAGCGGGGGGCCGTTCGGGGTGGGACTGGGCGAGGGGAAGCAGAAACTCTTCTTCCTCCCGGAGGCCCATACGGATTTCGTGCTGGCGTTGGTGGGGGAAGAACTCGGGTTGATCGGGACAGGGGCGATCGTTCTCCTCTTCGCGCTGTTCGTCGTCCGGGGGTTTCAGATTGCCGCCCGCGCGCGCATGACGTTCGGCCGCTACCTCGGTATGGGGATTACCCTGCTCATCGGCGTCCAGGCGCTGGTCAATGCCTGTGTGGTCACGGGACTCCTGCCGACCAAAGGGCTCACTCTGCCTTTTGTCAGTTACGGCGGGTCTTCTCTGGTGGTCAGTCTCGTCGGGGTCGGAATCTTGCTCAACATCTCGCGAGACCGGCGGGCCGGGCGGGAAGAGGTCGGGCATCGGGATGGCTGTGGCGGGTCATGTCGTCGATGACAGTCGTGATTGCAGCAGGAGGCACCGGGGGGCATCTCTACCCGGCCGTGGCGCTGGCGCGGGAGTTTCTCCGCCGCGATCCCGCCATCAGCATTCTCTTCGTCGGGACCGCGCGCGGCATTGAATCGAAGGTGCTCGCTCACGAGGGGTTTGAGCTGGCGCTCATTACGGCCAAGCCGGTGATGGGAAAAGGATTGCGAGGAATTGCGGAAGGGGTGCTGTCGATGCCGACAGGAATCCGGCAGTCGCTGGGCATCCTCCGTCGGCGTCGGGCGGACTTGGTCATTGGCGTGGGCGGCTATACGAGTCCGGCCATGCTGGTGGCCGCTGCACTCAAGGGGATCACGCGGGTGATCCTGGAGCCGAATGCCTATCCCGGCATGGCCAACACCGTGGTGGCCCCGTTTGCCCAACGGATTTTCCTGGCGTTTGAATCGGCGGCAGCCTCCTTCGATCGACGGAAGGTTCGCGTGGTCGGTACACCGATTCGACGGGAGTTTCTGACGCAATCCGGGCGGAGCGGCGACTCAGCGACGGCATCGGACAGACGCCTGCTGATATTCGGAGGAAGCCAGGGAGCCCAGGCGATCAACAGCGCGGTGCTGGAGGGGCTGATTTCGCTCCACGAACGTGTTCCCGGTTTGGTCGTCACCCACCAAACAGGTGAATCCGACCACGCACGGGTACGTGAGGCCTATCGCAGGTTGGGCATCCATGCCGAAGTGGCACCGTTCTTCTATGACATGGCGACGGTCCTGCGAGCGGCCGACCTGGTGGTGGCCCGCGCGGGGGCGATGACGATTGCGGAGCTGACAGCCTGCGGGAAGCCGGCAATCCTGATTCCGCTGCCGACCGCGATCTATGACCATCAAACGAAGAATGCGCGTGAGATGGAGGCGGCGGGGGGCGCGATCGTGCTTCCTCAGGCGGATCTCACCGGAGCGAGATTGAGCGAGTTGATCGGGACCGTTCTGCAAAACCCGCAGCGACTGGACATGATGCGGGCCAAGAGTTGGGAAATGAGGCGAGTCGACGCCGGCGAAGCGATTGTCCGGGAATGCTACGCGCTCATGGGGGTGACGTATGACAGCAACAGGACTGTTGGAACGGCAGGAACCTAGTGCGGCCGGAGATCGAGGTAATGGAGTACGGGCATCAACCGGATCACAGGGGTTAAGGCGTATGGCGATGTTTCGGAAGACCCAACACATTCATCTCGTAGGGATCGGCGGCGCCGGCATGAGCGGTATTGCCGAGGTGCTGCTGACCATGGGGTACAAAGTCAGCGGATCGGATTTGCAGGCCTCCGAAACGACGAGGCGATTGGAGGAACTTGGCGGCAGGATCTTCATCGGTCACCAGGAATCCAATGTGGGCGAAGCGCAGGTGGTCGTGATTTCCTCCGCGGTGGCGGCGACGAATCCCGAAGTGACGGCGGCGAAGGCCAAGCAGATTCCGGTGATTCCCCGCGCCGAAATGCTGGCGGAGCTGATGCGTCTCAAGTTCGGTGTCGCGATTGCCGGAGCCCACGGCAAAACCACGACGACGTCGATGGTGGCGAACGTCCTGGCGCAGGGTGGGCTCGACCCCACGATGGTCATCGGGGGGAAAGTCAATGCGCTGGGTAGTCACGCGCGACTCGGGCGGGGCGATCTCCTGGTGGCGGAAGCGGACGAAAGCGACGGGTCGTTTCTGCGTCTGTCGCCGACGATCGTGGCCGTCACCAATCTCGATCGCGAGCATCTTGACCACTATGGATCGATGGACCACATCAATGAATCGTTTCTCGAGTTCATCAACAAAGTACCGTTTTATGGATTGGCCGTGTTGTGCGTGGACGACGAACGTCTGCGTGCGCTCTTTCCCCGAATCGTCAAGCGGTACCAGACGTATGGACTTCAGGAGCGGGAAGGATTCGTACCGGACTTCAAGGCGACTGATGTCAGCCTCAAACAATGGGGCGCTGAATTTCGCGCGCATTTCAGGGGGAAAAATCTGGGGCCTTTCCGGCTTGCCGTTCCCGGAGTTCACAACGTGTCCAACGCCTTGGCGGCGATCGCGATCGGAGTCGAACTGGACATTCCGGTCGACCTCATTCGGAAGGGGTTGGCGGCATTTACGGGCGTCGAACGGCGCTTTCATCTGCGCGGCGAATCCGGGGGCATCATGGTCGTCGACGACTACGGCCACCATCCTACCGAGGTTAAAGCGACTTTGACCGCCGCCAAGCAGAGCTGGGATCGCCGGCTTGTCGTTCTTTTCCAGCCGCATCGGTATAGCCGGACGAGGGATTGCATCGATGATTTTGCCCATGCGTTCGACTACGCCGATGCCCTCTTCATCACGGAAATCTACGCCGCAGGCGAACAGCCTATCCCGGGGGTGTCCGGTGCGAAGCTTGCCGAGACGGTGAAGGCGGCGGGCCATCCGTCGGTGACCTTCATCGAGCGGAAGGAAGACCTGCCGCACCAGGTGCTCCCCCATCTGAAATCGGGCGACCTGGTTCTCACGTTAGGTGCGGGAGACATCTGGAAAGCGGGAACCGGAATTCTGACACGGCTTGAGCCAACGGTATAACTCATGCGGCCTCGGGTCAGAAGGGATGCGGCAGGAAAACGACGGAACAGCGTTCAGCGCAGGGGGCAGGCGACGGTGGCAGGTGTCAGGGGAGCGGTTCGCTTCAACGCACCGCTCAAAGACTATACCTCTTTTCACATTGGCGGACCGGCGGATGTCTTCGTTGAACCGGCCGATGTACAGGATGTCGTCCTCCTGGTTACCCAGGCTCGCGCGCAACGGCTTCCCGTCTGTGTGGTGGGCGGTACCAACCTGCTCATCCGGGACAAGGGCATCAGAGGGGTGGTGGTCAGTCTCGCGAAGTTACGCGCGATCAGGGAGGAGCCGGGATCGGTGCTCTATGCCGAAGGAGGAGTCGGGATGCCAACCCTCATCAGCCATGCCATCCGTCGATCATTGGCAGGGCTGGAATGGGCGGCGGGGATACCGGGGACCGTGGCAGGGTGTGTGGTGATGAATGCTGGCACGAGGTTGGGCGAGATGAGAGAGGTGGTGAAGGCGGTACGCATCGTATCGTCCGCCGGCGCGGTGATCGACTGCCCCGCGAACGAGATCACGTTTGCCTATCGTCATGCGATCCTGCCGCCGGGGATCGTGGTGGGGGTCTGGCTCCAGCTCAAGCCGGGGGTGCGATCGGACATCGAGAAGATCGTGAAAGATTATTTGCGGTACCGTCGTGACACGCAACCGCTGACGCTGCCTAGTGCCGGCTGTGTGTTTCGGAACCCGCCAAACGACTCCGCAGGGCGGGTGGTCGACGCGGCGGGGCTCAAGGGCGCTCATGTCGGCGACGCGTGGGTGTCGGACAAGCACGCCAACTTTATCGTGAACCAAGGTCATGCCAGCGCGAAGGATGTACTGGCGCTCATCCGGAAGGTCCGTGCGCAGGTCGCGCGGAAGACCGGCGTGAAGTTGGAGCTGGAGCTGAAACTCGTGGGCCAGGCGTGAGGGTCTGATTTAATGGCACAGGCGGGACGGCTGACCGAGGCGCGCATCGGAGTCTTGATGGGCGGGCAGTCCTCTGAACGGGAGGTCTCCCTCCGGACTGGACAGGCCGTGTATCAATCGTTGATCCGTCGTGGGTACGACGCCGTCACCATCGATGTGACCGACCATCTGTATGAGGATTTGAAGAACCGGAAAGTCGCGATCGCCTTCCTCTCGTTGCATGGGCCCGGCGGCGAGGACGGAACCATTCAGGGATTTCTTGACACGATCGGAATGCCTTATACCGGGTCCGGGGTGACGGCCAGCGCGGTGGGTATGCATAAGGGGGTGACGAAGACGGTGCTCGCTGCTTACGACATTCCGGTTCCCGCAGGAACGGTCGTCATAAGAGGAAGAACACCGTCGCTGACCACGACCCTGAAGACGGCGAAGCTGAAATTGCCGGTGGTTGTGAAGCCGGCATCACAGGGCTCCACGATCGGGGTCACGATCGTCCGTCAGGTCAAACAGTGGAGAGACGCACTGGCGCTCGCGCATCAGTACGAAACCGAGGCCATGGTTGAAGCCTATATTCCAGGGCACGAGGTGACAGTGGGGGTGCTGGGCCGGGCGGTCGGTGCCCCAAGGGTGCTGCCGGCTGTTGAGATCGTCGCGCCGGACGGATTTTACGATTTTACTGCGAAGTACCAGAAGAACATGACGCGCTACCGCTGCCCCGCGCCCTTGCCCGCCAGAGTGCTCCAGCGCATCGGAGCTCTGGGCCGCCGGGCGTATCAAGTGCTGGGATGTGATGGTGCGGCTCGCGTTGATCTTCGCATTACGCCGAAGGGTCGTCCCTATGTCCTCGAGGTCAATACGGTTCCCGGCATGACCGAGACGAGTTTGCTGCCGATGGCGGCGGCGCAGGCAGGCATCGACTACGACAGCCTGGTCGAGTGGATTCTGCAATCGGCACTCGATCGTGTGGGTCGATTCGCACAGACCGCCAAGAGGGAGTCAGCGTGATGCGGTGGTCCAGGAAGAGGAGGCCGACACCCCCGGTTGGGCCGCGGAGAAATCAATGGAGAAACGCGCGCGCAAGACAGGCGTCGAGCCAGCGAGCGGAGGCGGGTCGGGCACGGACCCGAGCCCGGTGGAGGGCGGTCTTGCGATGGGGCGGACTCATGACGGGCACAGGGCTGCTCGGATGGACCGTTGTGATCGGCCTGCAGCATTCCGGGCCGGCGCTCCAACGGCTGCTCGAGATCAGAGCGGTTACGGTGGAGGGTCTGCACCGTGTGGATCGGCAGGACGTCATCGATCTCGTCGGGCTCAAGCCCGGTGTCCCTCTGCATCACATTGTGACGGCCGCGATCAAGGAGAAGGTCGAGTCGCATCCCTGGGTGAAGGAAGCGGTGGTGAGCCGCGTCCTGTTCCATGAACTACGGATCTCGGTGATCGAGCGAAAACCTGCGGCAGTGATTCGAACCGGAGCGGAGAATTTTCTCAGCGATGACAGCGGACACCTGCTCGCCCGACTCGGTCAGACTGATGATGACACGTTGCCCATGGTGACGGGCGTCGATCCGAGAGGTCTGCTTCGCGGTGAGGAGCACGTGCGTCAGGTGATCGCGTCGGGCATCGAACTCGCGAAACTCGTCGGACATACCTACGAGGGGCGCTTGCAGGTGAACGCCGAAAATCCTTCGAATTTCGTCGCCTCCGTTCGCGGAGT
>DASPGL010000217.1:0-14711 GCA_035620635.1 Nitrospira sp. | reverse complement strand
GTCGCAATCCCGTTCGTCACCGCGTGCCGGAAGGGGGGCAGCTCCATCCGCTCCAGCCGTTCCCGTGGCGCTGTCACCACGGGCAGTTCTTTGTGCGAATCGACATGGGTGTCGCCATGTCCGGGAAAGTGCTTGCCGCAGGCCACGACATGGTTGTCTTGGAGACCTCTGACCGTCGCCAGCCCCATGGTGCAGACCGGCTCGGGGGTCGTGCCGAACGCACGATCGCCGATCACCGGATTGGTGGGGTTACTGTTCACATCCAGCACAGGCGACATGTTCATATTGATCCCGACTGCTCGCAGTTCTCTGGCGACAATCGCGGCGGCCCCGTAGGCCAGCTCTGCCGAATTACAGCGGCCCAACACGTCGCAGGGCGGACAAATCGTGAAGGCCTTCGGCAATCGGGAGACGCGCCCGCCTTCCTGATCGATCGAGATCAACAGCGGCGAATGGGGGCTGCACCGCTGGAGTTCGTTGGTCAGTTCGACGATCTGCTCGGTCGACTCCAGGTTTCTTGAAAATAAGATCACCCCGCCCGGCTTATACTCCCTGATGAAGGCGGCAAGATCCGGGGACACGCCCGTCCCGTCGAACCCCACCATAAAGAGCTGGCCGATCTTGTCACGAGACATCAACATGTCCCTGCCTCACGCTCCGGCTAGAGCGAGCGATCCAATAAATACTGAATCAGCAACCTGGTGCCGATCCCGGTCGGACCTTTAGGAATATACGCCCGTTCGCGTTCGCCCCAGTCTGTGCTGGCGATATCGAGATGCACCCAGGGCCAGTCGCCCACGAATTTGCTCAAGAAGAGCGCAGCGGTGATCATGCCGCCCCCACGCCCGCCGATGTTCCGCATGTCCGCCACATCGCTCCGCAATTGCTCGAAATAGTCGTCCCACAGCGGCATTTCCCAGACCCGCTCTCCCGCGCGTAATCCGGCCCTACGCACGGCATCTTTCAACTTCGCATCCGTGCCGAACATGCCGATGGCAAACTGGCCGAGCGCGACGACGCAGGCACCGGTCAGCGTCGCGATGTCGATCAGTGCCGCCGGTTGAAATCGTGCGGCGTAGGTCAGGCCGTCGGACAGAATCAGTCTTCCTTCAGCATCGGTGTTCTGGACCTCCACGGTTTTTCCGGACAGTGTCTTCACCACATCGCCCGGCCGCATGGCGCATCCCCCCGGCATGTTCTCCGCCACCGGCAATATACTGATCAGATTCAGCGGCAGCCTCAGTCGAGCTGCCGCTCGTATGGTCGCCAGCACTTCTGCGCCGCCGGTCATGTCCGCTTTCATCTGTTCCATGTTCTCGGCGGGTTTCAGTGAAATGCCGCCCGTATCGAACGTGATGGTCTTGCCGACGAGAACGACCGGGCGATCGTCCTTCTTTCTGGCGCCGTGGTACTGGAGAATGATGAACTTCGGCGGCTCATGACTGCCCTTCGCCACCCCGAGCAGGGCGCCCATGCCAAGTTCTTCCATATCCTTTTCTTCGAGGATCTTGAGGCTCACACCCGCTTCCTTCGCAAGGGCCTTTGCTTCGTTGGCGATCCTGGTCGGCGTCATGACATTGGACGGATGGTTGCACAGATCTCGGACATACACCGTGGCTTCGGCGGTCGCCATCCCTCGCCTGACACCCTCGGCCAGCTGACGCACCTGACTCTGGCGCGACGCGAGAATCGACATGGCGGCCACGTCCTTATTGCTCGATCCTTCACTACGATAAACGTTGAACTGGTAGCTTCCGAGAATCGCGCCTTCAGCCATCACCTGCGCCACATCAACGAGGGATGCTCCGCGGGGCGTCACGCTCGGTGGGGCCGCGGTGAATGAGCCGGCTTTCGCCTGGCGCACCCGTTTCGCCGCATAACCCATAGCCTGTCGAATCTGGTCCAACCCCGCATCCTTCTTCTTCCCCAGGCCGACGAGAATCAGCCGCTTCGCTGGAAGCTTCCCCTGGGTATGAAAGAGCAGCACTTCGTTCGCCTTGCCTTCGAACTCCTTTGACCGCAGCAGTTCATGGAGCGCACCGCCAAGGGCCTTGTCTAGCACCGTCATGTCCGGTTTGGAGAGCGCTTCGCCTTCGCAATGGAGAAGGACGAGTGCCTCGGCCTCCTCTGTTGCGACCAGCCCCTGCCTTGCATCAATCTTCATGATATTCATTCCCTTCTCCTTTGACACGGCAGCCGCCAATCGTGAGGTTGACCGAGAGTGATCACGTTTGACGTATGACGACTGACGGTTGAGATCTTCACACGCCTCGCATGTCGGGGGTCCAAATCTGCTTGTGGATCTGTAACTGGACCCGTACCGGGAGTCGATCCGCCAGCACCCATTCAGCCAGCCGGCGGGGATCGAGCACGCCGAACACCGGGCTGAAGAGGACCGGGCACCGGTCTGCCAAACCGTACCGCGCCACAACCGCTGTGGCCCATTCGTAGTCCGCCCGGTCCTGGATCACGAACTTGGCTTCGTCCATCGACCTGAGGCGCTCGACGTTGGCCCAGTGCATGCGCGACGCCATCCCGCTTCCCGGGCACTTCACATCCAGGATGACGTGCACGAGTGGATCCACCGGTGCGGTGTCGATCGCACCGCTGGTTTCGAGCAGCACGGTGAGGTCTTCTCGGCACAGCCGGCTGAGCAGGGGTACCGCGTCTGGCTGCGCGAGCGGCTCCCCGCCGGTCACTTCGACCAAACCGCAGGCGTAGGCGCGAACCGTGGCCACGATCTCGTCGATCGATCGCTCCGATCCACCGTAGAACGCATACTCCGTATCACACCAGGCACAACGGAGAGGGCAGCCTGTCAGACGCACGAACGCGCAGGGTCGGCCGGCAAATGTCGATTCACCCTGGATACTGTGAAAAATTTCGGTGACGAGCATAAATCCATCACTGGTTGATCTGGGGATTTCCGAACGCGAGGTTCAATCAACAGAACATCGGATTAACAGCTTTCTTCATGCCCATGTTACCACCGGCCAATCCTTCTGCCGCGCGATCCGTGCCATTCCCCGGATGGGATTGACTACGGTCGGATGTCCGACCGCGCGCAAAACTTCGAGATCGCCAGGGCTGTCCCCATACGCATAACAGCGGGAGAGGTCGAGAGTAAGGTCACGGGCCAGCTGATCGATCAATCGTCGTTTCCCCTGCCCATAGGGCAAGGGAGTGACCAGGTGACCCGTATAGATGCCGTTCACCTGCTCCAGCGTGCCGGCAAAACATCGATCGACCCGTAAGGCGCTCGCAATGGGATCGATCAGAAAATCGATCGAGCCCGTGAGCAGAACGATCGTGTGTCCGGCCTGACGATGTTCTTCGATCTTGCTCATGGCCAGGGGGGAAACGCAGGGACACAACTGCTCACGGCAGAATTCTTCTCCCAGCGGCTCGATCACCTGGGCCGGCTTCCCGGCCAGATAGAGCTTGCGCTCGCGGAGTGGGTACAGGGAGAGCGCCGGCAAATGCCGTACCAGCCATACCAGACTTTCACGAACCTCCGGCCATCCGACGACCCCGCGCTTCCAGAGCCACCGGAAGAACCGGACTTCGCTGGCTTCGCCGGGCAACAGCGTGTTATCCACATCAAAAAATGCGGCGACGGTAGAGGAGAGGCCCCGCCGAGAGCCAGCAGTCACGCGTGTCATTCCGATACAACCAGGGAACAAGATTAGGGGCCGATTCTACCGGACGCCCTGCTCGTTGACAAGAATTTTGCCCGACTTCTATAATGCGCACTCATTTCCCCTCCCAGCTGACAAGAGCCTCGACGCAGGATGGTCAAACGACCCTGCGACAAGGCCGCAGCGAGCGAAAGCCCGAGGAGGTACACACTGAGCATCGTGTGGACCGTTCGCCTGTAGCATGGATCCGGGCGAACGGATACGGCCTTTCTGGAGGGCTTGAGCAACGCAAGAGCGAAGTGGCAGGCTTCGTTTCAACATCCTGCTCAGTGTGCCGAAGTGGTGGAATGGCAGACACGCACGTTTGAGGGGCGTGTGGCGAAAGCCGTGCGGGTTCAAGTCCCGCCTTCGGCACCATCTTCAGAACCGCCCTCATACCTGCCCCGTTCTCCTGATGTCCAGACGATTCAGATCGCGCGGCTGTGTTTTCGTTCCCACGATGCCATAGGTCAACGTCGTCCCTGGCGGATCCGTGGCCTAACGTGTAGTGTCGGTGTCGCCGTCCCGCTCATCGGGAGACCGGATCTGAAGGAGCCAGCCGTATCGACGGCGATCCTCACCCCGCGTTTCGACCGTGACGATACCGGTTCGTCTGCGTACCCGATCGTCACGGAAGACAAGGAGTCGTATCATGAGTGGCATTGATCACCTCTCCGAGTTGGACGCCCTCCGCTGTCAGGTCGCCGAGCTTTCACGGAACGTGGTTGAACGGGACCGCGCGCTGCACGAGCACAATGGGGAGCGCGACCGTGAGTTCAAGGGCCTGCGCGAACAATCTGAACGTCTTCGGGCCATCACCGAAGCGACCGCGGCGGTGACCGGCGCGACGTTCTTCGCGTCCCTCGTCACACATCTGACCTCAGTGTTGGGGGTGAAGTATGCGATCATCGGGGAAGTGCAGGGGGTCCCTGCTCAAAAGATCCGCACCATCGCGGTCTCTGCCGGTGACAATCTGATCGACAATTTCGAGTACGACCTCGCCGCGACCCCCTGCGCGAGTGCCCTTCGGTCCGCTTCGGTGTGCTTCGAGCGTGACCTGCGGCTCAAGTTCCCGGAATTTCAGCGTTTGGCAGCCCTGGACGTTGAGGCATACTGCGGGGTGCCTCTCCGCTCGATGAGCGGGGCGGTCGTCGGACTGCTCATCGTGATGGATACGCGTCCACTGGACAATGGCGACCGTCTCCGACAATTGTTGGAGGTTTTTGCACCACGTGCGGCGGCAGAGTTCGAACGAGGCAGAATCGACCAAGAATTACAGCGAGAGCGGCGCCATTTCGCCGAAGCACAGGCGCTCACCCGTTTCGGGAGCTGGGATTGGGATATTGACAGCGGAACCACACGATGGTCGGACGAGCTGTTTCGAATTTTTGGTCACGAGCCAGGATCCATCGAAGTCACTCACGATACGTTCTTTGTTTCTCTGCACCCGGAAGATCACGATCGCGCGCTGGCCGCTATGAACACCGCGCTCGCGGGAACGGTGCCGTACGACATTGAGTGCCGGATCGTCCGACCCGACGGTGAGGTTCGGAGTCTTCACTGTCGTGGTCAAATCCGGAGAGATGAAGCGGGTCATCCCAGCCTCATGTCGGGGATCGTTCTGGACATTACGGATCGCACGCGGGCGGAATTGGCGCTGAAGAAAAGCGAGGCGCACTTCCGTGCTCTCATTGAACACTCCTCCGACATCATCACCGTCCTCGGTGTGGACGGTACCATCCAGTTCGAAAGTCCGTCGTTCGAACGGCTGCTCGGATACCGCCAACATGAGCTCGACGGTCGCATCGCGTTCGAGTTCGTCCACCCGGACGATCTTCCATCCGTCATTGACAAATTTCAGCTGGTCATCCAGCTACCAGAGGATCCGCAAACCGTCGAATTTCGCTTCCGCCACAAGAACGGCTCCTGGCTGAGCCTCGAAAGTATCGGGCGATCCATACTCGATACGGAGGGACGACGCTGTGTCATTGTCAATTCTCGTGACATCACCGAACGCAGATTGGTGGAAGAGGCCCTCCGAAGGGCAGAAGGACACTACCGCGCCATCTTCGAACAGGCAGGTGTAGGGGTGACGGAAGTCGATTCGCACACGGGTCGATTTCTGAAGGTCAATCGTAGGTACTGTGAAATTGTTGGCCTAACGGTCACTGAGGCGCTCACGAGCGATTTCTTGAGCATCACTCACCCCGAGGACCTCGGAGGCGAGTTGGTCGAGATGGAACGTCTTCGCAAAGGTGCGATCAGTTTTTTCACCATGGAAAAGCGGTATGTACGCAAGGACGGCTCCATTGTGTGGGTGAGTCTGAATGTGGTCCCCTTGTGGCAACCAGGCGAGGAAGCCGCCTCGCATATCGCCGTCGTCCACGACATCACCGTGCGCAAGCAAGCGGAAGAATCGCTGATTCGAAGCCGCGATCTCATGAAGTCTTTCGTTGAGCACACACCCGCTGCCGTCGCAATGCTAGACCGAAACCTCAGATACGTTGCGGTCAGCCGACGCTGGCTGAACGATTATCGATTAGGAGACCAGCCATTGATTGGCAGGCATCATTACGATGTGTTTCCTGAGATCAAGGACATGAAGGAATGGCATACGATCCATCAACGGGGTTTGTCGGGGGCGGTGGAGCGGTGCGAAGAGGATCATTTTGTTCGTGCTGATGGATCAGAAGACTGGCTCCGCTGGGAAGTACGCCCCTGGCACGACATTACAGGAGAGATCGGCGGCATCATCATATTTACAGAGGTGATTACCGAGCGCAAGCGGGTGGAGACGGCGCTGCGTGCCTCGCAGGAAAAACTTCAGCAGGCCCTCCATGCATCCAGCACGGGGTTGTGGGACTGGAACACTGAAACGAACGAAGTTTCCCTCTCCAGAGGATGGAAGCGCCAGCTCGGTTACGACGAGGGTGAACTGGCGGACGCCTTTCAAACATGGGAAACCCGGCTGCATCCTGACGATCATGCTCGCGCCGTCGCGTACGCGCGGACCTATATCGCCAATCCCGAGGGTGAGTATCAGCAGGAGTTTCGTCTCCGGCACAGGGACGGGACCTACCGATGGATCGAAACCAGGGCTTCGTTTGTGACGGAGCCGGATGGCCGGCGGGTGCGCCTCCTCGGATCACACATCGACATCACCACCCGCAAGCAGACTGAGGAGGCGCTCCGTGTCAGCCAGGAACGGTATGCCCGTGCGACCGCCATCGCCAAAGTCGGTGTGTGGGAACTCGACGTCGCCACCGGCGCATACCACGGGGATGTGAACCTCAAAGCCCTGTTTGGCTACAAGGGAGACGAACTTTCGACCGATCCCTACGCGTGGCTCAACCTCGTCCATCCGGACGATCGATCGATCGCGCTGGACCGCTGGCAACGTATCGTGGCCGGAGAGATCGACCACTACAATTACGAGCTTCGCATGATCAGGAAGGACGGAACGGTGATCTGGACAGACGTGAGGGGCCATGCGGTGCGGAACAGCGAGGGACAGGTCGTCCAACTCATCGGGGCAACGGTTGATGCCACGGAACGGAAGCAGGCGGAGACAGAACTGCGACGTTCTCATGCATTCATTCGGCAGGTGATCGATACCAATCCGAACTTTATCTTCGCGAAGGACCGCGACGGCCGGTTCACCCTGGTCAACAAGGCCGTCGCCGACTGTTATGGAACCTCGGTGGAGGAATTAGTCGGCAAGTCAGACGTTGACTTCAATCCCGACATACAGGAAGTGAAGTTCTTCCGCCGCAAGGATCTTGAAGTCATGGAGTCGGTGCAGGAACGGTTTGTTCCTGAAGAAAAGATTACGGATTCATCCGGAAACATCCGCTGGTTGCAGACCGTCAAACGCCCGATTCTCGACGAGCATGGCCGCGCCATCATGGTCCTCGGCGCCGCGACCGATATTACCGAACGCAAACGCATGGAGGAGATGCTCCGCCAGCGGGAGCAGGACCTCCGCTATGCGATGGAGGAACGCCAACGGATCAGCCAGGATCTGCATGACGGCATCCTTCAATCCTTGTACGCGATCGGATTGGGCTTAGAGGCCTGCAGGCCGCTGCTTGCGCAACAACGCAAGAAAGCACCCTCGAAACTCACCGCGGCCTTTGACCACGCTATTGGACAGCTCAACCATGTGATGGCGGAGATTCGGAACTTCATCGCCGGCCTCGAATCCCAGGTCCTGCAGGGAGGCGATTTCGCATCCGCCTTGCAGACGATGGTCCAGACTCTATCGGCCTCCTCCGCAATGGTCTGTCGCGTATCGATCCAGGAGGCCACAGCTCGGAAGATCTCGACCGAGGAGGCCCTGCACCTCATGAATGTCGTGCGTGAGGCATTGAGCAACAGCCTTCGCCACAGCCGGGCCAAACGGACAACCGTCTCGCTCAGACAGCTCACTCGTTCGGTCCGCCTTTCGATCACTGATGACGGAATCGGGTTCAATCCGGCCGTCGTGCACGGCGCCGGCCGTGGACTGTCCAACATGACGGCGCGTGCGCAGAAGATCGGCGGGCGTCTGGTCGTACGTTCGGTGCCCCGTCGCGGGACAACGATTCTGGTTGACCTGCCCAAGGAGCCCGCGCATGCCCGCGGCTAAATCCAACGGCATTCGCATTCTGCTCGTGGACGATCATGAGGTCATTCGCGTCGGACTTCGCACGGTGCTCAGCCAAGACCGCTGCCTCGCAGTAACAGGAGAAGCAGCGACGATGAGCGATGCCGTCCGACAGGCGCAGAAGCTGAAACCGGACGTCATCTTGATGGATATCCGGCTACCCGATGGATCCGGTATCGATGCCTGCCGAGAGATCCTCGCCGACAGCCCCGGCATGCGGGTGATCTTCCTGACCTCCTATTCAGACGACGACTCGGTATTGGCCGCCGTGCTCGCCGGCGCCCACGGCTACGTACTCAAGGAAATCAATTCCGCAGCCTTGATCGATGCGGTTCACAAGGTTGCCGGCGGCCAGTCGATTCTTGACCCGACGGTCACTGCCCGCGCCCTTACCTGGCTCAGGGGTCTGAATGCGGGAGCAAGAGGACGAGTGCCCGGGACGGAGCGGCTTTCACCGCAGGAGGAACGCGTCGTGATGCTAGTGGCGGAGGGGCGGACCAACAAAGAGATCGCTGCAACGTTGGAACTCAGTGACAAGACCGTGAAGAATTATCTCGCCAATGTGTTTCAGAAACTTCACATTACGCGCCGCGCGCAAGCGGCGGCGTTTTTTCTCAAGCGCCGGCTCTAGCCGGAGATATTTGGCTCTATTGCGCTAGGGACGAAATATCACGCCCTTCTCTCCATTCCTCGGCTGGATTTTTCTCTCACATTTCAGTAAGTTGGTCCCTCATGATGGTGAGTTTCGCCGTGAGCGATCACACCATCGTTCAAGGTCGGCCGTGGCTCTTCTAAAGGATCCGATGACGGCCATGTGTGAAAGTCTGCCTCCCGGTTCTCTTGGCTTCCCGTGTCATCCATCACGTCGACCGCGGGCGCGGCATCCTCTGTTGCGACGGTCGTGTACCAGTACTCAGCCACAAGGAGGTGGTCCGGGTTCATGGAAATAACGACGGGGCTTCTCGCAGGAGCGCTCGCCTTGTTGGGAACCGCTCTCTGGCGACTCCATCGGCAGCGACACGATTGCCTCCTGAAATCACGAATCATCACAGCCACCGGTTGCAGCATTGTGGTCACGGACGCCACCGTGCCCCGTCATCCGGTGATCTACGTGAACCCCGCGTTCCGCTTACTGACCGGCTACACCGACGATGAGATATTCGGCCAGTCACTGACGCTTCTGCACGGCCCCCAGACCGATCGCAGCGTCACGGAAAAGCTCGCCATGGCGATCCAGGACGGACGGGCCTTCCGGACAACTGCCTGCCATTACCGGAAGGACGGCAGCCCGTTCTGGAATGAACTCACCCTCGCCCCGATGAAGAATCGCGCCGGCCGCGTGACCGAATATATCTGGGTGATGAGCGATGTCACCCTGCGGCATCAGGCAGAGGAGGCCCTGAAAGTTGCTCGCGACCTGGCCCCTCTGTCCGATCTTCTGTCCGACGGCATCCTCGTCGCACGCGACTCCGCCCTCGTCTATGTCAACCCGGCGGCCCTCACAGTCCTCGCCATCGCCACTCCAGAGGAAGCGGTGGGCAAGCCGATCCAATCCTTTTTCGATACAGACATCTCCGATGTCGTTCGACAGTCCATGGAGAACCACCGGTCCGGTACTTCCGTGTCGCGCAAGGCAGCACGACTGCTTCGACAGGACGGGCGCGCGCTCGAGATCGACCTTTCCGTGGTTCCTGTTGTGTGGGAAGGAAAAGCCTCCAGCCTTCTGCTGATTTCTCCGACGGCATCCTGCACCCAGGCTGAGGAGGCCGGCGGGGCGCGGCCTGCTGCCATGGCCTCCCTCCCACAGGCCGTGGTCTACTTTGGGAGCTGGGATCGGGATGTCCGTACCGGTATCGAGATCTGGTCAGATGAGCAGTGCCGCATCTTCGGGTATGAGCCCGGGATGATTCTACCCACCTATGACATGTTCAAGGCTGCCCTCCATGAGGAGGATCGCGGCCGGGTGCTGGCCGCGGTCGAGCGTTCGCTCCAAGAGGATGCCCCGTTCGATGTCGAGTGTCGCATCGTCCAACCCTGCGGAGCCGTTCGCTTTGTCCGTTGCCGCGGTATGGTAATCCGCAATGTCGCCGGTGAGCCTATTCGCATGTCTGGAACCGTAGAAGACCTGACGTCCTGCAAGCTCATCGAAGAAGTCGCGAAGGAGCGTGATCTTGAATTCAGGGTTGTCGTCGAGTCAGTGCCGGGCGGCATCGTGATACTCGGTCAGAATGGCACCATCTCGCTCGTCAACGCCAGGATCGAGCAGATGTTCGGATATTCGCGGGAGGAACTTCTGGGCCGTTCCGTCGAGCTTCTGTTGCCTGAACACTGGCGACAAGAAGAGGCAGGACGGCGCGACGACGAATCTCCGTCGCTTCCCGGTCTTCTTATCGCGGGCGGCGTCAAGGATCTCCTCGGCCGGCGTAAGGATGGTGCGCGCTTTCCGATCGAAATCGGCGTCACTCCTCTTGAACTGGCCTCAGGTCGATCGACCTTCGTCACCATCGTCGACATCACCGATCGCCGCCGTGTCGAAGAGGATGCGCGACAGAGCCACCTCCGGTTCGATCTCGCCGTCCAGGCCGCGCACGTCGGGATCTTCGAACACGATCACACCACCGATCGCCTCTATTGGTCGCCGACATTGCGCCAGATCTTCGGGGTGAGCCAGGATGAGACAGGCTCAGTGCAACGGTATGTCGACTTCATTCCCCGGGAAGAGCGCGAGCGGATTCTCCATGCCATTCGTGAGGCACATGATCCCTTGGGAGACGGCCGATTCCAGGCCGTGCATCGGCTTATCAGGCCGGATGGAACGGTCCGGCATGTCTGCGTCCGTTCGCTCACCTCGTTTGAGGGCGAGGGCACGGGACGTGCTCCGGTTCGAACCGTCGGTGCGGTGGTCGACATCACCGACCACGAGCATGCGGTGGAGCACCTGCGCGATGCCTCGAAGATGGAGGCGATCGGCACGCTGGCCGGCGGCATTGCGCACGAACTCAACAATCGACTCACCGCGGTGCTCGGCTTCAGCGAGCTGGCTCTCCCACTGGTCCCGTCCGACAGCAAAGCCCGCCGCCATATACAACAGGTTGTCACCGCAGGGCGAAAGTCCCGCGAGCTCGTTCATCAGCTCCTGACCTTCAGCCGGCAGAGCGATCAGGTCCGGCGTCCGCTCTCGCTTCACCTCCTGGTGAAAGAGTCGCTCAAGTTGCTGCGTCCCACGATCCCGTCCTGGATCGAGCTCCGTGAACGGATCGCCGGCTCGACCCGCCCCATCTCGGCCGATATGACGCAGATGCATCAGATGATTCTGAATCTGGTGGAGAATGCCTTGCACGCGATGAGCAGAACCGGGGGGGTACTTGATATCCAGCTTCAGGACAAGGAGTTCGCCGCCGATCAGGTGACGCCGTTCGGGACGATGCCGGCGGGGTGTTATGCGTGTCTGACGGTTCGCGATTCCGGCGAAGGCATGGACCCGGAGCTGGCGAGCCGGCTCTTCGATCCGTTTTTCACGGCAAAGCCATCGCGCAAAGGGCGGGAAATGGGCCTCGCCGTCGTCCATGAAATCGTGACCGCTCAGGGCGGCACTGTCCTGGTCGAAAGCGACATCGGGATCGGTACAGCGGTCTCCGTGTATCTTCCCGCGCTCCCTCCTCGCGCCTCATCGGCTTCCATACGTGACGAACCCCTTCCCCGCGGACATGAATGCGTGCTGTTCGTCGACGATGAAGAGTCCTTGGCTCGGTTCGGCGGCGAGATGCTGGAGTCGCTCGGATACTTTGCCGTTGTGCGCAGGACCGCAGCCGAGGCCTTGGAGGCATTCCGCATTGCGCCTCAACGATTCAACCTGCTGATCACGGATCAGACCATGCCCGGGATGAACGGTGATCTCCTCGCTCGCGAATGCCGGAAGCTGAGGCCGGACCTCCCCATCATTCTCTGTACCGGTTCGGATCAGGCCCTGTCCGGAGACGAAGCCCGCGCGTGCGGCGTGACGGATTTCGCCCTGAAACCGCTGACCCTGCACGATCTGGCACACATGATCCGGCGGGTTTTGGATCTGCCCGTACCGCCCCCTCCGCCAAATCCCATCCCACCGAGCCGGCTTTCCGAGTCATCCACGCTGCTGATCGAGGAATCGGATGCCATCGGTACTCGTCATTGACGATGAGGAGCAGGTTCGGCAGCTCATCCGGGAAACCCTGGAGCAGGCCGGGTATGAGGTCGAGGAAGCCGGCGATGGCCGAGAGGGGCTGAATCGGTATCGAACCAAACCGGCGGACCTGGTCATTATGGATATCCTGATGCCCGATCAGGACGGCCTCGAAAGTATTATGACGCTGCACCGGGAATTTCCCCTGTCCCGCGTGATCGCCATCACCGGGGGCAGCGACATGATCGGTATCATGAATTTCCTGGATGTCGCGAAGATGCTGGGTGCCCGCCAGACCCTCCAGAAGCCGTTCGAGGTGAAGGCCCTGCTCGAGGCGGTTGCCGCTGAACTCACGAATTGATCCCTCCGGTGTTCCCCGCGCAGGACAGGCACGTTGACATCCGCGCACCTGCCCGTCAGACTGCCTCTCCCTATGAGGAAAGTCTCCTTATCAACGTGATCTACCTCAATCTCCTCGCAGGCACTTTCGTGGTGGGGGTTGGGTTCTGGATTATTTGGGGCACCGGTTCGCCCGCCATCGCGGCCGGAGCAGCCATTGTCGTGGGAGTATTTCTGTGGTGGAGAGCACGAATGATCACAGAGGTATGGGCCTGGTCGACGCTTTTTCTTGGTCTGGAAAGTTTCGCCTGGCCCTTGACATTGATGGCACAGTTGAAGGAGACGGCTCCCAGTCCGTCGGATGACGACATGGGAACCATCCTGTCCGCCGTTGTCCTGGGCCTGTTCTCGTCTGTGTTCTGGATTTCGTTTGCCTATGGCCTGTTCAGACGGGCCTGGAATCTCGCTGCCGGTCCACCTGGCGGCACCGCGCCCACTTTGACAGAGGTCGCGGCAGCGCAACGCTCCGCCGGACTCACCCCATCTCCACGGGATCCACGTCGGCGACGAACCTAATCTCTCCCCTTCGATACTCCAGTTCCATCTTCCGGACCGACTGGTAGACCAGGCGGCAGAGGAGCTGACGATCCGTCCCCTTGACGAGGAGCTGATACCGGTGATGCCCCTGTCGCCGGCCTCCGGTCGTCGGCACCGGTCCCAAGACTGTCACGGTTTCCCGCCCATCCCTCGACTGCTCCAAAGCCTGCCTCCACTGCCGTGCAGCCGTTTCAACGGTTTGTCGCTCCCTGCCTGAGGTTGAAAGGCTGGCCAGACAACAGGCCGGCGGATAGTTCAGCAGCAACCGCGCGGCCATTTCTTCGTCATAGAACCGGCTCGGCTCACCGGACACCACCGACTGCACCACATGATGGTCGGGAAGCCAAGTCTGCAACACCACCCGTCCCCCTTCACATGCAGGACGAGCCACACTCACCGCATCGATCAACAAATGATAGGTCCGCTCGGCGGCACGAAAGTCCGGGACATTCAGTCCGGAATCCGCCTGGAGGATGCCAACCAATCCCCGCTGCGGGATCGGTTCCCGTTGAAACAAGGCCTGCGTTCCGATGAGGATGTCCCAGGCTCCTTCCTCGATCCCCTCACACAACCGGCGGGCAGAGGATGACCGGCGAAGCGTATCCCCGTCGAATCGTGCCATCCTGGCATGGGGAAACAGGCGACGGGCCTCGACCTCTACCCGTTCAGTCCCTTCCCCCACAGGATTTAAGCGAGCAGCTCGACAGTTCGGGCAGGAGTCCGGTACGGGAATCCCAGCCCCGCAGTACCGGCACAGGAGCCGGCCTGCCTCCCGGTAGTACGTCAGCGCGACTGCGCAGGAGGCACAGCGCGGTACCCCGCCGCACTCTCGACAGACCAGCGCCCCTGCATAGCCTTTTCGATTGAGGAAGAGCAGTACCCCGCGCTGGTGCTCCAGGGCCTCGCGCATGGCTGCGACGAGCCTGCCGCTGAATAGCGTGCCGCCCGGCTCATCATACAGATCGACGAGTTCGATCGCCGGTCGACGGGTAGGTTCCGCCGGCACGGTATAGGATTCAGTTCCGGTCTCGATTTTCGATTCAAGCGACGGGTGAGCCGACGCGAGCACCAGGAGCGCCTGTTCGCCCTCAGCTCTCATCCAAGCTGCGTCCCTGGCATGATACCGAGGCTCCTGCGGCTCCTTGAAGGCCGGGTCTTCTTCGCCATCCACCCAGATCAGTCCAAGGGATCGAAGCGGGGTAAAGACGGCGGAGCGTGTCCCGACAACAATCGCCGCACGGCCGCCTTGGGTGTGGCTCCGTACATCACTTCCAGCGGACGAATGGAGGAGGGT
>DASPGL010000216.1:0-7061 GCA_035620635.1 Nitrospira sp. | reverse complement strand
CTTGATCTTTCGACTCGCTCGTCTCTGATCGCTTTTATCTTCTCAACGCTCAGTGGCAATCGTCGGTGGGAGTTTGTATAGTGAACTCCAGGTGACGGTCTCCGCCGATGCGCAGAACACTGCTCTCGCTATTGGCCTTTACATTTCTTCTGGCCTGTACCGGCGCCGGTTGGGTGGGGTACCGGCTTCTGACGACCGGCTTCAGCGCCAAAACCGACCCGCATCCGCTTGAAGTGATGCTGGCACGGCGTATCCGCGCCCTGGCCATTCCGAGCGAGCAATGGAATGCGCCGAATCCGATCCCGGTGAGTCGCACCGTGCTCCAGGAGTCGCTCGCGCATTTTGCCGACCATTGCGCGACCTGCCACGCCAACGACGGGAGCGGTCAAACCCCGATCGGACGGAACGTCTACCCCAAAGCACCGGACCTACGCCTCGACGACACGCAGTCCATGCCCGATGGAGCCCTGTTCTTCATCATTCATCACGGCATCCGCTTCACCGCCATGCCGGCCTGGGGCGAAGGAGATCCGGAGAAGGATCTGGAGAGCTGGAAACTCGTGCATTTCATCCGGCATTTGCCGCAACTGACCCCGGAGGAACTGGACCAGATGAAAGCGTTGAATCCGAAAACGACGCACCAACGGGACGCCGAGTCGTCACCTGCCGGTCTCCATCCGACCAGCGATCATCACCACTAACGTTCGCCTGTTACGAAGGAGTATGATGAATCATGATCCCGCGTCTGTTCCTGTCCGCACTGCTGGTCCTCTTCCTGACAGCCACCGCGCATGGCGGCACCCAGCACGTGCTTGGGACCGTCACCGCGATTGACGAGAAGCACATCGAAGTCAGAACACCTAAAGGAGCCTCGGTCTCGGTAAGACTCACAAAACAGGTCCTATTCAAAGACAAGAACAATCCGAAATCCACCGACCCCCCGGCGGTGGGCGACCGTGTCATTATCGAAGCGACCAAGGAGAACAAGACCCTGACCGCCACGGTGGTTCACTACTCGGCTGCGGGGACTGCCCCGCCGATCGCGCAGGAGGGCTTTCGCCCATGACCACGATCCGCTTCACACGCGTGATCGAGGAATCGCCGTTCCACGGCGGGATACGCCGTGCCCTGACACGGATCCTGATCACCGGTGTGGCCGTTTTCCTGGCCGTCGCGACGATCCCAGGACTGGAAGCGGAAACCCTCGCTGCCGGCGTTGCCGCCGTGCTGGTGCTGACCATCCTCAATCTCATCCTCCGCCCGATCCTGTTCGTCTTGACGCTGCCGTTGATCGTCCTGTCGCTGGGACTGTTTCTGGTCGTACTCAATGCACTGCTGCTCGAAGTCACGGCCTATCTGGTGAAAGGATTCACGGTATCGGGTTTTTGGTCGGCCGTCGGCGGTGCACTGGTGATCAGTCTGGTCACGACCGCCCTGCATAGCTGGATGGACACCACCCGGTCTGCCGAACCCTCGAGAGAGCCACGCCGCCCTCCGAAAATCATTAATCCCGAGTGATGCATCCCCAGGGAACTGGACCTGGATGCCTGAGCGGAAGCGGAGTGGATATTCATGAATGATCCGGCTACAATGCGCCCGCACAATTACGCCAGGAACCCATGACGATGCCCTCTCCTCAGTCGAAACCGAATCCGGAAACCCATCTCCAGCGAACGCTGAACACGGCGCTCAATGAAATCGGAGCGGATGCTGCGCTGGCGGCGATTTTCCATCAAGAGCAGGGGCCGCTGGTCGAGCATGCCTCTCGCGGATTTTCCGCACGAGAAGTTCAGGCCATTCTCCGCACCCTGTCAGCTCAGACCGCCGCGTTGGCCCCGGCCGGCCAGGATCAGGACGGCGGACGCACCATCCGCCTGCGATTGATCACGCCGGGTGCCAAATCCCTGCTGAGTATTCCCCTGCGCCACCTGAATCGGATTTACGGGCACCTCGTCATCGGCCGGAAAGAGGGCGCGGCCTTCGCCAAAAAGGAAAAATCGTTCCTGGAGCAGGCCAGCGAAGGTATTACCAGAGCGCTCGACCGCGAAGGACTCTTCGATACCACCGCGGTCATGAGCCGCCCGTATGTGACTCAGGAACCGCTCCCCGCTCAGCAAGCCGGCGCGGAGATGTTTCCGGCCCTCACGACGCACTCCTCACCGGAGCTGCAGGGAAAGATCGAAGCCGTTCTGACCGAAGCCAACCAGTTCGTCGCCTACGATCGTGCCTGGGCCTGCTACTACGATCCGCTTGCGGGAAATGTAGAGGTATTGGGGATCGCCGGAGATACCAAGAGTGACCCGAAGGATGCCAAGAAAGATCTCAAACCGGGGCAGCGCCTCACGCTCGACAGCTCGGCCGCGGGATGGGCAGTCCGCCACCGCAAACCCCGTGTCGACCATGATTTGGCATCAACCCAGGGCCGGTTTCTCGACCACAAGCACCTCTTCAAAGATCGGTTTCTGTCCTCTCTGGTTGTGCCGTTCTTCGTCCGCGGCCAGGTCGGTGGTACCTTCACCCTAGGATCGAAAGAACCGCAGCGCTATCAAACCACCGATGCCCGCACTCTGGAACCCATCATCCTGAAGCTGGCCGATCTCCTCCAGGCCCCCGGGCCTCCGGCTCCTGCACCGGCTCCGGTAGCCAACGCAGGCGAGCCGCTTGCCCACCAGCCGGTGCCGATGTCCTCTGAGCCGATCATTCGAAAGCAGGAACGTCAAGCCGCCATCGGGGAGTTCAGTGCATTCCTCGCCACTGAGATCCGGGAACCGCTGGCCTCCATTCGTGCACAACTCGAAGAGGTCACGGGCGAGGGCATCCTCGACTTCGATCCGCAAACGCGCGTCGAAAATGCCATGCGCGATCTCATTCGCATTGAAGCAATTCTGAACGAGATCCTCGATTTCGCCAAACCCTTGGAACTCAATCGGCATCTCTGCCGCATCCCCGAGATTCTGGAAAGCGCCCTCGTCGTCGTGGGAACGGACCTCGAAGCGACCCGTATCCATGTGACGAAAGACTATGCCAGCATCATCGCTCCCGTGCGCGGCGATGAGGCGAAGCTCCAGCAGGTGTTTTTGAGCATCTTCAAGAATGCCGGCGAGGCGATGACCCCGGGCGGCCACCTCCATATCCAGGTGACACAGCACCGCGCCGGGCGGGGATTTGAAGTCCAGATCCTCATCAAGAACGATGGCTCTCCGATTCCAGCCGAAATCGTCGACAAGGTCTTCGAGCCATTTTTCACCACCAAACGGTCAGGAATCGGTCTGGGACTCCCCACTGTCAAGAAGATCGTTGAAGAACACGGGGGTTCCATCGCGATCGGCAGCTCCCCTGGCGAAGGGACCACCGTGACCATTCGCCTCCCGGGCGTGAGCCGTGGCCCGTCTTTCCGGCACCGCGGGCGCGGCCGCCGTCCACATCGGCGACCGAATTGAGGATCGCCTGTGTGCGTGACGCGCACGACGGGCGTAACGTGAGCAGAGGGAGGTTATTGTCAGATTCGCATCTCCCGCAAGTCTCGCTTCCTGTTTTCCTGTTTGACAGAGGTGATCCTCCATCGCTATCATTTCCTGCCCGTGACTTGGCCTCAGACTCGGAGTGTTGCTGAAACTACTGTCTCGATCCACCATATTGAATGGCGAAGGGGGTAGGGAATATGACGCGCGTAATCGGCACGGTTGCAATCGTCTCTGGCATTCTCGTGACAGTCTCCATGGCTTGGGCCAATCCGGCGCTGCTTCCCAAGCATGAGGGCTATCCTATGAAGAATAGCGGAAGCCCTGTGACCGGGCAGCCGACAGCCAATGATCCAGGCCAATCGGATGCCCGGGGGGAATCTTCGCTCCTCAAGGCCGCGGACTCCGTCAAGAGCGCCCAGCAGAACCTGATGAAAAACGACAACGCTCGAATCACCGAAGGACAGGGAGCCGGCCGGCTTCCTAGCGTGCAGGGCCCGCAGATCAAGATTGCCCCGCCGGTCACCTCCGCTACGAAAATCACCGAAGACCGGAAGATCGACTAGTCGAACGAAGTTGTCCTAGATTGCTGTTATCTAAGACCGGCCCTTCGGAGTCGTCGGGCTCGGTCCAGACCGCAACCGGAAGCGCCAGGGTTTCCTGGCCCAGCTCCCCGCATAGTCCACCCCGATGCGCGGGAACCGTCCGATGTCCCCCACTCTGATTTTCTCTCCCCGATCTTCAAACCACAAATGCGCTCCGACCGTCAGATCCAGCCGATTGAGCGTCCGGTCAATCTCGAGGGCGCGACACAGCTTGCCGGGGCCGTCGACCAGGTGCCCGTCGATCTCGACCGCCCGAATCAATACCGCCGCAGGAAAATCGGTTTGCTCCGTCACCACATTGAGACAATGGTACATTCCATAGATGAGATAGACATACGAAATCCCCGGTGGGCCGAACAGCACATCCGTCCGGGGCGTTCTCCCTTTCGAGGCATGGCATGCCTTGTCTGTCGGCCCTACATACGCTTCGACTTCGACGATCTTTCCTGCCGTCTCCCGCCCGTCGATTGAGCGGACCAGAAACTTGCCGACCAGGGACCGGGCGACAAGAAGCGTCGAACGGTTAAAAAATGTGCGCGAGAGAGTCTTTGGCATCGTGATGAGAGGGTGTCAGATGTCCCCACGGGGAAGCAGGAACCATTCGTCAAATGACCCGGAGGGCGCTGCACGCAAATGGTGCCGGACGCCTTCTAAAAATACCACGCCAGGCCACCCATGAAGGTCCGCGGGTTGCCCGGCACAAAGTGAATATCGTTGACCCCCGCCGCCTCGGTGCGGAGTCGTGACTCAAAGGAGAAGATGGCCTGCTCCCATTCTGTGTTGAGCAGATTCTGCACAAAGAGGAACGCTTCCATGCGGCCATGGGGAAGGGCGATTGGAAGTCGATACCGTTCGGAGAGGTCGAAGGTAATCCAGGACGGAGATGTGACGCTGCGATCTTCGATGAGCGGACGGACGCCGAGATAGGTCACCTGGAGCTGCGACGTCAACCCTTCCGGCCATTTGAGGATCGCTGCCCCATAGGCGGTGTATTCCGGCGCCAAAGGGATCGCGTCTCCGTTGCGGAACTCGGCATGCGTCCAGGTGAAGCTGCCGTTGACGTACAACGGTCCCCAGACTCGGCCACGCGCGGCGACTTCCACGCCCTGGCGCCTCGTCACCCCACGAATCTCTGTCGCCCCTTCGTCGCCGATGAAGACAAGTTCTGACTTGAGATCTAAGCGCCAGACCGTCGCGATCAATTCCAGCCCTTCGGGTCCCCACGGTTTGGTCCGCACCCCGAACTCGTAGTTTCTGGCACGAGCCAGCGGCGAAGAGGCGGGAGCCACGGCAGATCGTGCATCGTTACTGTGAAAACCCTCTCCGTAATTGAAGAAGAACTCTGTCCTCGCCCAAGGACCCAGGATCATATTCATTTTAGGAAGGACGATACTGGACGTTTTCCGTCCGGACGGCTGCTCCACACACGTGGCACAACGATTCTCGACGTCGAAGGTAAAGAATTCGCCGCGCACCCCGCCCGCCAGTCGCATCCATGGAAGCGGCTGGACCTCCGCCTTGAAGTACGGCGAATGGGACACCTCGAATGCATCGCTGTCGATCGTCGTGCCGGTCGGAGTCCTCAGTGTCTGCGTGCCCAATTTGGCGTGGACATCGTCCACTCTGGTTTGAAAACCGATTGTCCCGATACTCGGCATGCCCCAAATCTCTCCCCGCTGTTTATATCCGATGTCGCCCCCGTAAATCACGCGACGGTCGAACTGCGCAAAGCCGTCGCCGTTGACCGGGTCGTTGAGGAAAAACGTGAAATTCGTAAAGAGATCCATTCGAGAGTATTGGCCGTAGGCGCTCGCAAACACCTGCCCGTCCGACGTGGTGTCGTAGTGATAGTTCAACTGGGCCGTCGTCCGCAGCGTGTTCCCTCCTTCATACGGATCGATCGCCCCGAAGCGGTCGAGCGCCCCGCTGGTCACCGCCCGCAGTGGGATTTCGCCGGAGCCGTCCCATTTGGCGTGGTGAAAGGTGGCCTTCAGGCTGAGTTCATCCCGTCCGGTGAGATTCGTCGTCACCTTCCCCAACAGATTGGTCCGATAATACTGGTTGTCGTTGAGATACGGGCCGTTCGTATAATAGCCCTCCGCGGCAATTAACGTGCGCACCCGGTCCCTGGTCGGAGAGAACATGAGCAGGTAACGCTGGGTGTCATACTCTCCACCCGTTCCCTGAACGACTCCTTCTTTCACCGCCTCGCGCGTCCGGAAGTTCACCGCTCCCGCCGTTGCGAAATCTCCGTACTCAGGCAGGTACGCACCTTTGTGGACATCGAGTCCTTCGATGGTCTCAGGAATGATGAAGTTGAGGTCGGTGTACCCTTGTCCATGCGCGTGTGTGCGCAGATTGATCGGCATCCCATCGGTGAAAAACGCGATGTCCGTCCCATGGTCTGAGTCGAAACCTCGCAGGAAGTATTGATCGGCCTTGCCGGCTCCGCCTGAATGTTCAACCGCGAGAAAGCCGGGGATGAGTCGAAGTACTTGTGCGGGGCGACCTTGCGGTTGGAGGAGATATTCTTTGTCAGGGATGAACTGCTGCGATGATGCCGCAACAGGCTGCTCCCCGATGATCGCGACCTCGGGGGCCTCCAGGACAGGTTCGTCCGGATCGTGGGCCCATGCCCGCCCAGCAAAGGTGACGCCCGTGATGACCGCGGCCAGAAGAACTGCAAAACGTCTCATGCTCCACCTCCATGCGCTGGCGCGTGGACGGATGAGACACCCACGGTGATCTGGCGACAGCCGGCTCATCGGCTGGCACAGGCCCTCGTGGCCCGGCGGTGCATGACGGTAGAATGACTGAGCGATCTCAAACGGACGCGGGCGATTTCAACAGCATCTGAACGCGGCGCAACGTATGTTCGATCAAGCTCTCGAGCGTGAACGCTTCAGCTCCCACAACTTCGATTCGCACACGATTGACCGGCAACAACAGCTTGCGCCCCGGAGCGTTGAGAATGGCAGCGGCAATGCCGGGCGTC
>DASPGL010000215.1:0-7432 GCA_035620635.1 Nitrospira sp. | reverse complement strand
TACGATCCGAACCGCTCGGCCCGCATCGCGTTGTTGAAGTATCGGGATGGGGAGAAGCGATACATTTTGGCGCCGGTCGGGTTGCGTGTGAACGATGAGGTGCAATCAGGTCCGCAGGCTGAAATTCGACCGGGGAATGCGCTGGCGTTGGCCAGCATGCCGCTGGGTACCACCGTCCACAATATCGAACTGCGTCTGGGCAAGGGAGGGCAACTGATCCGGAGCGCCGGCGGGTTCGCGCAGGTGATGGGACGCGATGGGGATTATGTGCAGGTTCGCCTGAAATCCGGCGAGATGCGACGCGTTTTTGGCGCCTGCATGGCAACGGTCGGACAGGTCGGCAACGTCGACCACGAGAATATCACTGTGGGCAAGGCGGGCCGGAATCGGTGGAAAGGGAAACGGCCGCACGTGCGTGGTGTGGTCATGAATCCGGTCGACCATCCCCACGGAGGCGGTGAAGGAAAATCGGGGCAGGGCAATCCGCACCCGGTGTCACCCTGGGGGCTTCCGACGAAGGGCTACAAAACCAGGCAGAACAAGAAAACCGACAAGTTTATTATCGCTCGCCGTAAATCAGGGGTGCGCAATGCCTAGGTCGATCAGTAAGGGAGCGTTTGTCGATGACCACCTGCTCAAGAAGGTCGAGCAGATGAACCAGACGAAGGATCGACGGCTGATCAAGACATGGTCGCGACGGTCGACGGTCGTGCCCGACATGATCGGGCACACGTTCGCGGTTCACAACGGCAAGAAATTCATCCCGGTATTCGTCACGGAAAACATGGTGGGCCATAAGCTCGGCGAGTTCGCCCCAACCCGGTTTTTTAAGGGACATGGGCAGGCCAAGACAGAGAAAGCGGTGGCGCTGAAGTAGGACGACCAAGGGTCATCCGCCGACCGGTGGCTGACGCAGGATCGCACACATGACAGAAGCACACGCCATACTTCGATTTGTTCGGGTCGCCCCACGCAAGGCCAAGCCGGTCGTGGACATGATTCGGGGCCAGCAGGTGCCGATGGCCCTGGCGATGTTGAAGCACACGCCGCGACATGCCGCGCGTGTGATTGAGAAGATCCTCCGCTCCGCCGTGGCGAACGCGGAGCAGAAGGAAATGGGAGACAGCGAGTCGATGGTCGTCTCGAAGGCGTTCGTCGATTGCGGTCCCACGTACAAGCGGGCTCGCGCCAGGTCCCTGGGCCGCGCCAACGCGATCCAGAAGCGGACCAGCCACATTACGGTCGTGGTGGCGGCCCCCGCTCTTCAAGACAGGAAGCAATAGCACATATTCTGTTACGCGAACTGAGGCATACCTTATGGGTCAAAAGTCACATCCAATCGGTTATCGGCTCGGCTACAACTACACCTGGAACTCCCGTTGGTATGCCGGCAAGGACTACGCCAAGCTCCTACACCAGGACATCAAGATCCGGAAAATGGTCAAGGCGAAATTGTACCACGCCGGAGTGGCGAAGGTGGAGATCGAGCGTTCCGGCGATCAGACCCGCGTGATTATTCATACGGCGCGTCCCGGCATCATCATCGGCCGTAAGGGGGCTGAAGTCGATAAGCTCAAGGCTGAGCTGGAGAAGCAGTACGGAGGCCAGGTTTACATCACGGTGAAGGAAATCAAGAAGCCGGAGCTCGACGCGCAGCTGGTCAGTGAGAATGTCGCGACCCAGCTGGAGAAGCGAGTGGCGTTTCGGCGGGCCATGAAGCGGAGCGTCCAGTCGGCGCTTCGCCTCGGAGCGCAGGGGATCAAGATCATGGTGGCCGGTCGCCTGGGCGGGGCCGAGATTGCACGCACCGAATGGTATCGCGAGGGACGTGTGCCTCTGCATACCCTCCGTGCGGAGATCGACTATGGATTTTCTGAAGCGCATACCACTATGGGCCAGATCGGGGTCAAGACCTGGATTTACAAGGGTGAGCTCCTTCCGGCTCAACCCATGAAGTCTGAATCGTCTCTGGAACGTCGGTTCGGGTAAGGAGATCGCACGGTGCTAGCGCCGAAGAAGGTTAAATTCAGGAAAATGCAGAAGGGCCGCATGAGGGGCAAGGCCTATCGCGGCGGCCAGATTACTCTGGGAGAATTCGGTCTGAAGGCATTGGAGCCCGGCTGGGTGACGAGCCGCCAGATTGAAGCGGCGCGTATTGCGATCACGCGCTATGTGAAGCGCGGCGGGCAGGTGTGGACCCGGATCTTCCCTGATAAGCCGATCACCAAGAAGCCGGCGGAGACTCGAATGGGAAAAGGGAAGGGTAATCCGGAATACTGGGTGGCAGTGGTGAAGCCCGGCCGGATTCTCTATGAGATGGACGGCGTGACCCCGGAGATCGCGCGGGAAGCTTTTCGTCTGGCGTCCCACAAACTGCCTGTGGCCACCAAGCTTGTGGTGCGTGGAGAGTTCGGCTGAGACGTGGCCGGGCGGGTAAGGAAGAACGGATATGGCGTTGGATCTGAAAGAGCTACGACAGCTCACGGAAGCGGAGCTCGTGGACAAAGAAAAGCAGCTCGTGCAGGAGCTGTTCAACTTGCGCTTTCAATTCGGCACGGGCCGGCTTGAGAATCCCATGCAGATTCGGAAGACCAAGCGGGATATCGCGCGGGTCAAGACGGTGCTCCATCAGGTGAAGGACCGAACCCAAGGAGCGAAGGGGTAAAGGGCACTATGGCTGAGACGGCAAAGCAGCGTCACTGGTTCGGGGACGTCGTAAGCAACAAGATGCAGAAGACGGTGGTCGTGGTCGTATCCAGGTCCGTGGTGCATCCTCTCTACCGGAAGGTTCTGCGTCGGGTGACGAGGTTGAAGGCGCACGATGAAAGCGGCATGTGCAAGGTGGGAGATCGGGTCAAGCTCGCTCAGACACGACCGCTGAGTAAGGACAAGCACTGGCGTGTGGTTCAGGTCATGGAAAAGGGAGCGCCTGAAAAATAGAAGGGGGCGTCTGTTCGGGGTCTGCTGATCTCGATGCGCGTCTGGTTGGCCACAATGATTCAGAATTACACATACATGGATGTCGCCGATAATTCCGGCGCGAAGCAGGCGATGTGCTTCCATGTCTTTGGAGGCACGAAGCGGCGATACGCCTCCCTGGGCGATATCGTCGTCGTGGCCGTGAAAGAAGCTATTCCGCAGGCGAGTGTGAAAAAGGGAGATGTCAGTCGTGCAGTCATCGTGCGGACGACCAAAGAGGTCCGGCGCGAGGATGGCTCCTATATCAAATTCGACCGCAACGCCTGCGTCCTGATCAATAAAGAGGGTGAGCCGATAGGGACGCGCATTTTCGGGCCGGTTGCGCGCGAACTGCGCTGGAAAAAGTTCATGAAGATCATTTCCTTGGCGCCGGAAGTCCTATAGGGCGAGTGAGCGAGGGATACTGTGCAGGCACTCCGAAAGAGTCGAATCCGAAAAGGCGATACGGTTGTCGTGATCTCCGGTCGTGAACGGGGCAAGACAGGGAAAGTGCTCTCGGTCGATCTCGGCGCGGGGAAAGTGGTCGTGGAGAAGCTGAACGTCATCAAGCGCCACACCAAGCCGAATCAGAAAGCCAAGCAGGGCGGCATTCTTGAGCGTGAAGCTCCGCTCCAGCTTTCCAATGTTATGT
This sequence comes from Nitrospira sp., assembly GCA_035620635.1. Classification (GTDB taxonomy): domain Bacteria; phylum Nitrospirota; class Nitrospiria; order Nitrospirales; family Nitrospiraceae; genus Nitrospira_D. The sequence goes on along the minus strand of DASPGL010000215.1, from coordinate 3,822 downwards.
TTTTCTGTCCGGTCACGCAGAAGCCGACGAGAGTGGGGATCCGCACGCTTGAAGACGGCCGGCGCGTGCGGTTCAGCAAACGATCGAACGAGACCGTTGAGTAGGGTGAGGAGCGAGGAATGGCGAAGGTGGAAAAGGGCCGTCTAGACAAGCCTGTCGCACGAAAGGCTCCGAAGAAGGAGGCTCCGGCGCCGCAGCAGCTGGATCAGGGTAGTGAGGAGTCCAAGTTCCGTCCGCGGCTGCGTGACCGGTATCAGCAGGAAGTGGTGCCGGCGCTGATGAAGGAGTTCAGCTACAAGAACGTGATGCAGGTGCCGAAGCTCGAACGTGTTGTGTTGAACGTGGGAATGGGCGAGGCGATTCAGAACGTGAAGCTGCTCGAGAGCGCGGTTACCGAGTTGGGGGCCATCACGGGGCAGAAGCCCGTCGTCACCCGTGCGAAGAAGGCGATTGCCGGATTCAAATTGCGGCAGGGCCTGCCGATCGGCGCCAAGGTGACGCTCCGGAGCCGCCGGATGTACGAATTCTTTGACCGGCTGGTGACGCTGGCGCTTCCCCGGATCCGTGACTTCCGGGGGGTGTCTCCCAAGGCCTTTGACGGTCGCGGGAACTATACGTTCGGGCTGAAAGAGCAATTGATCTTCCCAGAGATCAAGTATGACGAAGTGGCCTCGATTCATGGGATGGATATTACGATTGTGACGACGGCCAGGACGAATGATGAGGGGAAAGCCCTCTTGAAACATCTGGGGATGCCGTTCCGGGCATAGCGCCAGCAGGATCTCGTCGGCGTCCGCCGAACAACAGAAGGAGTGCGCGTGGCACGATTGGCACTGAAGAATAAGGCGGCATCCAAACCGAAGTTTGCTTGCCGGAGCTATCATCGCTGCGGCGTGTGCGGCCGTGTGCGCGGCTACCTTCGCCGGTTTCGCATGTGCCGAATCTGTTTTCGATTTCTGAGTTTGCGCGGGGAAATTCCCGGGGTGCGCAAGTCAAGCTGGTAGCCGGTGGATCGCAACGCGGCGAGTTGTCTTAGAGGGTGGAAGGATAGCATATGGTAACGGACCCAATCGGCGATCTGCTGATTCGACTGAAGAACGGTGCTCAGCGCCGGCATGAGACGGTGACGATTCCCTCCTCGAAGCTGAAACGTGCGATTTTGGACATCTTGAGGAAGGAAGGCTACGTCGATGCCGTTGAGGACGAAGTGCGGGAGGGACGCCAGGTCCTGACGGTGCGTTTGCGGTATGTGGACGATGGGCAACCGATGATTACGGGGTTGACCCGTATCAGCAAGCCGGGGCGACGGGTCTACGTCGGGAGCAAGGACATTACAAAGGTGCGGAATGGGATCGGCATGTCCATTCTGTCCACGTCAAAAGGGGTCATGACGGATCAGGACTCCCGCAAGAACAAGCTGGGCGGCGAGGTGCTGTGTTCGGTGTGGTAGCCGGCGTGATTCCGCCCGAAGGCGTAGAGGCATAGAAGACCATGTCACGAATTGGAAAGAAACCGATTGCGATTCCGGGCGGAGTGGAAGTCAAGGTGGCGGGATCCACGGTGTCCGTTCAAGGCCCATTGGGCAAGTTGAACTGGTCACTCGCGCAGGGCGTGGGCGTGGCGGTCGAGGGCGGGCAGGTGACTGTGAGCCGGTCGGGCGACGACCGCAAGTTGCGCGCCTTGCACGGCCTCGTCCGTGCCGAGTTGAACAACATGATTTACGGCGTGACGAAGGGCTACGAACGCTCGCTCGAAATCACCGGCGTCGGCTACAAGACTCAAATCCAGGGGCGGACGATGAGCTTCAACGTGGGCTACATCAACCCTGTCGTCTATGAGGTGCCGGCCGGAATCGATGTGAAAGTCGACAAACAGACCTTGATCAACATCAAGGGAGTCGACAAACGACTCGTGGGTCAGGTGGCGGCGAATCTTCGGGCGATCAAACCGCCCGACGTGTATAAGCAGAAGGGCGTTCGCTACATGGGTGAAGTGTTGCGGAAGAAGGAAGGCAAGACCGGAAAGTAGGCAGCGACGATGAATAATGCCGAGAAAGTGCGACAACTGGAACGGCGGCGCCAGCGTGTGCGGCACACGATCATGGGAACGGCGGAGCGTCCGCGTCTGAATGTGTACCGGAGCAATCTGCACATCTACGCGCAGGTGATCGACGACATGGGGGGAAAGACGCTGGCCGCGGCGTCTTCGCTCGACAAATCCCTGCGGACATCGCTGAAGTCGACCGGAGGAATCGCGGCGGCGAAAGCGGTGGGTAAGCTGATTGCCGACCGGGCCAAAGCCGCGAAGGTCAGCGCCGTCGTCTTTGATCGAGGCGGGCGGCGGTATCATGGCCGGATCAAGGCTCTTGCTGATGCGTCGCGCGAAGCAGGGCTGCAGTTCTAGGCCGTTGGTTCTGTGAAAGGCCCGCGCTGAGTTCAGAGGGCGGGGCAAGAAGAAAAGAGGCACTGCGTGCGAGTCAATCCTGACGAACTGAGCCTGAAAGACAAGGTGGTCTTCATCAATCGCGTAGCGAAGGTGGTGAAGGGCGGCAAGCGGTTCAACTTCTGCGCCCTGGTCGTGGTGGGTGACAGCCACGGGTGGGTCGGCATTGGCAAAGGCAAGGCGGCTGAAGTTCCAGTGGCTATCTCAAAGGCCGTCGAGCAGGCCAAGAAGCATCTGGTTCACGTGCCGCTCAAGGGCGGATCGATCCCGCATGAAGTCCACGGACTGTTCGGGGGCGAACATGTGCTGCTCAAGCCGGCCGTCGATGGAACCGGCATTATTGCCGGCGGAGCGGTCCGCGCGGTGGTCGAACTGGTCGGCGCCCATAACATTATCGCGAAAACCCTCGGCCGCGGGAATCCTTTCAATACGGTGCGGGCGACGCTCAACGGCCTCACGCAACTGAGAAACCCTGAAGAGGTGCTTCGCCTCAGGAGACAGCCGGCGGGCGAGCGGCAGGAAAGGGCGACAGTCTGATGAGCAGACAGGGAGAATCAGCCACCAGCGGCCAGGCGAAAACCCAAGGGGTGCGGGTCACGCTGAAACGAAGCCCGATCGGAACGCCTGAACGGCACCGCCTCGTCTTGCGCGGACTGGGCCTGCGGCGTATCCGGCAAACCGCGGTCCATCCTGACACGCCACAGGTGCGCGGAATGATTCGGAAAGTGGGGTATTTGCTCGAGGTTGGAAAGCCATGAACCTTCATGAACTGACACCGGCAAGAGGGGCCAAGACGCGACGGAAACGCATCGGTCGCGGTCCCGGGTCCGGTCACGGAAAGACCGCCACCAAAGGGCACAAGGGGTTGCTGGCTCGATCGGGCGGCGGCAAGCGGCCAGGATTCGAAGGCGGCCAGATGCCCTTGGTCCGGCGACTGCCGAAGTTCGGCTTTTCGAATCCCTTTCGTACGGAATACGCGATCGTTAACGTCAAAAGCTTTGAACACTGGACGGGTGGCGACATGATCACTCCGCAATCGATGGTAGAGGCGGGGTTGGTCAAGCGGAGCGCTCTGCCGATCAAGATTTTGGGCGGTGGAGAGTTGAAGCGCCCCTTTGTGGTTCAGGCCCACAAATTCAGCAAGTCCGCAGAGGCAAAAATTCAAGCGGCTGGAGGGAGAGTCGAGGTTATCAGCGGTGCTTGAGCGACTCCTGACCAGTGTTCAGAATATCTTCAAGATTCCCGAGCTTCGCACTCGCGTTTTGTTTACGCTCGGGATGCTGGTGGTGTACCGGGTCGGAGCGCACATTCCGACGCCCGGGATCAACGGGGAGGCCCTGTCTGATTTTTTGCAGAAGCAGGGCGGGTCGCTGCTCGGCT
>DASPGL010000214.1:0-28682 GCA_035620635.1 Nitrospira sp. | reverse complement strand
ATCCTTCTCCACATTGCAGAACATGGCGATCTTCCCCTTGAGCTCAGGGGGCAAATACCGGTCCGTCCGGCAGAGGAGAATGTTCGGCTGAATACCGATCTCGCGCAGCTTGTTCACCGAATGCTGCGTCGGTTTGGTCTTCAATTCACCGGCGGCGCCGATGTAGGGCACCAACGTAAGGTGGACATACAAAACGTTGTCACGGCCGACGTCATAGGGCATCTGGCGAATGGCTTCGAGAAACGGCAGGCTCTCAATGTCGCCGACCGTCCCGCCGATCTCAACGATCGTGACATCCATGCCCTTGGAAATGCGCATGATGGCCTGCTTGATCTCATCCGTCACATGGGGCACGACCTGGACCGTCCCGCCGAGATAATCGCCGCGACGCTCCTTCGTAATGACCGAGTGGTAAATCCGGCCGGTCGTATAATTACTCTCTCTGGTCAACGACAGCGAGGTGAAGCGTTCGTAATGGCCGAGGTCCAGATCGGTCTCCGCGCCGTCGTCCGTCACATAGACTTCCCCGTGCTGGTAGGGATTCATCGTGCCCGGATCCACGTTGATATACGGATCGAGTTTCAGGAAGGTGATCTTCAGGCCCCGGCTCTCGAGGAGATTACCGATGGAGGCTGAAGCCAGGCCTTTCCCCAGCGACGAGACAACCCCGCCCGTCACAAAAATGAATTTGCTCATGTCTCCCCTCTCTGACGGTCTTCGTGCCACTCTGATCCGCATGCGCGCCTCATCGCCCCAATGCCGCCCCCCTCGTGTCCCATTCACGCTTGAGGGCATCGTACTGCTGCAACTTTTCGGCAACACCCGCAATATCCTCCCGCTGGTCGATCCGCAGGGAGGCATGTTTCGTTTGCCAGACCCGGATACGGATTCCGTGCTCCAGCGCGCGGAGTTGCTCAAGCTTCTCCGCCTCCTCCAAGAGACCGGTCGGCAACGCGGCGAAGCGAAGCAGGGTCTCTTTGGTGTACATGTACAGCCCCAGATGGAGGTAGTGCAGGCCTCCCGCAGCCCGTCGCTCAGGATCATCGCGGACCAGTGGAATCGGCGCCCGGGAAAAATAGAGCGCATAGCCCCGGGTGTCGGTCACCACTTTGACCACCGCCGGATTGTGAAGATCCTCCGTCGAATCGATCACGCGCTTCAAGGTCCCCATGTCCGCGCCGCTCTGGATGAAGGGCTCGATGAGGTCGGAAAGCAGCTCCTGGTTCAACGGAATTTCATCTCCCTGCAGATCCACAAAGAACTCACCGGTGAACATGCGCGCAATGGCCGCCACCCGATCGGTCCCTGAGCGGAAGTTCCCCGGCGTCAGCACCACGCGTCCGCCGAACTGTTCGACGGCCTGCTTGATCCGATCGTCGTCGGTCGCGACCAGGACATCCGACACCAGGCGGCAGGACACGGCCTTCTCGTACACATGCTGGATCATCGGCTTGCCGTTCAGCATGGCCAGCGGTTTTCCGGGGAACCGGGATGAATCGAACCGGGCTGGAATGACGACGGTCACCGAACGCGACGGCCTACTCATTCCCCAGCGCCTCCGACAACTGTTTGGGCGTCACCGTCGCTGTTCCGACCATTCCCACGACGATGCCAGCCGCGCAATTCGCCAGCATGGCCCCGGTTTTGACGCTCGCGCCGGTCGCCAGCGCCAACGCCAGCGTGCCGATGACGGTGTCGCCGGCGCCGGTGACGTCGTAGACCTGTCGGGCCCTGGTCGGCAGATGCGAGGACACCCCGTCTCCCTCGTACAAGCTCATGCCTTTCTCACCTCGCGTAATCAACACCGACTGGCAGCCCAGGCGCTGGCGAATCATGGCGCCGGCCTCGTTGATCGACTGGTCGTCGTCGCCATGCACTCCGGCGGCCTGCGTCGCTTCTAAATGGTTGGGGGTAATGACGGTAACCCCCTTGTAGAAGCTGAAATGTTCGACCTTCGGATCGACGACGACGGGAATCCTGCGCAGGGCGGCCAGCCGGGTGATTTCCGACATCAGCGTGGCCGACACGACACCTTTGGCATAGTCGGATATCACCACGCAGGACAACTCCCTGAGCCGGGATTCGACATACTGGAGAATGCGCCGCTGCAGGGTCGGCTTCAATTCGCTGCGGCCTTCGACGTCATACCGGACAATCTGCTGGTTGTGTGCGATGATGCGGCTCTTCCTGGTGGTGGGACGATCATGGTCGATGACCACCCCCCCGCGACCGGAACGTTTATTGCCAAGCTCGCGCATCAGCTGCCGCCCGCTCTCATCCGTCCCGATGACGCCGCAGAGATCAGCCTTCCCCCCCAGCGCCAGAATATTGTTGAAGACGTTCGCCGCCCCGCCGAGCCTCAAGGACTCGGATTCAACGTGCACGACCGGCACCGGCGCCTCAGGAGAAATCCGGCTGACGCGCCCCATCACGTAGTGGTCGAGGATCAGGTCTCCGACGACCAGCACCGAGGCCTGCGGAAACCGCTGAATATACTGCCGCAGCGACTTGGCCGACGGCGAGTGATTCCTCCCGTTCGACTCCTGAGAGGCCGCTGCGTCGGGGAGCTGCTTCTTCACCGGATCGCCTTGCCGAATCGTTCCCATCTGACCCACTCCGTCCAATTCCCCTGCCCGTTCCATGACCAATAGACCCGAAACGCCTTGCCGCGGATTTTTTCTTCGCGCACATACCCCCAGAAACGGCTGTCGAGGCTTTGATCGCGATTGTCCCCCATCACGAAATAGGATCCGTCGGGAACCGTGACGGGGCCGAAATTATCGCGGGGATTGATCGAGCCATCAATGATCCCGGGGTCGATGCGCTGCGTAAAGGCCTTATCGTCCAGCGGCTCGCTGTTGACGAACACCACCTTGTGGCGTACGTGCACCGTATCACCAGGCAGGCCGACAATGCGCTTGATGAAATCCTTTTCTTCGTCTTCCGGGAACCGGAACACGATGATATCGCCCCGCTGCGGCTTTCCGAACTCGATCACGGTCGCGGACGCATAACAGTTGACGGGCGGGAATGTCCATTGGAGCTTGCAGTCCGTCGGCCACTGAAAGCCGTACGCCAGCTTGCTCACCAGGATATGATCGCCGATGAGCAGCGTCGGGATCATCGATCCCGACGGGATTTTGAACGCCTGCACCACAAACACGCGAATGGCGAACGCCAGCAGCATCGCAACGACGATCGCTTCGGCATATTCCCGAACCACCGACTTCCGTCCCACCTTGTCCCCGCTGCCGGCCGAGAGCTTGGCACCGGACATCGACGCCGGTTCCTCCCTGCCGGGCGAGGCGGACACTTTCTCAAGGTTGGTGTGCTTGGGATCGAGACTCATTCCTCACCGACTTTCAGGATCGCCAGGAAGGCCTCCTGCGGCACTTCCACGCTCCCGACGGCCTTCATGCGTTTCTTCCCTTCCTTCTGCTTCTCCAGCAGTTTCCGTTTGCGCGTGATGTCACCGCCGTAGCACTTCGCCGTTACGTTCTTTTTCATCGCGCCGATCGTCTCCCGCGCGATGACCTTGTTGCCGATCGCCGCCTGGATCGCGATTTCAAACATCTGGCGGGGAATCAGCTCTTTCATCTTCTCCGCCATTTGACGACCCCGATGATAGGCCCGCTCCTTATGGGTGATGAAGGACAGGGCATCCACCGCTTCCCCGTTGAGCAGAATGTCGATTTTGACGAGATCGGACTCTCGATAGCCGAGCAGCTCGTAGTCCAGCGACGCATACCCCTGCGTCCGGGACTTCAGCTTGTCGTAGAAATCCAGGATGACTTCATTCAACGGCAATTCGTAACTGATCATCACGCGTGTCGGGTCGAGAAACTGCATGCTCCGTTGAATGCCCCGCCGCTCCTGACACAACTGAAGAATCGCCCCCATGTATCGTTCCGGCGTGATGACCGTCGCCAGGATGAACGGTTCTTCGAACGTGGTAATGTTGTTGGGCGGAGGCAACTCCGCCGGGTTATCGATCTCGAGCTGATCGCCCTTCGTCGTCGTCACATGATAGACGACCGTGGGCGCCGTGGTGATCAACGTCAGTCCGTATTCCCGCTCCAGCCGCTCCTGGATGATCTCCATGTGCAGCAAACCGAGAAATCCGCAGCGAAAGCCGAACCCGAGTGCAAGGGAGGTTTCAGGCTCATACACAAACGATGAATCGTTCAACCGGAGCTTCACGAGGGCGTCCCGGAGATCCTCATACTTCGCCGTATCGGTCGAGTAGAGCCCGCAGAACACGAGCGGCTTCACCTCCTTATACCCCGGAAACGGCGTCCCCGTCGGTTGAATCGCGTCGGTCAGCGTGTCACCGATCTTGACGTCCGCAACCTCCCGCATGTTCGCACAGAGATACCCGACCTCCCCGGTCAGCAGTTGAGACGTTTTGGTCCGCTTGGGCATGAACTGCCCGACTTCCATCACTTCGAATGTCTTGTCGTTGGACATCACCTTGATCTTCATGCCTGGCCGGACCGCTCCGTCTACCACTCGAATCAACACGATGACGCCTTGATAGTTATCGAACCAGGAATCGAAGATGAGCGCCTTCAACGGCGCGGCAGGATCTCCCGACGGAGGCGGCACACGCTCAATAACGGCTTCGAGGACCTCCGGCACGCCTTTGCCTTCCTTGGCGCTGATGGGCATGGCATCGCCGGCATCGAGTTGCAGCACCTCCGAGATCGAATGCTTGGTCCCCTCTACGTCCGCGCTCGCGAGATCGATCTTGTTGATGACCGGAATGATGGTGAGATGGTTGGCCATTGCCAGATTCACGTTGGCAATGGTCTGCGCTTGCACCCCCTGAGTGGCATCGACCAGCAAGAGCGCCCCTTCACAGGCCGCAAGGCTTCGGGACACCTCATACGTGAAGTCCACGTGTCCCGGCGTATCGATCAGATGCAGGGCATACGTCTTCCCATCCTTGGCCTTGTACCGGATGGCTACTGCATGGGCCTTGATCGTAATACCACGTTCCCGCTCGAGATCCATGGCATCGAGGATCTGATCTTTGGCTTCTCGGGCGGTAACTGCGCCAGTAGCTTCTAGAAACCGGTCAGCGAGGGTTGATTTGCCGTGATCGATATGGGCGATAATAGAAAAATTGCGTATAAGGCTTTGCAAATCCTAGCTCATTTCTGGAAATCGGCTCATTATAGTAACTGCTCCACAGGTTGTCAAAGAAATCGCCCCCCCGTATAATCCGCGCCGCACGCGAGGTAACTGCCCCGTCATTCGTCATACGTCAGTCGGTGAACCTCCGGATCAGGATTTTACGAATGACGGTTGACGCCTCCATCCGACCACGATGGCTCGACGACCATCTTCCAAACGATTGATCGACTGGGACCATCGGTACCTCTGGCATCCGTTCACCCAGATGCGGGAATGGGAGAAGGAAGAGCCGCTCATCATCGAACGCGGGCGCGGGTCCTATCTCATCGATACGGAAGGCCGACGGTATCTCGACGGCACGTCCTCGATCTGGGTCAATCTCCACGGTCATCGGCACCCCCTCCTCGACCGTGCGTTACGGCGGCAGCTCGACAAGATCGCGCACTCGACTCTGCTCGGCCTTTCCAATCCTCCGGCAATCACGCTGGCGCGGGCGTTGATTCGCATCGCGCCGAAAGGCCTCACCCGCGTGTTCTATTCGGACAACGGCTCGACGGCGGTCGAGGTCGCGTTGAAAATGGCCGTGCAATACTGGCGGCAGCGGCATCCTGACGCGGGCCCCAAGAACACGTTCCTCCACCTGAAACTCGCCTATCATGGCGATACCATCGGCGCCGTCAGCGTGGGGAATATCGAGCTGTTCCATTCCCGATTCAAACCGCTGCTGTTTCCTACCGTTGCGGCGGACCCGCCCTACTGCTACCGCTGTCCCCTCAACCTTGCCTACCCCTCATGCGGAATGGCCTGTCTCGACCCGATCGAACGGATTCTGAAGACACGCCATCGAGAGTTGGCAGGTCTGATCATTGAACCGCTCATGCAGGCAGCCGCCGGTATGGTCTCCCAGCCGGCAGGCTACTTGACACGAATCCGCGAGCTCACCGAGAAATACAAGGTCTTGCTGATCGCCGACGAAGTCGCTACCGGCTTCGGCCGCACCGGCAAGATGTTCGCCTGCCAGCATGAGGGGATCACGCCGGATCTGATGGCGATCAGCAAGGGCCTGACCGGCGGCTACCTGCCGCTGGCTGCAACTCTGACCACGGCGGAGATCTACCGGGCGTTCCTCGGGAGATACGACGAGTTCAAGGCCTTTTTCCACGGCCACAGCTATACCGGCAATCCGCTCGGCTGCGCTGTGGCCCTGGCCAACCTCGAGGTCTTTCGCCGGGAGAAGACCCTCACCCGCCTACCGCTCAAGATCAGGGCATTGGCCCGCGGCCTGACCCTCATCAGAGCCCTTCCCCATGTCGGCGACATCCGCCAGCGTGGATTGATGGCGGGGATCGAATTGGTGCGCGACGGGAAGACCAAACAGCCCTACCCCCTTGGCGCCAGAGCCGGTCACCGGGTCGCGGCAGCGGCGCGAGCGAACGGCCTGATCCTCAGGCCGATCGGCAATGTGCTCGTGCTCCTGCCGCCGCTGTCGGTATCCACGAATGAATTACGGAGGATCATCACGATTTTGCAGAATTCCATTGCCACGCTGGCAAAAGAGTGAGATGCCTTCCTTCAAGATGTTATGCCGCCTGATACTTCGGAGAGGGACCGCGAATGATCACGTGTGATTTCCTCGTGATCGGCGGCGGAGTCATCGGCCTGAGCATCGCCCGCGAACTCCGCCGGCGCCGACCGACTTCGCACGTCACACTGATCGAGAAGGAACCCTCCTGCGGCGCACACGCCAGCGGGCGGAACAGCGGGGTCCTCCACGCAGGATTTTACTATTCGCCGGACAGCTTGAAGGCCAGGTTTACCCGTCTCGGCAACGAACAGCTGACCGCCTATTGCGACGCGAAGCGGATCTCCCTCAATAAATGCGGCAAGCTCGTGGTCGCCAAAGACGCCGGCGATTTGCCGTCGCTCGACGAATTGATCCGCCGCGGCCGGGCCAACGGGATCGAGTTACACGAGCTGACGGATACCGAAGCGAAACGGATCGAACCCAGGGCAAAAACCTATCAGCGCGCGTTGTTTTCGCCCCGCACCTCCACGGTGAACCCTCTCCACGTGATGGACGCTATTCAACAAGACGCCCTTCGCGAGGGCATCCAGATTCGTTTTGAGTCGGCCTATCGCGGACGGAAGGACCGGCAGATCCTCACCAACACCGGCCGCATCGAGGCCGGTTACGTCGTAAATGCGGCGGGCTTGTACGCCGACAAGATCGCCCTGGACTACGGATTCTCGGAGAAGTATCGAATCCTGCCCTTTAAAGGCCTCTATCTCTATTCCGACGAGCCGCCCGGATCGATCCGCACCAACATATATCCCGTGCCGGACCTCAGAAATCCGTTTCTGGGGGTTCATTTCACCATTACAGCGGACGGCAAGGCCAAAATCGGACCGACAGCCATTCCGGCCTTCTGGCGGGAGAACTATGATGGATTCCGTAATTTCAAGGTGGCTGAGTTGATCGAAGTCGCGGGGCGCGGCCTGGGCCTGCTGACGGGAGCACAGTTCGACTATCGACGTCTCGCGCTGGAAGAAATTGCCAAGTATTCGAGGGCGAAGATGGTGGCCCTGGCCTCGGTCCTTGCGGACGGGGTCAAAGAAGAACACTACCGGAAATGGGGAAGGCCCGGGATCAGGGCCCAACTCCTCGACATCACGACGAAAAAGCTCGAAATGGATTTCGTCCTGGAAGGCGACGACCGTTCCATGCACGTGCTGAACGCCGTGTCCCCGGCCTTCACCTGCTCGTTTCCATTTGCGAGCCACGTGTGCGACCGTATCGACCAGGCACTGGGATAAGCCTGAACTCCATCAGCTGAGTCGAATCGCCTCTCCGACATCGAGCTTCATGATCTCCACCGCGCTGTGGCCGTCGAAGAAGATCTCAAGCTTGCCGCAACTGTTGATGAGGACGGATGGAGCGGTGCGGCTCCCTTCACTGTAACTGCCGACCATGCCCTCGATGACAGCGGAACCGGCATGAACGGTCGGCTCGTGTTTTCCCGTCGTCGCTCGAAACTCCTCAAGGTGATCCGCCGTCACGTTGGAAATGAGATTGCCGAACCGATCGATATATTCGATCGTGCCGACCAGTGTGCGGCCTTCCCATGCCGGATCGAGAATCCTCATTGTCACCGGGTCACCGATACGCCGGCCGAACGTGGCCACAGGCTCCCCTCTCGCCAGCCAGGCGGCGGCAGGCGCGAACAGATCCCGTCCGTCAAACGTCGTCCCTCTGGCAGCGAACCGATAGGCGGGGTTTTCCACCTGCCTGATCACGACGTCCTGTTCGCGGCGAAGTACGCGCGTGAGCAAGCCGTTGTCGGGAGCCAGAAAATGGTACTTCGACGAGGAAGCCAGGAGCGGACGCCTGGCGCTCCCGACACCGGGATCCACCACCGCCATATGAACGGTTCCCTCCGGAAAATACCGGTAGCAGGATTCCAGCACGTAGGCGGCTTCTTCGATGCGATGCGGAGGGATCTGGTGGGAGACGTCGACGATGCGGGCGTCGGGATGAATCGACAGGATCACCCCCTTCATGCTCGCCACAAACCAGTCACGATCGCCGAAATCGGTCAGCAGCGTAATGAGAGGGCCGGCCTCCGGCACGTTAGAATTCCTCGAATCGGATCTCCACCACTTCGTACTCCACCATCTTCACCGGAGTTTTGACTTCGACGAAATCGCCCACCCGCTTTCCGATGAGGGCCCGCCCGACGGGAGACTGAACCGAGATGCGGTTGAATTTCATGTCGGCTTCGTCCTGGCCGACCAGCGTGTACTGCCTTTTGGACTGGGATTCCTGTTCAATGACCGACACGGTCGCCCCGAACACCACGGTCTCCGTGGTCCGGCCGCTGATCTCGACGACACGGGCATCGGCCAGTTTGGTTTCGATTTCCGAGATCCTGGACTCGATGAATCCCTGCCGCTCCTTGGCGGCGTCATACTCGGCATTCTCGCTCAAATCGCCATGGGCACGCGCTTCTGCAATCGCTTCGATGACCTTGGGCCGTTCGACCTTCCGCAGACGATCCAATTCGGCCTTCAATGCCTCATAGCCCTTTTTCGTAATCGGTGTCGGCATGCGCACATCACTCCGGGATGAGCTGTGTGTGATGATACTCCTGCAACGATCGGATGGACAATTCTTTCTTCACGATGGCTTCGATGCCAAGCACCGCGGCCAACGCCCCTCGCATCGTGGTGTAATAGGAAAGTCCTTTGTGCAGCGCTTCCCGGCGGATCGACACCGAATCGGAATGGGCGGACGCGGTCCGCACCGTATTCACCACGAGCGCGATCTCTCCATTTTTGATATGGTCGACGATGTGGGGCCGCCCTTCGCGCACCTTATTGACTGTGGCGACGTGCACGCCATGCTCCCTGAGAAACCCGGCCGTTCCACCGGTCGCCTGAATCTGAAACCCGAGTGTCCGTAAGCGCCTGGCGACATCCAAGGCCACAGGCCGATCCGACTCTTTGACGCTGATAAAGGCAGTGCCCGACTTGGGAAGTGCTGCACCCGCTCCGGCCTGCGACTTGGCGAAGGCCCAACCGAAATCGCTGTCGATGCCCATCACTTCCCCGGTCGATTTCATCTCCGGACCCAATAAGACATCCACTCCCGGAAACTTGTTAAACGGGAAGACCGCTTCTTTGACCGACAGATGCGCCGGCTGCGGCGCCGTCGTCAACCCGAGGTCTTCGAGAGTTCTGCCCACCATCACCTTCATGGCCAATTTGGCCAGCGGAACCCCGATCGCCTTGCTCACGAAAGGCACGGTTCGCGATCCCCTCGGATTCACCTCGAGGACGTAAATCGTCTTGTCCTTCACGGCGAACTGCGCGTTCATGAGCCCGATCACTCCGAGCTCCAGCGCCAGCACTTTCATGTGCCGCTCGATATCGCGCACGATCGCTTTGTCCAGTGTATAGGGCGGCAGCGAGCAGGCCGAGTCTCCGGAGTGGACTCCGGCCTCTTCAATATGTTCCATGATCCCGGCCACCACGACCGTCTTGCCGTCCGAGATCGCATCGGCATCAACTTCGATCGCATCAGCCAGATACTTATCGATGAGGACGGGATGCTTGGGCGAGGCTTTCACAGCCGACCTCACATATTCCAGAAGACCTGCCTCGTCGAACACGATCTGCATCGACCGGCCGCCCAGCACATAGGAGGGACGGACCATGACCGGATAGCCGATCGTGCCCGCAATACGCACGGCTTCGTCGACCGATCGGGCCATTCCGCTTTCGGCCTGCCGCAGCTCGAGTGTGGTCAGGAGGCTGCGGAACCGTTCCCGGTCTTCCGCTAAATCGATCGCGTCCGGACTGGTGCCGAGAATTCTGACGCCGGCCTTGGACAAGGGAAGGGCCAGCTTCAGAGGGGTCTGCCCCCCGAACTGCAATACCACCCCCATCGGCTGCTCGCACCGGACGATGTTGAGCACATCCTCTTCCGTCAGCGGTTCGAAGTACAGTCGATCCGACGTATCATAGTCCGTGCTCACGGTTTCGGGGTTGCAGTTCACCATGATGGTCTCGATCTGTTCCTCCCGAAGCGCCATCGCCGCATGGACACAGCAATAGTCGAATTCGATTCCCTGGCCGATGCGATTGGGCCCCCCTCCGAGAATCACGACTTTCTTCCGGCCGGACGGACGGGCTTCGCATTCTTTCCCGTAGGTCGAATACAGGTAGGGCGTATGCGCTTCAAACTCCGCGGCACAGGTATCCACTCGTTTGTACGTCACGGCCCTTCCGGAACCCGTCCCCGCTTCGCCTCCCGTGCGCCTGCGACGGATGGTCGCCGGCTCCATACCGACCAGGAACCCGATCCGTTCATCCGAGAATCCTCGCGCCTTCGCCTCCCAGAGCCACACCTCCGTCAGTGCGCCGAGCCCCTTGCCGGTCATTGCAACGAGCTTTCGTTCATATCCGATCAGCTCTCGGATTTGTTCCAGGAACCAGGGATCGATCTTCGTGAGCGCGAACAGCTCCTCGTTCTCGAGTCCCAATCGCATGCCATCAGCGAGATACCAGAGCCGTTCAGGCAGCGGCGTCTGGAGCATGCGGCGGACCAGACTCAACGCCTCTTCCCGGTTGAACGCCGCCGGAATACCCCGGTCGATGCCGACCTTCGACACCAATCCGTTCAGGTCCAGCTCCAAGGAACGAATCGCCTTCTGCAACGCTTCCTTGAACGTCCGCCCCATCGCCATCACTTCACCGACTGATTTCATCTGTGTCGTCAGGGTCGGATCGGCGCCTCTGAATTTCTGGAAGGCAAAGCGCGGAATCTTGACCACGACATAGTCGATCGTCGGCTCGAACGAGGCCTTGGTCACACCCGTGATGTCGTTCGTGATTTCATCCAGGGTATACCCCACGGCCAGCTTGGCCGCGATCTTCGCGATAGGAAAGCCGGTCGCCTTGGATGCCAGCGCGGAACTCCTGGAGACACGTGGATTCATTTCAATGACGACCATCTCCCCGTCCGACGGATTCACTCCGAACTGGATATTCGATCCGCCCGTATCCACCCCGATTTCCCGGATGATCCTGAGCGCCGCGTCTCTCATCCGCTGATACTCTTTGTCGGTCAACGTCATGGCCGGGGCCACCGTGATGCTGTCGCCCGTATGCACACCCATCGGATCCAGGTTTTCGATGGGACACACGATCACGACGTTGTCCTTGAGATCGCGCATCACCTCCAGCTCGTATTCCTTCCAGCCGATGACCGATTCCTCGATCAGCACCTGGCTGACCGGGCTCATCGCCAGCGCCCAATCGATCAGCCGTTCAAACTCTTCCCGATTGTAGGCAATGTTGCCGCCGCTTCCTCCCATGGTAAAGGAAGGCCGGATAATGGCAGGAAATCCCGTCGTTTCGAGGATGGCGGTCGCTTCAGTGCGATTGTGCGCCGTACCGCTCTTGGGCACACGCAGCCCGATCCGCTGCATCGCCTGCTTGAAGGCCTCCCGGTCTTCCGCCTTATGAATCGCCTCCGCAGAGGCGCCGATCAGCCTCACGCCGTACTTGTCCAGGACACCGCGCTTGACCAATCCCACGGTCGTGTTGAGTGCGGTCTGTCCTCCCATGGTCGGAAGCAGCGCATCGGGTCGCTCCCGATCGATCACCTTCTCGACCACGTCGACCGTGATGGGCTCCACATAGGTCCGGTCGGCCATCTCCGGGTCCGTCATGATCGTCGCCGGGTTGCTGTTGATCAGGATAACCCGGTAGCCCTCCTCTTTCAGCGCCTTGCAGGCCTGGGTTCCGGAATAGTCGAACTCACAGGCCTGGCCGATGACGATCGGGCCCGATCCGATCATGAGAATGGAGGTGATATCTGTGCGTTTCGGCATGGGGTCCCTACGGTCTGCTCAACTGGATTGCGGCATGGGTCCGATCAGAGGCCGATAGGGAGTCGGGGGCGGCTGCGCGCCGCCTCCAGGACCGCGGTAGTACTTCAGGGCTTCCGGCAGCCAGGCTTCGATCTGATTGATACGGCTGACATCGGATGGATGCGTGGACAGGAATTCAGGAATCGCATGCTGCGATCGGAAGCAGACCTTGTCGATCATCTGTCTGGGACACCCGCTCATTCGCTCCCAAAAGAGGACCGCCTCCCGGGGATCGTAGCCCGCCTCGGCCATTAAACGGAGTCCGATGTAGTCCGCCTCGGACTCCTGTTTCCGGTTGAACGGCAGGGACACGTTCACTCCATAGGCCCCAAGGAGTCCCTGGATGGCGCCCGCACCTCCCGCGGCCTTTCCCGATGCAGCGGCACCGATCGCTCCGAACTGGACGATCTGGTCGATGATGCTGCGGCTCATCCGTTCCACCCCGTGGCGCTGCAGGGCATGCGCCACTTCATGCCCCATCACTGTCGCGAGTCCTGCCTCGTTCTGCGTGTGTTTCAGGATGCCGGTAAAGATCGCCACTTTCCCGCCGGGCAGAGCGAAGGCATTGATCATTTTATCGTCCTGGATCACGGCGAATTCCCAGACATACTCCGGCTTGTCGGCGGCCTTCGCAATCCGCTGGCCAACGCGCTGCACCATCTCATTGATGTCCGCATTCTCGCTGAGCCTGGCCTGGCGGAGCACGTCCCGGTAAGCCTGGAGTCCGAACTGCAGCTCTTTTTCCTCGGAGAAGAAGATCAGCTGGTCACGCGCCGTCCCCGGCGCACGATAACAACCGGCCAGGGTCGAGACGACACCTATCGCTGACCCGATGCCCAGCATGCTGCATAATCTCGCCGCCCCGACTGCGCTCCGGATAAGCAGCGTCCGGCGTTCGACAGAGGACGAGAACAAGCCGTTGTGCTGTTGATCGGTTGACCGTGCCACAGTCGCTCTAAGAAATTGCGCTCCCCGTCGATCATCAGATCGGCAGATCGGCAGATTCTTCATCATGGCATCCACAGATACATGAACTGGGGCGTGCCTCCTCGAACGAATGACATGAGATCAAACTCGGCGAGACCCGCGAACGGGCCCGGCATCATGAGCTTGGAATACATGTTGTTCGAATACTCTCCGGGACGCTTGTAGGTCACGACCCGGGCTTCGGTCACTCCCGCCTTCTTCTTCGCCAGATCAATGGCATCTTCCAGATACCCGATTTCATCGACCAGCCCGGCCGCCTTCGCCTGATCGCCGGTATAAATACGGCCATCCGCGAGCCTCTTGATCTGATCCATCTGCAGATGCGGCCGTCCTTCCTGCACAACGCTTAAGAACCGCTGGTAAAACGAATCGATCAGGCCCTGGAAGATGGCACGTTCTTCCAGCGTCATCGTCCGGAATGGCGAGCCCATATCCTTGCGCGGCCCGGACGTGACCGCCGTCGCTTCAACACCCACTTTCTCCAGCAGTCCTCGGGCGTTGACCGTCAGCATGATCACCCCGATGCTGCCCGTGACGGAGGAGGGATGGGCGAACACCGTGTCGGCCGCGGCGGCAATGTAGTAGCCTCCCGAGGCCCCCACGTCCATGATCGACGCCACGATGGGAACTTTCCTGGAGGTCTTGAACGTCTTGAGTTCATGATGAATGATATCCGACGCCGTGACCGTCCCGCCAGGCGTGTTGATCCGGAGGACGACGGCCTTCACATTCTCATCCTGCGAGGCCCTGGTCAGCTGCTCCTTCACGCTGGCGATCAGATTGGGAGCCGGCATGAAGCCTTCCTTGTCCTGCGAGCTGATCACCCCGGAGATCTCGACCAGCAACACCTTCGCCGTACCGGTGCCACCGACCTGCGCCTCCTGCAGGGGCCCGGGTCCCGGAAACAGGGGGAAATTGAAGGTGCACCCCTGCATCACAAGCCCAGCGAACCACACGAATGCAACCCAACTACGCATGAGAGGTCTCCATGAGCCTGACGAATTCTTCGAACAAATAGGCGGAATCATGCGGGCCCGGTGCCGCCTCCGGGTGATACTGGACCGAAAACGCCGCGAGATCCCGAGACACCATCCCTTCGATGGAATGATCGTTCAAGCTGAGATGGGTGATCGACAACTTCCCGTACGCGGTCTCGACGTCCAGGGGACTCGTCGGCACCTCCGAGAGCGCGGACGGAACTCGAACGGCGAAATTATGATTCTGTGAGGTAATCTCGACCTTTCTCGTCCGAAGATCGATGACGGGATGGTTCGCGCCGTGGTGGCCGAACTTCAGCTTGTAGGTCCGGAGACCGAGCGCGAGGCCGAGAATCTGATGGCCCAGACAGATTCCAAAGACCGGATAATGGCCCAGCAGCTGTCGGACCGCCTCCATCGCATAGGGGACACCTTCAGGATCACCGGGGCCGTTGGACAGGAAGATTCCGTCCGGCTTGAGCGCCTGGACCTGTGCGGCCGATGTCGAAACCGGCACGACCGTGACCTGACACCCCACATCGACCAACCGTTTCAGAATATTCTGTTTGATGCCGAAATCATACGCCACGACTCGCTTGGACGGATGCCTCTTCGTTCCGGGTTCGAGCGACGCGGTATCCGGTGCCCAGTCGCCGGAGCCCGTCTTCCATTCATAGGAACGCCGACAGGTCACTTCCGCCGCCAAGTCCCGCCCGATGATACCGGGAGCCTCTCTGGCCCTCCTCACGGCACGGGCCGAATCGAGCGAGCCGTGCGTGATGACCCCCTGCTGCGATCCCTGCTCCCGCAAATGCCTCGTCAAGGCTCTGGTATCCAGCCCTTCGATCGCCACGACCTTGGCCTCCGTCAGATATTCGTGAATCGTCTGTCGAGCACGCCAATTGCTCGCGAGACGGCTGGCTTCCATCACCACGAATCCTTCCGCCCACAGCCGCCGGGATTCACTGTCGTCGGGTGTCACGCCGTAGTTCCCGATATGCGGCGAGGTCATCGTAACGATCTGCCCCTTGTACGACGGATCGGTCAGCACCTCCTGATACCCGGTCATGGCGGTATTGAACACGACTTCTCCCACCGTGTCTCCTCCGTATCCGAGGGCACGGCCCTCGAAGAGCGTCCCGTCCGCCAGCGCCAACAATGCGGTATTCATCCAGCCGCCCCGTCCCGGCAGAGCGATCGTCTCGCCCTGATCCCTATCAGAATGATGCCCAACACAAGATTCACCATAGACAGCGACCGGACTGGAAGAAGAATGCGAAACAGCGCCTCCAAGGCAGCCTTCTTCTCGCCTCCCTCCTGTATCGCAAACGCCTGCGCTTGAAGTGTCGCAGCTTGAGGGTGCAGCACGGCGATAATGAGCCCGGCGATCACCACCATTCCAGCCAGCAACGCCATTTCACCCCGCCCGACCGCCACAGCCGGATCTCCGCTCCACCAGCGATACCAGCATCCGGCACCCATGATGGCCATCGCTCCGATCACCAACCGATGATACCCCTCGAACGCCCTGGTCAGAAACACTCCTCCCGAGTCCTGCCCGCCGAACGTATTGAACACCGCCGGAATCACCGCGCCGGTCAGAACCAGCATCCCCCCGACCCACACTCCCAGGGCCAGCCATTCAAGCGTGAGGCACATCACCATCCCCCATCGGGGCTGAAGCCGCACGGGCCTATCGCTCCGACGGACCGGTCTCGAACACCAGTCGCCCGCCGACAATGGTCGTCTGCACCCGTCCTTTGACTTTCCACCCGGCAAAAGGTGTGTTCCGGCTCTTCGAGCGGAACTTGCCCGGGTCCACCTCCCATGGTTCGTGCTGATCGACGATCACCACATCGGCATCCGCGCCGACCGCCAGGGTTCCCTTCTTGAGGCCGAATGCGGCAGCCGGAGCGGACGTCAGCTTTTCCACCGCTTGCTCCAACGACAACACGCCTTCCTCGACCAATCCCATCGTCAGGGCGAGCGCCGTCTCAAGACCGACCACCCCGAACGGCGCTTCGGTAAAATCCTGTTGCTTCTCCTGCGTCGCATGCGGAGCATGGTCGGTCGCAATCGCATCGATCGTGCCGTCGCGCAGCCCCCCTTTGATCGCCTGGACATCCTCCCATGCCCGAAGGGGAGGATTCATCTTGGCATGGGTGTTGTAGCCCCGGACCACTTCTTCGGTCAGCAGGAAATGATGCGGGCAGGCTTCCGCCGTCACATGAATGCCGCGGCTTTTGGCCTCCCGCACCATACGCACCGAGCCGGCGGTGCTGATATGCGCCAGATGGAGCCGTGCCCCGGTCAACTCGGCCAAGGAGAGATTGCGTGCGACCATGACATCCTCGGCTGCGGCCGGAATGCCGGGCAGCCCGAGCTCCGTGGACACCAACCCTTCATTCATGCAGCCGCCTTCGGCCAGATGCAGATCTTCGCAGTGATCGACAACGGTGAGATCGAACGCCAGGGCATATTCCATGGCCCGGCGCATGACCAGGCTGTTCATGACCGGTTTCCCGTCGTCGGAAATGGCCACGCAGCCGGACCGTCTTAAATCTCCGATCTCGGCCAGCTCTTTGCCCTCCGAGCCCTTCGTGATGGCCCCGACAGGGAGCACGTTGGCAAGCCCTGCCAGCCGAGCCCGCTCCAGGATGAACTCCGTCACCGCCTGATTGTCATTGATCGGGTTGGTATTGGGCATACAACAGACCGTGGTAAACCCGCCGGCCACGGCTGCCGCGCTGCCGCTTCGAATGGTTTCTTTGTACTCGAACCCCGGCTCCCGGAAGTGCACATGAAGATCGACAAACCCGGGCAGCACGAGACGCCCATTCGCCTGAATCGTCAGACTTCCGGCCGGGCCGGAGAGCCCGGTGCCCACCGCCACGATCTTGCCTCCGTCGATGAGCAGGTCTCCGATCCCGACGAACCTGCCCGGATCGACAATGCGGCCACCTGTAATCAGCATCGGCACTGCTGGCTCCTCTTTCCTTTCCGTCAATTCGCTCCGGACATCAGATACAAAATGCCCATCCGGACGGCGACGCCGTTGGCTACCTGATCAAGGATGACGGATGAGAGGCTATCCGCAACATCCGGGGCGATCTCCACGCCGCGATTGATCGGTCCCGGATGCATGACGATCGCACCGGGATCCGCCAACCGGACACGCTCCGCGGTCAGCCCGTAGAGTCGCGTATACTCGCGGATAGTCGGAAACAGCGCCCGTCCCTGCCGCTCCAATTGCAGACGGAGCATCATGATCACATTCACGCCACGCAAGCCCTCATCCATGTCGTAGTACACCTTCGCCCCCAGTTTTTCGATTCCCCAGGGCATCATCGTGGAAGGCCCCACCACCCGCACCTCCGCTCCGAGCTTCGTGAGCGCATAGATATTGGAACGAGCCACGCGGCTGTGGGACACGTCTCCGACAATCGCGACCCGCAGCCCTTTGAAATCCATCCCCCGCTGGCGGATCGTGTAGAGATCGAGCAAGGCCTGCGTGGGATGTTCATGCCAGCCGTCGCCGGCATTGATGACCGACGACTTCACCCCCTGGGCCAGCGTTTCCGCCGCGCCGGCTGAGGAATGCCGCAGCACGATGATGTCCGCCTGCATCGCTTCAATATTACGCGCAGTATCCAGGAGCGTCTCGCCTTTGACGACGCTGCTCGCGGACGGAGAGAAGTTGATGACATCCGCGCTCAGCCGCTTGGCAGCCAGTTCAAACGAGGTCCTTGTCCTGGTGCTCGGCTCAAAAAACAGATTCACCACGGTCCGCCCTCGCAATGCCGGCACTTTTTTGATGTCGCGACCTGTGACTTCCTTGAAGGAATCTGCGGTCTCGAGGATGAGCGTGATCTCATCCACCGACAACGGCGCGAGACTCAGCAGATCTTTGCGTTTGAGGCTCATGGCATCCTCCGCTTCACGACTTCGAGATGACCACTCGGTCCTCCTCCCCGTTCTCTTCCAGCAACACCTGGACCTTTTCTTCGCGCGAGGTCGGGAGGTTCTTCCCGATATAATTGGCCTTGATCGGCAATTGCCGATGGCCGCGGTCGACCAGTACCGCCAGCTGGATTTCCCCCGGCCTCCCGAGATCCATCAGACCGTCCATCGCTGCGCGGATCGTTCTTCCGGTGAACAGGACATCGTCAACCAGCACCACGACCTTCTCGGCCATGTCAAAGGGGACGGAGGTCTTTCGCAACACCGGTTGATTCTTGCGCAGGGCGAGGTCGTCCCGATAGAGCGTGATGTCCAACTCGCCGCTGGGCACCTGCACGCCTTCGATACCCTGGATACGCTTCACCAGCCGATGGGCCAGATACACACCTCCCGTTCGAATGCCGACCAGTGCCAGGTTCCTCACGCCCTTGTTACGTTCCAAGATCTCGTGCGCGATCCGCGTCAGTGCGCGGGCGATATCGCCGGCATCCATGACAAGCTTGTCGTCCTTCCGCTCTGTCGGCCTGTTTGTAGGGGTGGTCATGGTCAAGGTGACCGATCTATTTTTTAACCGGCTGATGGCCGTGTTTCAGTTTGCGGACATAAAAAAACCTCCTCACCCGGCTCTGGTGAGAAGGTTCGACTGTACGCACCGGCATTCGCCGGAGATATAGACATGTCGGTCTCCTTGCTCACCTCACCGGATGAGCCTTAAAGGCAACGGTATCTTACTGAAGCG
Source organism: Nitrospira sp. (assembly GCA_035620635.1). GTDB lineage: Bacteria > Nitrospirota > Nitrospiria > Nitrospirales > Nitrospiraceae > Nitrospira_D. The sequence continues at coordinate 9,450 of DASPGL010000214.1, read as the reverse complement.
CTTCTCCCGCTGTCAAGCGTACGGACGTTGCGGCCGACAGCACAGACCCGCCCGGTTGCGGGTTTGATCCAGGCTTACAGGGCAATGTGTGCGATCAGCTCAATTTCCACTGGCGCTCCGCGAGGAAGTTCAGCCGAGCCGACCGCTACACGGGCGTGCCGCCCCGCATCCCCGAACACAGCGATCAAAAGGTCGGAGGCTCCATTGAGCACCTGGGGTTGCTCAACGAATCCCGGCGCAGAGGCGATGTGGCCCACCATCTTCACGATATGTTTCACGCGATCCAGCGACCCCGTCTCGCTCCGGATAATGGCCAACGCGTTCAGGACGGCCACCCTGGCCGCCTCCATGCCCTGCTCGACCGAGAGGGAGTCTCCGAGTTTTCCGGTGACCACGAGCTGGCCGTCCCGCGAGGGCAACACCCCGGACAGGAACAGCAGGTCCCCGGCTTTGACCGCAGGAACGTAGGTTGCCATCGGCTTCGGTGGAGGAGGCAACTCGACCCCTAGTTCTCTTAGTCTCTGTTCATACCCCATACGCTCTCCCCTTTCCCCCCTTACCCCTAACTCCTCGCTCCTTACCGCATGTCGTATCACCCCGGCCTGAGCGCTTCGAGAAAACTGTCTCCGACCTGCAAGCGTTCAGCACGCAGAGCTTCGACCACCGTCTGCCCAAGATCCGCAGCGGTCGTCCTGGTTCCGAGATCGACCCCCTCCGCCAGTTTGGGACCGGTGACCATGACCGGAACATATTCGCGGGTCGGCGTCCTATCTTTCCTGGTGGCATCGCGCCCATGGTCCCCGGTCACGACGAGCAGATCCCCGTGGCGCAGTTTGCCGAAGAGGTCCGGCAGACGGCGATCAAATTCCTGCAGCGCCGTCGCTGATTCGGCGTGGTCCTCGGCCAGGAGATCGAGACTGACTGCAAGCAGGCCGCGTGGTACTTTACCCATCAGGCCGACGGTCTCGTCGAACGCGGCGATCGCCGAGACCGTCGGAAACGCCCGCGTGAATCCGCGACCGCTGAAGAGGTCGTAAATTTTCCCGACTCCCATCGTGATCTGACTCGAACGGTTGAGCACATCCAGCATCGTGACGCCCGGTGGCTCCGAGACGAAATCTTTCCGGCCACCACGAGCCTGGAGCGCGCCGCTCACGCCACTGAGCGGTTGGGCCACGATCCGGATCGGCCCGCCGACGCCTTTGAGCGTCTTCCACACCTCTCGACATCGCTGCTGGAATTCCACCTGCGGCATCATGGATTCATGCATTGCCAGAAAACAGGATCTTCCCCCGTCGGTCCAGAGCATGGGCCCCCCGCTGGAAAGATGTTCCTCCCCCTGTTCCTGCAGCATGACGCCAAGGGAAGCCGTGCGATTGCCGATGACCTTCCGCCCCAACATCTGCTCAACGATGGCCACGACCTCTGGGGGAATGCCTGAGGCAAATCGAAACCCGCCCTCGCGGACGATCACCCCGCCGGTTTCCCAATACCCGGCGACCGAATCCTTGCCCTGTGAGGTGAAGCCAAGGCGCCCGAAACAGCCCCTCGGCTGAGCCATGATCCGGACGCCTCTGAGCGGGACGATGTGTCCCAGTCCAAGCGCTTCCAGATTCGGCAGGCTCAATCCGCCGGCGGCCTCCGCCAGGTGGACCAGCGTATTGGCATCGGCATCCCCGCACTCCGCTGCATCCGGCAGCGCGCCGACACCGCACCCATCGATGACGAGGAGGATGACTCGATTGATCACGCGCGGACGGCCCCCCCCGACGTCTTCCACTCGTCCAGAATTCTGAGGCTGGCGCTGGTGCCGATCCGATCCGCACCCACGTCCAACATCGCCTGCGTCGTTTTCCAGTCCCGAATCCCGCCCGAGGCCTTCACCTTGGCGCGACCGGCGACCGTCTCTTTCAGGAGTCGAACGTCCTCAACGGTCGCACCGACAGCACCGAATCCGGTTGAGGTCTTCACATAGTCCGCACCGGCTTCCACGACCAGGAGACAGGCCGTCCGTTTCTCTTCCTGGGAGAGATAACAGGTTTCGACGATCACCTTGTGTTCGACCCCAGGAGTGGCCTGCACCACCTCCGCAATGTCTCTCCGCACATAGTCCTGATCGCCGGATTTCAGACGACTCACATTGATCACCATGTCCAGCACCCGGGCTCCTCGCGCCACGGCTTCCACTGCCTCGGCGACTTTGGTCGAGGTGGTGTGGCCGCCCAGGGGAAAGCCGATCGGGATGCCCACCCGAATCGCCGTTCCCGCCACAGCCTCCACGGCCTCGTCCACATAGCAGGGGGGGACAAAAATCACCGTGAAGCCGTATTCTTTGGCTTCCTGGCACAACCGGAGGATGTCGGCTTTCCCGGCATCGGGTCGCAGCACTGTGTGATCGATGAGCCCCGGCAGATTCCATTCCCCCATTGGTTCACGACACTCCTCTGTGAGCGGCACGAGCACCGTACTCCGGCGCCATCAAGGTCTGAGAGTGGTTTCCGCGGCGGAACGGACGTTTCTGGTACCGTTCAACCGCCTTGTTATGCTCGACCAGCGTGGCGGAGAACTGATGGGTTCCATCGTTCTTCGACACAAAATATAAATACGAGGACGTTACCGGATACAGGGCGGCACGAATCGAATCCGCTCCGGGACTGGCAATCGGACCGGGAGGCAAACCGGCCCATCGATAGGTGTTGTACGGGCTGGGATGCGAGAGGTCCCTCTTATGCAAATTTCCGTCGAAATTGGGGAGGCCATAGATCACGGTCGGGTCGCTTTGCAGCGGAATCTTTTTCTTGAGCCGATTGTGGAAGACGGACGAAATGTGGGGCCGCTCGTCTCCCGCGCCGGTTTCCTTCTCAATCACCGAGGCCAACGTCAGTACTTCATGGACCGTCAAATTCAGATCTTTGGCCCGCGCCTGCCATTCCGCCGTCATCACCTGACCGAGCTGATCGACCATCGCTTTGATCACCTCCTTACCGGCTGTCGGGCGGGCAAACCGATAGGTGTCGGGATACAAATACCCTTCCAGACTGTCGGCGGAGATGCCCAGCGTTTTCAGGAAGGACTTGTCGCTCGTGAGCCGGATAAATTCGGCCCTCTCCGTAATCCGGTGTTCCGCCAGGACATCGGCGATCTGGCTGATCGTGTATCCTTCGGGAATCGTCACGGAATGAAGGACGACACGGCCCGCAATCAGTTTCGACAGGATCTCCACCGGTGGCATCGCCGCGTGCAACTCATATTCCCCGGGATGGATCTTGCGATCCGCCTCCTGAGTCTTTCCGAAGAGCACAAAGGCAGATCGGCTCTTGATCAATTGTTCTCTCTCCAGCAGCCCTGCCACCTGCTGGAACGTCGCTCCTTCCGGAATCGTCACGATTTGGGGGGTGGGATGATCGGACTCGGGAAGGACGGGGGCTTCAATCCATCGCATCATCTGATAGCCGGCCAGACCGCCGAGCGCGAGGATGAGGGCGAGGCCGATCAGAATGCGGCGCGGTGTCATAGGCGTGGGTGATTTCGGCGCCATTCGCCCCCTCTTCTACCGTATCAAGATCCTGGCCGCCAGAGCCCGAGCGGGATGACGCCGGAGCCTGGGCCTCCAGATAACTCTGCAACAGAATGGCCGCGGCCACACGATCGACGACGCCCTTACGCTTCTTCCGGCTGACATCCGCGGCGATGAGTAATTCCTCCGCCGCCTTGGTCGTCATCCGCTCGTCCCACGTGACAATCGGGACCGGAAGGGCCGCCGCGAGACACGCGACAAATTCCTCAACCGCACGGGCTGCCGGGCCAGCCTCACCGTTAAGCCGCAACGGCATACCCAGCAACACCCGCTCCACGTCATGGGCCTGCACCAAGTCCCGAATGTGGGCGATGTCACGTTCAAGCGTGCGCCGTTCGAACGTTTCCAGCGGCTGTGCCGTCCAGCCGAGTTCATCGCTCAGGGCGACGCCGATGCGCTTGGTGCCGTGATCCAATGCAAGGATGCGACTTGGCATTAGTTTACCGCTGGAGCGAAGATTCGACCAGGCTAAAAATCTTTTCGAGCGCGGCATCCAGCCGGGAAGGGTCTTTCCCGCCGGCCTGCGCCATCTCCGGCCGGCCGCCGCCCGTGCCGCCCACTTCGGCCGCCAGCGGTTTGATGAGGTCTCCGGCCTTGAGTCGATCGACAAGATCCTTCGTCACGACGACCAGCAGCGACACTTTCCCGTCGCCGGTCGCGGCACCCAGCGCCACCACGCCGCTCTTCAACTTGTCCCGTACCTGATCAGCCAGCGCACGCATGCCGTTCACATCCAATCCGTCAGTGCGCTGGGCATGCACCGGAATCCCTCCGACGGTTTTCGCCGTCGCTGCCACCGCCGAGCCGCTCGCCATCTTGAGTTTCAACTCCTCGAGTTCTCGCTCCTTATCCTTCAACTGTGTCATCACCTTGCGGGTCTTCGCCGCCAGTTCGGAAGGCCCGACTTTGAGGAGATCGGACAATTCTCGAACCTCCGCCTCGAGTTTCTTCAGGAGCGCGAAGGCGCCGCTGCCGGTCTGGGCCTCGATGCGCCGCACCCCCGCCGCCACGCCGGTTTCAGAGACGATGCGAAACAGCCCGATCTCACCCGTGTGCCGGCAATGCGTCCCCCCGCACAATTCCTTGCTGAACGACTCGACCGTCACCACACGCACCTGCTCGCCGTACTTGTCCCCGAAGAATGCGAGCGCACCCTTCGCCACAGCATCTTGGATGCTCATCACTTCGGTCCGGACCGTTTCGTTCTTTCGAATCTCGTGGTTGACGGTTGCCTCGATGTCGTCGATGTCGCGCGAGGACAATGGTCGGAAGTGAGCAAAATCGAACCGGAGCCGGTTCGGGCCGACCAACGAGCCGTACTGTTTCACATGAGGGCCGAGCAGGTCACGCAGCGCCGCATGGACCAGGTGCGTCGCCGTATGATTCCTGGCGGCATCCTGCCGGGTCGTCGCATTTACGGTCAGGTGCAGCGGCTCCCCTTCGCGAATACGCCCCTTACTGACCACCCCCTTATGAAGGATCAACGTCGGGACCGGCCTGGTAGTTTCTCTGATCTCGACCCGCCCGTCCATGCCCACCAGCGTCCCTTGATCGCCGACCTGGCCGCCGCCTTCGGCATAGAAGGGAGTCACATCCAGCACGACCTCGATCTCATCGCCCTCGACCGCTTCCGGCACGAGTCGCTCATCTTTCAGGATAGCGCGCACGAGGCTGTCGGACTCGAGACGGTCGTAGCCCACGAATTGGGTCGCGCCAAACCGCCCTACCAGCTCGGCAATCGCCGGTCGAGCGGTTTCCTGTTCGAACGCGCCGGTCTTTCGCGCGCGAGCGCGCTGTTCCTCGATCGCTTGGTCGAACCCCTGTGCATCAAGCGTCAGATTCTGCTCACGACAGGCCTCGCCGATGAGATCCATCGGGAATCCATACGTGTCATACAGTTTGAACACATCCGTTCCCTGCAGCACATGCTGCCCAGCGGCGCGTGCCTTCGCGATCATGTCGTTCAAAACCGGAAGCCCCTGATCGAGCGTGGCGATAAACCGATCTTCCTCGCCCCGCGTCGCCTCCGCAATGGTGCCGGCAGCGCTCCGGACTTCCGGGTAGGCACCGGCCATCTGATCGACCACCGACGAGGTCAGATCGTACAGAAACGGCTCGACAATCCCGAGCAGGCGTCCATGCCGGGCCGCACGACGGAGAATTCTGCGGAGCACATAGCCGCGGCCTTCGTTCGAGGGCAACACGCCGTCAGCCATCAGGAAGGTGATCGCGCGCAAGTGGTCCGCAATGACGCGCATGGAACGATCGACCGTGTCTTTCGTCCCGTACCGGGTGCCGGCCCGATTCGCAATCACGGTAAGCAGCGGCACGAAGAGATCGCTGTCGTAATTACTCAGCACCCCCTGGGCTACAGCCGCCAGCCGTTCGAGGCCCATGCCGGTATCGATGCTTGGCTTCGGAAGCGGATGCAGAGTGCCGGACGCGTCCCTGTCGAATTGCATGAAGACCAGGTTCCAGATTTCGATGACCCGATCGCCCTCTCCATTCGGGCGATCGTCACCCGGCACGACAGGCCCCTGATCGAAATGAATTTCCGAACAGGGCCCGCAGGGTCCCGTATCCGCCATCTGCCAGAAATTATCCTTCTCGCCGCAACGCACGATCCGTGCGGCCGGCACGCCGATCTTTTTCCACAGCCGATCCGCCTCATCGTCCTCCTGAAAGATCGTCACCCACAGCCGGTCTTTCGCGAGACCGACGGTGTCCGTCAGGAACTCCCAACCGAACCTGATGGCTTCTTCCTTGAAGTAATCCCCGAACGAAAAGTTTCCCAGCATTTCGAAAAACGTGTGGTGGCGTCTGGTGTAGCCGACATTTTCCAGATCGTTGTGCTTGCCGCCCGCGCGGAGGCACTTCTGGACCGTGACGGCTCGCCGGTAGGCCCGAGTTTCCTCGCCGAGAAACACCCGTTTGAACTGATTCATTCCGGCATTCGTAAACAACAGCGTCGGATCCGCCTGGGGGATCAAGGCGGAGCTGGGAACCGCCTGGTGCCCCTGCCGTTCGAAATACCGGATGAAGGCCTGTCGGAGTTCGTGCGCGCTCTGTTTCATGCCCGGGCATCCTCACGTTTCATGAGCGTCCCCATGATACGATCGATCGTGTCTTCCTCGAAACCCCGCTGACGGAGGAGGCGCTGGGCCTGAACCGGAGTCAGACGGCACCCTCGTTGCTGCCGGGACTGCAGCAGGTGACGAGCCATCCTCTCCTCGTCACCCACCCGGAAGGCCTTGTGAATCGTCTCTTCGACCAGGGCATCCGCAATCCCCTTGGCCAGCAACTCTGCCCTGAGCCGCTCCCGCCCCATGGGATGACGAGCCTGCCGGTGCTCTATCCACCGCTCGGCGTAGGCCCTATCGTCGAGGTAACGGAGGTCGGACAATCGGCCGATGGCCCGCCTGGCCTGAGCAGGCGACGCTCCCTTGTGTCTGAGAAACTGTTCAACCTGAGCAACCGTGCGATCCCATCGGGCGAGATATCGTACCGCGAGGGGCAACCACTCTTCGGACGATACTGGACCGGTTCGTTTCTCCGCACCCACCACTGTATGCCGTGCTGAGGGGTTATCGATGGATCCGCTTGTCGTCGCCGCGTACCGGAGGTTTCTCGTCCTTGACCTCAACCTTCTTCTCGCTGCGCGCCGGTACACCGGCCAGCTCTCGAAGCTTCGCTTCAACTTCTCGCGCGATCCCTGCATTATTCTTCAGGAAGTCTCGTGCTGCCTCACGTCCCTGCCCAATCCGCTCTCCTTTATAGGAATACCAGGCGCCGGACTTTTCGACGACCCGCTTCTCGACGCCCAGATCCACCAGCTCGCCGGTCTTGGAGATCCCTTCTGCAAACATGATATCGAACTCGGCCTGCCTGAAGGGCGGGGCCATCTTGTTCTTGACCACCTTGACCCGCACCCGGCTGCCGATCACCTCCTGACCTTCTTTGATCGACTCGATCCGCCGGATATCGAGCCGCACCGATGAGTAGAATTTCAGGGCGTTGCCGCCGGTGGTCGTTTCCGGATTGCCGAACATCACACCGATCTTCATGCGGATCTGGTTGATGAAAATGAGGGTCGTCTGCGACTTGGCGATGGCGGCGGTCAACTTTCGCAGAGCCTGCGACATGAGCCGGGCCTGCAGTCCCATGTGGGCATCGCCCATTTCGCCTTCGATCTCGGCCCGCGGGGTCAACGCGGCAACTGAATCCACCACGATCAGATCGATCGCTCCGCTCCGCACCAGCGTCTCTGCAATCTCGAGCGCCTGTTCCCCCGTATCCGGCTGCGACACCAGCAAATCATCCGCCTTCACCCCGAGCTTCTTGGCATAGGTCAGGTCAAGCGCATGTTCCGCATCGATAAATGCCGCCACCCCGCCGGTTTTCTGTACCTCCGCAATACAATGGAGCGTCATCGTCGTCTTACCGGACGCTTCCGGACCGAAGATTTCGATCACCCGACCGCGCGGCAGTCCCCCGACACCGAGCGCGATATCGAGGCCCAGGGACCCGGTCGAAATCGCCGGCACATCGACCGGCCGATCTTCGGCACCGAGCTTCATGATGGCTCCCTTCCCGTACTGCTTTTCGATCTGGGAGAGGGCCAGGTCCAACGCGCGTTTCTTATCGTCTTTTTCTGACATCAATACACTCCTCCTGCTCGACATCGTGAGACGGACCGGAGACGGGGATTATACCGAAGCGAGAAGGGGAAACCTAGCCTCTCTTCTGCGTGTCATGCGCGAAGCCGCCGCTCTGCCGGACCCGTGAAATGCCGTTTGATCTTCTCTCCCGCCTTGAGGCATACTCCCTCTCCTCCGACGATCAGGTACGCAATGACGACGGACGACACTCATTCGTTGGGAGAGTACCTCAAACGCTGGCGGCTCCAGAAGGGACTCCCGCTGGAACTGCTGGCGCTCAAGACCCGGATTCCCCTGAAGTATTGGCGCGCGCTGGAAGACAATGATTTCTCCACGCTTCCGCCGACCCAGGCGTTACACACCACCCTCGGCACCGCGCTGCGAGAACGCCGTCAGCAACAGGGACTCTCTCTAGAGGTTATCGCCGAGCACACAAGGATTCCTCTCACCCATCTGCAGGCGCTGGAGGAGAACGATTCGCTCAACCTGCCTGCCGCGCTTGTCATCGCCCGCTCCTACGTCTACGCCTATCTGGACTGTCTCAGCCTGGAGGAAGAGCAGGAACAGGACGTGCTCCTCCAATTTGCAAAACTGGTCGAGACCGTCTATCTCCGGCCTCTCCAGGACGCGGCCCCTCCTCCGGAGCGGCAGATCTGGGTCGGGCGACGATGGACCGCCTGGGCTGTTCAAGCCGCGGGGGCTTTCATCGAGGGCTGGCACGAACAGACCCTCACCGCTTACCTGCAGCTGATTCACTGGCGAGCGATCTTTTGTCGCCGAACGGCATCGGCCGGCCGTGCGGCACTCACCTGTCTCCGCCAGGTCGGCGCCGCATCAGTCACGGCAGGCCGGACGACCGTCCACGCGCTCGGAACCCGTGCGACACGCCTGCTTCAAAGCGGTGGCGTCGGAAAAACACAACCGGCCGCCTGGCATCATGCAGTCACAGCAGGCCCTTGGCAGATCCGCCACTCGTTCGTCCTGATGCATCGTGACACCGGATCGTTTTCTGATCATCGAGGCAGACAGGATCAGGGAGAATATGCCGGTGGACTGGCTCCGTCCGAGAGTTCTTCCGCCACTCGTCCTTTCACGCAGCCCTTGGGGGTAAAAATGTGGGTCTGGGTCGTTCAATATGGGATTACGATCCTGTTGTTACTGCTCCTTGGCAGCATGGCGGCCAATATCCCGCTGTTCAAGGAGACCATGCTTCCT
>DASPGL010000213.1:0-3649 GCA_035620635.1 Nitrospira sp. | reverse complement strand
CCTCTGCAATGGCGACTCACCCACTGGCCGGACAACCGGCGCCGGCCTCCAGCCTCGTCGACGTCGGCAGGCTTCTTTCCGCCTACGAAACGGAAACGCCGGATCCGTCCATACGTGAACAACGGGTTTCGTTCGGCACATCCGGCCACAGAGGCTCGTCCTTCAAGCGGAGCTTTAATGAGCACCACATTCTCGCGGTGACGCAGGCCATCTGTGAATACCGGTCTTCACAGAACACGACCGGTCCGCTCTATCTCGGGATGGATACCCACGCCCTTTCGCAGCCGGCCTTTGCCAGCGTGCTCGAGGTCCTGGCCGCGAACGGCGTGGAGAGCCTGATCGATCAGGACAACGGGTACACCCCGACACCGGTGATCTCTCACGCAATCCTTTCGTACAACCGTGACCGGACAGCCGGGCTCGCCGACGGGATCGTGATCACACCGTCGCACAATCCTCCGGAAGACGGAGGCATCAAGTACAACCCGCCGCAGGGCGGCCCGGCCGATACGACCACGACGAAGTGGATCGAAGATCGGGCCAATGCCCTCCTGACCTCCGCCCTCAGGGGTGTGAAGCGCGTGCCTCCCGACGCCGCACTCCGTGCGAGCACCACCCATCGGTACGATTACATCAGCGCGTATGTCGGGAACCTTGCGAATGTCGTGGATATGGAAGCCGTGAAATCGGCCAAGCTGAGACTGGGAATCGATCCCCTGGGTGGATCAGGCGTGGCCTATTGGCAACCGATCGCAGAGCGCTATGGACTAACCATCGAGGTCGTGAATTCCGTCATTGATCCCACCTTCCGTTTCATGCCCCTGGATTGGGACGGCAAGATCCGCATGGATTGCTCATCACCCTATGCGATGGCGAACCTGATTGCGCTCAAGGATCGCTTCGACGTCGCCTTCGGCAATGACGCCGACAGCGACCGGCATGGAATTGTCACACGCTCCGCCGGCTTGATGAATCCGAATCATTACCTGGCTGTGTCGATTGCGTATCTCTTCACCCAGCGCCCCCGGTGGAGATCCGATGCCGGTATCGGCAAAACGCTCGTGAGCAGCAGCCTCATCGATCGCCTTGCCGCCACGCTGAAGCGGAATCTGGTCGAGGTGCCGGTCGGCTTCAAGTGGTTCGTCATCGGCTTGCTCGATGGCACGCTCGGTTTCGGCGGTGAAGAAAGCGCCGGCGCGTCATTCCTGCGCCGTGATGGCACCGCGTGGTCAACCGACAAGGATGGCATCATCATGGATCTGCTCGCAGCCGAGATGATGGCCAAGACCGGACGCGATCCCTCTGAATTGTATCGAGGGCTCACGAAAGAACTGGGCGAGCCGGTCTATGAACGGATCGACGCACCTGCCACCCCTGAGCAGAAAGCCCTCCTCTCGAAGCTCTCACCCGAACAAGTGCACGCAACCGAGCTCGGCGGCGACAAGATCATCGCCATGCTCACACACGCGCCGGGCAACGGAGCGGCGATCGGCGGCGTGAAAGTCGTGACGGAGAGCGGCTGGTTTGCCGCCCGGCCGTCAGGCACCGAGGATGTGTACAAACTCTACGCAGAAAGCTTTCGCGGGAAAGACCACCTGAAGCGGATTCAGCAGGAAGCCCAGGAGCTGATTGTCAAAGCACTGCCCCCCTCTCTACCTTGACATCCAGGAAAGCAGTCTCTCCCCCCTCGGCCTCATCCCGTTTCTCTCCGTCCCGCAGACCCTGAATGTAAGTCGAAGCCTGCCCCCCTTCCTATTCCCGATCTGCATAATACGACGCATAGATCACGGCACCCCAGGCACTCAAGGCAATCCCCACAATCACAAATGTCACCATGGCCTCGGTCATTCCTCTCACCTCCTTCACCGACCGTGAAATCCCGTTGATTTTGTCGCTGCCACCCAAAAGATTCCTATCGCTCAACCCAGAGGTCATCATGCGGCACAAGACGAGGCGATCCCCGAGAAGGACATGGCACGTCCTCCCCGGGCAGCTCCTCGCTCATCACCGGTTCATCGGCCTGGCGTAGGGATACACCGGTCCTTCGGACCCGATGCGGCTGATGACATCCACTCTCATCGATTCGCCTTCGGCCTTCATGCTGTCCAACTGCGCCACCGTCTCATTGAGGGTCTCAATGACGTCCATCCGGCGCGCATCGGCAGCGAAGCCGTCGGACGCGATCCCAACTGCGGTTGCGGCCATCAGCGACAAGAATCCGACTGTCAACATGCTCTTCGCGTTCATCGCATCCTCCTTAAGGTGACGTGTGCGCAGTGACCTGCGTGACGGATTCCCCACTCCGTTGGCACGTTCGATCACTGCTGACCCCGATCCACTCTTTCGACCTTCCGATGTGGCGTGATGTTGCGTCCTGATGGATTCAGAACCTCACGATGCCCACATCCAGTGATGCCACTGTAACGCCGTGACATGATCGATCCATGAACGGATCGTGAAAACTTCTTCATTATGCGCGGCTAATGTGGCGCAGACTGAGATCATCACATGCGGGCATGCTGCCGCGTTGTTCATTCAGCAGCATTGACACATGCGTGGAGTTCGGAAGGAAACGAAGCGGAGCTTATGTGGAGCGAGGCGAGATCACGGAGCGACGGAAGACTTCCGCATACACACCTGCGGGAGTCTTGGCAGTGGGGTCAGCGAACACGGCGCGCCACCGGTTCAATCCAAGGATTCCCTCTCCGTAGGGAATCGTGGCCACCTGACTCCGATGTTCGGCAATGGCCATCATCTTTCTTGCCACATGGCGGTCGATATACTCGAGCCGATCCCAGGTGGCAAACGGCCCCCAGAGTTCATAGGCCCAGACACCGTGGTTCGGAGCGATGCCAGCATCACGCACGCTCTCCCTCACCAGTTGACCAATGAGTCGATGCGCCGGATGGCGATCCCGTTCCTCGTCCAGCGTATAGATCTCGTCCGGTTTCAGCCGGACGAGAATCTCCACCAGCTTCTGCCGTACGAGGCTGAAGTCGATCTCCTCCGCCGCGTCCGGTTGATCGAAAAACACGGCCTCGTGCACCCCCAACACCCGGGCAGCGCGAAGCGCCTCCGCTCTTCTCACTTCGGCCATCCGCTGCTCTGTGAACGCAAATGGATTTGATGACCGGCCACCGTTTGTGACGACAACGGAGGTAATGACGGCCATAGACTCTGCCAGTTTGGCCACAGTCCCTCCCATGCCGATTTCCATGTCGTCAGGGTGAGCGCTGACGATAAGGATATTGGAGTGCTGAGTCACGGCCCGCCTCTCCCTTACGATGCGGGAGCGATCTGCTGTGCCGCATGATACGAGCTTCTGACCAAGGGGCCAGATTCGACATGCGCGAATCCCATCGCGAGACCTTCCGTTTTGAGCGTGGCAAACTCGGAGGGATCGTAGAAGCGGGCAACGGGCAGATGTTCTCTGGTCGGCTGGAGGTACTGCCCGACGGTGAGGATATCGCAGCCGACCGCGCGCAGGTCTCGCATGACTTCACGCGCTTCATTCATCGTCTCCCCCATACCAAGAATGATTCCGGACTTCGTCGTCATCCCGGACCGCTTGGCCTTCCCAAGCACCTCCATCGACCGCCGGTATTTCCCCTGCGGCCTGATCGACGGAAAGAGCCGTCGGACGGTCTCG
>DASPGL010000212.1:0-12989 GCA_035620635.1 Nitrospira sp. | reverse complement strand
ATCACTACGGCATCGAGGAAGCGACGGTGCAGTCGATTCTCGCCGGGTGCGACATGCCTCTCATCTGTAAAGACCGCAACCGGGAAGTGGCGGCGATCACAGCCCTGGATAAGGCCGTCGCGGACGGGACGGTGAAGGCCGAGCGTCTGGAGCGATCCCTGACGCGCATCGCCCGCCTCAAGGCGCAATTCCTTGCACCCTATCGCCCCGTCGCGATCTCTGATGCGCGACTCGTGGTCGGCTGCCGAACGCACCAGGCTCTCCTGCACTCGATCGATCGGGCCAGAGAACGAGTCGCAACCTCCGGCGCCTGACCGCCAAATCGCTCTTGTCACCTCGTCTGAGTTCTTCATCTGCCTTTCATTGAGATCCTTTTCCTATCCTGCATTTTCTTCCCTGTTCCTCACCGGAGGGCAAGAAGGGTTGTTCCCTCGCTGCGCACGTCCGTCAAGATGGTTGCTTGCCTGCTTTCATTCTTCTTCACAAGGCTAGGGCGGAAGCTTTGCGCGACATCGCGAAGGAGCGAGGACCCTCCGAGACTGTGCTGAGAAGGAAAGCGGAAACTGACCGAGTCCTCGAGGGAATTTCCGAAGGATTCCGCTCGGCACAGTCCGGAAGGGTCGCTCCTTGAGGCGTAGGAGCAAGCAGCGCCGCCCTTGCCGCGCTTCCTGCCTTGCCCTCCTCTCTCCTCTTATGGCATCATGCCCGTTCCTGGAGAACGGGTATGGCGGCGTTGCTCGAATACGTCGGCTGTGTACATATTTACCTCGGACCGTATCGGGGCAATCCGATCGCCTTGTATTTGCGGCGGACGGAAACAAGCTGCGAAATCGGACCGAAGGCCTATCCCTGGAATGATGTCCTGGGAGTCGGTGAAACCCCGAACAAGGCTGCTGCGGACTTTGAGGAGAAGTGGAAGGCGAAAGGTCTGACGGCGGACATGTATTCCGGTCCGGCCTGGGAAGGAGGCATCAAGCCGGAAAAACCGGTACCTCCCAAGCCTGCTGCGGCCCCTAAGCCGGCAGCCTCAGGCTCCGTTCCTTCGGCCCCCTCGCCTGGTACATCCAACCAGCCGACGCCGCCGTCTGCCGCCGCGGCAGCGCCTGCGGTGCAGTCACCCGGCACCCCTGCAGCGGCTCCTCAGCCATCCAGCCAGTCGAAGTAGCCTCAGCGAAGAATCGACTCGTGCGATGAGCGGTTCATTGCACCATTGAGACCGATCGAGCAACGAGTCGATCGGGAGAGCGTCACTGCTGGGTGCTTGGCACAGCGAGTTTGCTGTGCTTCATCCCGTACCCCGCATAGACGAGGATACCGATGATGGTCCAGACTCCGAAGCGGATCCAGGTCGGCCAAGGCAGTCCGGCCATGAGGTACAGACACGCCGCCATACCTAGCAGGGGCACGAGGGGCATTAGGGGCAGGCGAAAGGGACGCGGCTGATCGGGCTTCGTGTATCGGAGCAGCATGACACCGAAACAGACCAGCACGAAGGCGAAGAAGGTCCCGATATTGGTCATGTCGGCTGCCTCTCCGATTTGAAACAGCGCCGCAAGAACCGCGACCGCGATTCCCGTCAGCAAGGTTGCGCGATGCGGTGTGCCGAACGTCGGATGAACTTTCGACAGGCTGGGACTCAGGAGTCGATCTCGAGACATGGCAAAGAACACTCGGATCTGCCCCAGCATCATCACAACGAGTACGCTGGTAATTCCCGCGACCGCCCCGATGGCGACGATGGCGGCGCCCCATCTGAACCCGACCACGTTCAGCGCGTCGGCCACCGGAGCATGGATGTCGATCTGGGTGACGGGGACCAGCCCGGTGAGCACCGCAGCCACAGCAATATAGAGGATGGTACACACGGCTAACGAACCGAGGATGCCCAACGGAACATCGCGTTTCGGATTACGGGCTTCCTCCGCGGCAGTCGAGACAGCGTCGAACCCGATGTACGCGAAGAAGATGATGGCGGCGGCGGCTCGAACTCCCTCGAACCCGTTCGGCATGAACGGCGTCCAGTTGTCGGTATTGACCGCGGGAGCCCCGATAGCAACGAAGAATAGGATCACGGCAAGCTTCAGGAGGACGATCAGTCCGGCGGCGCGGGCGCTTTCTTTGATCCCGATGACGAGGAGGGCCGTGACCAGCAGCACGATGATCGCAGCCGGGAAATTGGCGATACTTCCTTCCGGCCCTCCGGCCCAATGCGGCGGATTCGTCGCCCAGTAGGGTAGTTCAAAGCCCGCGAGTTTGAGCAGATTATTGAAATAGCCAGACCAGCCGATGGCCACGGCGACGCAGGCGACGCCGTACTCCAGGATCAGGTTCCATCCGGTGAGCCAGGCGAGGAACTCGCCCAGCGTGGCATACGAAAAGGTATAGGCCGAGCCGGCGACGGGAATCATGGCCGAAAATTCTGCATAGCAGAGCGCGGCCAGCGCACAGGTCAGTCCGGAAAGGATGAACGAGAGTATGATGCCAGGCCCGGCTCCGGGTCGATGGGCATCGCCCACAATGGCGGTACCGACCAGGACGAAGATGCCCGTGCCGATGATCGCCCCGATTCCAAGTGCCGTGAGGTCCCAGGCCGTCAGCGTCTTCTTGAGGCGGTGCTCGGGATGCTCCGCATCCGCGAGGATCTGTTCGATGGACTTCGTGCGGAAGAGGCGACTCGTCACGGAAGCGCCCGAGTTGAGGTGGGCGGGGTCCGCGGAAGCAGAATCAACGGGCCGGGGCTCCATGGCGTTTCAAGTATAGCAGGCGAACCGCTGGGCCGGCGGGCGAACCGCGCGACGAAAGAATCAGTCAGGCTCATGCGCGAGTCCGTCCGGCGGCACGAAGCAGCGCTTCGAACAATCGCCGATGGACTCGGTATCGCTCAAAGAGAAATTCGGGGTGCCACTGAATGGCGAGGAGAAACCGGTGTGCGGGTGACTCAATCGCTTCCACGATTCCATCGGGCGCAACCGCAGATCCGGTCAGCGAGGGCGCGACCCGTTTGACCGATTGATGATGAGAACTGTTTACCATGATCGTCGCCTGGCCGACAATCTTCTTGAGCAGGCTCTTCGACGCCACGGCTACGGGATGAGACACGTGGGTGGCTTTCGTCTTCTGCCGGTGGTCCAACGCATGCTCGACCTGCGATGGAATATCCTGGAAGAGACTGCCGCCGCAGGCGACATTCACGGCCTGCATGCCTCCGCAAATTCCCAAGAGTGGAAGATCGCGGACCTGGGCCTGGCGGACCAGTTCGAGTTCGAAGTCGGCGCGGCGCGCACTCACGAGCGGAAATTTGTAGCGCTGGCGCTCCCCATAGAGTGTGGGAGAAAGGTCCGGGCCACTCCCGGTAAGGAGGAGTCCGTCGACGCCATCAAGCAGGCGGCGACGAGCGGCCGCCCCGGCAACGAGGGGGAGAATGAGGGGAATCCCACCAAGTTCTTCGATCGCCCGGACGTAGCGGGCCCGGAGAAAGTAGGTCGGCTCACGGCCGCCCATATCCGCCCTGTCACCGGCATTGAAGTCCGGGGTCACACCGATGACGGGCTTCATATCACCGGACTGGTTCGGGCGACAGGCTGCTCTCGGCCATCGCACGCTCGCTCTCGGCCTCGACACCGAGGAAACGGACCGGGCGATCGCCGGTGAGATGTTCGGGCGTGATCAGATACGTCCCGTATATGCTGGGAATCCAGATGTTCTTGGCGGTTTGTTCGCTCCCGCCAGAAAAGGCGTAGGCCAGGCCGCCGACGATTCCTCCGCCGATGGCGAATACAGCCTTGAAAGGAAAGTACACGATCGTGCTTGCGGCTGACGCGGCTCCCATGCCCGCGCCGGACGCGGTCCCTTGCTGCTGGTCCGAGGATGAAGACTGGCTCCAGGCCGGAACCGTGATCAGCGAACAGAACGTCACGATCACGATGAACGCCGTCAAGGGAAGCCGACGGTGAAGTCCATAAGTTCTCATGTGAGCTGCCTCCTTTGTCTGATGTGCACGATTTGGTCCAACCGAGGGCACCATGAAGTGATACCGTGGTGCGTTATAACAAATTTATACATGAATGCAAACCCCCTGCCGACCGAATACGCTAGAGAGATGAAGGGGATGGATGCTCGTGGGCCAGGTCCAGTTCCGCCAGAATGTAGGCAACGACATACTCTGGACGACCGGTGATGGCCTGCTCAAGCTCAGGCACCAGCTCACCGGCAGGAATGCGGCCGTTGTCCTGACTCAGGCCGGATTGCAGTCGGAGATCCAGTTTACAGCGACTCACGGCCTGGGCAAAGAGATCGCCGAGGCGGTCTTCACAGGCGGCACGTTCTTCCGGGGCCAGCGCGAGAAACGCCTGCAGGAGTCGATCGCTCAGCTGGATCTTGCGACGCAGGGTCGAGAGCTGGTCCGTGGCGATCTCCACGGAAATTTGAATGCCTGCTCTCCAGCTTCGCCGCTTCACATTGAAGACGCAGGCCTCGGCGCGCGGGTCACCATCGACCGGCTCCGGTCCGAAGAACAAAGTCACGCGATAGGACGAGGCATCGTGTACCATCAGGCGGCATTCTAGCACGGCGGCCCGACCAGGCCCATCGTGCGATTGACGCTCCCAGACACCGACGATAAGATGCTTGTCATATGGACACCATCACTCATCACGACCGGATTGCGGCGATCCAGGCGGCGCTCCGCAACACGGAGGCGCTTGACGGATGGCTCTTCTACGATTTCCGTGGAAGTGACCCCCTGGCCTATCGAGTCCTGCTGCTCGATCCGGCGCGACATGTCACGCGGCGTTGGTACTATTGGATTCCTGTTACGGGCGAACCGGTCAAACTCCTCCATCGAATCGAACCCCACGTACTGGAGGAGTTGCCCGGCCGGGATCAGTGCTATGTGTCGTGGGAGGAGCAGCACGCCCTCTTGTCGTCGATCTTGCGGGGGCGGCGACGCCTCGCGATGCAATATTCGCCGTTGAACGCCGTGCCTTACCTGTCACGGGTTGATGCCGGAACCATCGAGTTGATTCGAAGTTTCGGCATCGAGGTCGTGACATCCGCCGATCTGGTTCAGCAATTTGAAGCGGTGTGGACCGATGTGCAACTGGAATCACATCGTTACGCGACCGATACGCTCCGGAAGATCGTCGACGACGCGTTTGCACATATCGCGACCTCGGTGACCAGGGAGCGAGCCTTGACCGAGTATGGATTGCAGCAGTTTATCCTCACCAGGATTCATGATGCCGGGATGACGACGTCCAGCGCCCCCATCGTGGCGGTCAATGGGCACAGTGCCGATCCCCATTACGGGCCGGTCGAATCGCGCTCCGCTCCGGTTCTTCGTGACAACCTGGTGTTGATCGATCTCTGGGCGAAACGGACCGAGCCGGGGTCCGTCTACGGCGACATCACATGGACCGGCTATACAGGAAAACAGGTGCCGTCAAAACCACGGACTGTCTTCGATCATGTGCGGCGAGGGCGCGATGCGGCGCTGGCTTTTGTCAGGGAACGGGTGGCATCGGGGCGATTCCCATGCGGATGGGAAGTGGACGATGTGTGCCGCCAGACGATTCGGGACTCCGGCTACGGCGACTTCTTCATTCATCGGACCGGGCATTCCATCGGGGAGGAGGTTCATGGCAACGGAGTGAATATCGATAACCTGGAAACGCGTGACACTCGCCGCCTCCTCCCCCGCACCTGCTTCTCCATTGAGCCAGGCATCTATCTGCCCGGAGAGTTTGGAATCAGGAGCGAACTGGACGTGTATGTGTCGGATCGGGAGGTGCTGGTCTACGGCCAGCCTCTGCAGACTGGCATTGTGCCCATCCTCTGATGACTCCCGCATCCTCGGGCAATTTGGGCGGACGCTTCCTTGACACTCGATCAATGGGGCGGCTAGATTCAGCTGAGTTTCCGTTGCGCTCCGCGCATCCTCAACGTTGCCGGCTGTGAGGGGATTCATGTTCGGGACGATGGGCATATCCGAACTGATCATCATTCTGGTGATCGTCCTGATCATTTTCGGAGCCGGCCGCTTGCCGCAGATCGGAGAAGGTGTCGGCAAAGCCTTGAAGGGATTCAAGAAGGAAGTCCACGACGTCCCACAGCCTACGGCCGCGCAGGTGGACGCTGCCCCGCCACCGGTCCAAGCTCCACCGGATGCGGATGCGCCGGCGCAACCTGTGGCCGGGAACACAGCGCCGGCAATTCCCAAGCCCAATGCCCCCTCTACCCCCGGTCCTGAAATGACCCCGGGTACCACGGCCTCTCTGCTCTACCAGGCGGGACCACAGACCTCCCAGGGAGCGCGAACTGCTCCACGGCGAGACCCCTCATCGGCCCCTGCACCGTCGCAGCCGGCGGTGACGATGGAGGAACGAGATACCGCCCCTTCACCGGTGGTCCGCGCGCAGTACCCTCCGTTGCCGGCCGCAGCCCAGGCAAGACCATCCGCAAAACGTCCCTCGGCGATCGTGAACAAGGACGCGGTGGCCCGTGTGCAGGCGCAGCAGGCTGGGCTGAAAGCTAAGGCAGCCCCGTCTGGCGCAGGCGTGTCTCCGAAAGACATGCAGGCGGTAGGGGAGGGCCTTGGAGGATTGGTACGATCGTTTCAGCAGGCGGTCGCCGATGTCCGCAGCAGTGTGGATCCGGAGATGCACACGATCCAGACAGAAATCGATGCGGCGCAGAAAGAAATTCAGCAATCACTCGACGCCGCGAAAGAGACGCCGGCTATTCAGGAAGATTTTCCCAAACCCGCGTGATTCGCCATTCAGTCCCGCACGGACTCGTCACAACCAGAGCCGGAGTGAACCGGCTCGTGTTGTGTCTGGCCTGTTCGCTGGCCTCCACGGCCGGCTGCTATCAGGACGCTCCCGTCTCAACGCCTCAGGCCTCGATGGCAATACTCGTCACCTTGCTGGACGATCCGCAGGCGATTGTCCGCCTGACGGCGGCCGAGGCGTTGGGGAAGATCGGTGACGGGAAGGCCGGGCCGTTCCTGTTGCCTGTGCTCCATGATCCGGATCCGAAGGTGCGCGCGGCGGCGGCAAGAAGTGTGGGCGCATTGTCGGTCACGGGGAAGGAGGTGGAGACGGAACTGGCGGCGCTGCTCGCTGATCCCGATCCTCCCGTGCGCCACGCCGCCGCTCAAGCGCTGGGCATTCGGGAAGCGACGCCTACTCTGACGTCCGCGCTGACGGGACTGCTGATCAATCCCGATCCCGCCGTTCGACAGGCGGCCGGACATGCCCTCCTTCTGGTCGAAAGACACGGGGCCCTGCAAGCGTTATCTCGTGCCGTGACCGACGAGGATCCGACGGTCCGTCAATGGGCCGTTGCAGCCCTGGGTGAAACGGGAGATGTTCGTGCGACTCCGGTGCTCCTGGAGCGGCTTCGGCATGATCCTGTGGCCAGCGTGCGGGCCGAGGCGGCCTATCGACTTCAGTATGTCGGGGAGGGATCGGCGGCATCAGAGGTGGATGCGATCGTGGAGGAAGAGAGCAGTCAAGACGTCAAACGATGGGCGGGAAAGGGTGTGAGACCCTCAGGAGGGGGTCCGACTCCGGTTCAACGCGTCGACTAAGTCCACCAGCAGATCCTGGGCTTTCTGATCGATATCGACGAATTGAACTCCCATTCCGGGAAACAGGAGATAGCGTTCCGGCCGGTTACGGGTCCAGGCCACCTTGGCTCGTGCCTTCAGCTTGTCCCAGGGTCGATCAGGCAGCGCGAACTCGACGGAGAGTTCGGTTCCCGGTGCCAGGGGCGTACTGCTCTCGATAAACAAGCCGCCGCCCCCGATCCCTCCGGTGAGACCGTCGAATTGTTTTCCTTCAGGCGTACTGTAACGGACTTTCAGCGCGAGCGGGGCGCGGGGCTGCGCGCGACAATGCGCATATCGGGTGTCATCGTCGGTGGCGAGCACTCGTTCGATAATCGCACCCCAGGGCACATGACCCAACAATTGCCCCGATGCGTCCTGCACGGTGATGATTTCCTGTTCGGGGTTGATGATGAGGCATTTGCCCTGATGGCCTGCGGTGGAAATAACCAAGAGTTTCATGCACGCGGTTCCATTAGGATGAACGGGCGGAGCAGAATCTGAATCAGGCGGCCTGGCCAGCCGTCTGACCCGACTTGACCAACTCGAGAATCCGGTCCCGGATGTCGGGCGCAACTTCGGTGAAGCGCACTCCCATCCCGGGGCTGAACGTATACTGATCGGCTTTCGGACAGACCCAGGCCACGATCCCTTTGGCGGGAAGCCATTCCGAGGGCTTCTCCGGGAGCGAGAATTCCATGGCCAGCTTGGTCCCCACCCGCAGGGGCGCCTGGCTTTCGATGAACAACCCGCCTCCGCCGATCCCGCCTGCCCGACTCTCGAATCGCTGTCCCTCAGGGGTGTTGTACCGCACGCGAAAGGCCAGGGAGATCCGTGGTTCCGATCGGACTTCTTTCTGAACGGGCAGTTTGCGATAGGCAAGAATTTGATCGATCACGAAATCCCAGGAGAGGCTACCGATCGGTTCCCCGTTGATGCCCAGCAGCGTGACCATTTCGCGTTCGGCATCCAGGTCCAGGGTTTTCCCTCTATGACGGAGACTGGAAGCAACGGGGTATTTCACAGGCTCTCCCTCGATCCCATCCACACGTGGCAAGTATAGCGCAGGCTTTTCACTTGTCGAGGAAAAGCCGAGACTTGTACGGGGCAATGGGCGTGAACAGGGTGGAAGGCTGGGTCGAAGGTGACGGGCTGCCTTGTGTACGAGGCAGCCCGTCAAATTGTTCTGAAGTTACGCGCTCTTGGCATCTTTGTCCTGCTCGAAGATGCGCAACGGCGGGTTCCTCCCGCCAATTGAGTCCTCGGTAATCACGACTTCCTTGATCTGTTTCTGGGAGGGTGCATCATACATCACGTCGAGCATGACCTCTTCCAGAATCGCCCGCAATCCACGTGCGCCCGTCTTTTGCGCATAGGCTTTCCGCGCAACCGCTCCCAGAGCGCCGTCGGTGAAGCGCAGCTTCACCTTTTCGAACGACAGCAACTTTTCGTACTGTTTGGTGAGGGCATTTCTCGGTTCGGTGAGAATACGGATCAAGGCCCGTTCGTCCAATTCTTCCAGGGTGGCCACGACCGGCAATCGCCCGACAAATTCGGGGATCAGTCCGTACTTGAGAAAATCCTCGGGCTGCACTTTGGCCAGGAGATCCCCCAGACGGGTTTCGCTCCGCCCGCGGATTTCCGCTCCGAATCCCATCGCCTTCCGGTTGAGTCGCTGCTCGATGATCTGTTCCAGGCCGACGAACGCGCCACCGCAGATGAACAGGATGTTACTGGTGTTCACCTGAATGAACTCCTGATGGGGATGCTTCCTGCCGCCCTGGGGAGGGACATTGGCCACCGTGCCCTCGATGAGTTTCAGCAGGGCCTGCTGGACCCCTTCACCGGAGACATCGCGGGTAATCGACGGGCTGTCGCTCTTGCGGCTGATCTTATCGATCTCATCGATGTACACGATGCCGCGCTCGGCGCGCTCCACATCGTAGTCGGCCGCTTGGAGGAGTTTCAGGATGATATTCTCGACATCTTCGCCCACATACCCGGCTTCGGTGAGCGTTGTGGCGTCAGCCAGCGTAAACGGGACGTCCAGGTACTTAGCCAGAGTCTGCGCCAGCAGCGTTTTGCCGGTGCCCGTGGGCCCCACCATGAGGATGTTACCCTTCTGGAGTTCGATGTCGTCGACCTCTTTTTCCTTCGAGGAAATACGCTTGTAATGATTGTGGACGGCAACGGAGAGGATCCGCTTCGCGCGCTCCTGTCCGACGACGTACTGATCCAGGTGGTATTTGATCTCTGCGGGCTTCTTGAGCTTGGAGGAAATTTCCTCTTTGGCCTCTTCCCAATCCTCCGCAATGATGTCGTTACAGAGGTTGACGCATTCGTCGCAGATATACACCGTCGGCCCAGCGATCAGTTTCCGGACTTCGTCGCGGCTTTTCCCGCAGAAGGAACACCGCAAGTGTCGGTCCATCTTTTCCTGCTTGGCCATGTCCCCTCCCGTGCTACTTTCCTTTGGCCCCGTCCTTCCCACCGTCGCCGGATTCCACCGCTTTGACCACTTTGGGCGGTCGCGTGATGACCTCGTCGATGAGCCCGTATCGCTTCGCCTCTTCGCCGGACATGAAGTAATCCCGCTCGGTATCATGCGCGATCTTTTCGATCGGCTGTCCCGTATGCCTGGCCATAATCTCGTTGAGCCGTTCACGTATCTTGAGGATTTCTCTGGCGTGGATGTCGATCTCCGTGGCCTGGCCTTGGAAACCGCCCAGGGGCTGGTGGATCATCACGCGCGCGTTGGGAAGTGCGAACCGCTTGCCTTTGGTGCCGGCGGCCAAAAGGAGCGCGCCCATGCTGGCGGCTTGGCCGAGGCAGATCGTGTTGATCGGCGGTTTCACGTACTGCATCGTATCGTAGATGCCCAAGCCGGCCGTGACGCTGCCGCCCGGAGAATTCACATAGAGATTGATGTCCTTTTCGGGATCCTCCGCTTCGAGAAAGAGCAGTTGCGCGATGACGAGATTTGCAAAGACGTCGTCGATCGGGGCACCGAGGAAAATGATGCGATCTTTGAGCAGCCGAGAGTAGATGTCATAGGCGCGCTCGCCTCGATTGGTTTGTTCGACTACGATCGGGACCAACATGTCGTCAATTCCTTTCCGCGGCGGGCTGGCGGCGCATCTCGACCGCACCGTGCCGGATGCCGTGCCTATCCTTGAATCACTGCGTGACGGTAAATGAAATCCAACGATTTGTCCGTCAACACCTTCGTGCGTAACTGCTCGATGGAATCCTGACCGCCTGCCTGGATCATCTTTACGAGATCGGCTACCGGCACCTTGAGTTCTGTGGACAAACGGGCGACTTCGTGGTTGACGTCCTCCTGCGTGACGGAGAGGCCTTCCTTCTCGGCGACGGCCTCTAGGATCAAGCCGACCTTGACGCGCCGATTCGCCGCGTCTCGGTGTTCCTCACGGATCTTCTTGATTGCTTCGGCATCGGCCGGGGGCGAAGAGTCCGTGCCTCTGCCGCGCTGCTGTTCCTGAAGTTTCTGGCGAACCATGGTATCGAGTTCCCGCTCGACCAGCGACTCAGGCAGATCGAAGTGGTGGGTGTCGGCCAGGCGTTTGAGGATGGTGTCTTTGTACGACTCTTCGATATCCTTCTTGAGCGCTTTCTCCATCTCGGTGCGCAACTTGTCCTTGATTTCCTGGAGCGAGTTGTACGGCCCGCAGTCCTTGGCGAACTCGTCATCAAGAGCCGGCAGGATCTTCTTCTTGACCCCGGTGACGCGCAGCTGGAACCGCACCGTCTTCCCGGCGACGCGCGGATCCGGATGGCTGGCCGGATACGCCTGAGGAATTGCCACGAGGTCCCCCTCTTTCTTACCGGTCAGATGAGCGTCAATGTCGATCCCGAGCAATGTCGCCTTGGAGCCGACCCGATGAAGTTGGCCCTCTTTCTTCGTACCCTCCAGCGGCGCCTCATCCAGAAATCCTTCGAGATCGACCACGGCAAAATCACCGTCGGCCAGAACCGTCCCGGCAGGAGCTGCGTCCAATCGGGCCTGTTGCTCGCGCAAGACCTCCAGCGCGCGGTCCACCTGATCATCCGCCACCGTGCGCGTGTCCTGTTTCAATGAAATGGGGTTCGGTGTCTTGTAGTCGTGCAGCTCGATCTTGGGTTTGATCTCGACGGTGGCGGTAAAGGTGAACGGCGAGTCCCTCTTAATCTTGACACGATCGAGCGGCGGGATTTCCACCAGGACCGGGCTGATCCCCGCCTCCCTGATGGCGCGATCATAGAAATCTGGGACCAGGCTCCGAATCACATCCTCTTCAACCGCTTTGGCGTAACGCTTTTCCAGCATCGCCATCGGGGCCTTCCCAGGCCGGAATCCGGGTATCCGGACCTGGCGGTTCAATTCGATGTACGCTCGTGAAAATCGTTGGGCGACCTCGTCGGCGGGTACCTCGATTTTCAGGGCACGTTTCATGGGACCGAGTTCAGTCACTTCCATCTTCATCGTCATCGCGTCAAAGTCCTTCTCCTCGTTCCCCGTTGGCCGGGTGCTGAGTGGACGAGTCGCATCGTGGTGCTGGTGCGAGAGGGGGGACTTGAACCCCCACGGTTGCCCACGAGATCCTAAGTCTCGCGCGTCTGCCAATTCCGCCACTCTCGCACAGTGGGGATGTCCGCGGAGCTGTCGGGACGGAGCCTGAGACAGCAAAAGCACGCGATGTTGTCAGGCTTTTGTACCGTTGGACATGTCCAAGTGTCAACCCGTACCAATCGGTGGTATCCTGGTCCGGTTCTTCCTCCCAGTGAGCCCCAAACTGTGCGTCCCGATAAGTTCTGCGCACAGGGAGCATGTGGAAGGTCGGGATGCGTCCCTCCCAGTGGATTTCTCTCTTCGCGCCAACCGGATCGTCGCCGGTTCTGCTCGATCCTGAGTCATCCGGCGGCAGGTCTGTCGCCCTCCGGCATGGCGGTAGCAGGACCTTCCCTAAGCCAGGAAGAACAAGCCTTCGCAGCCGGTCCGTTCACCCGCCTGGCCAGGAAACTTCTTGCAAAGCTGCGAGGCTCCGCCTTGCCGCTCCCTGGGGCGCGTGCTAAGATGCCGCCTTCCCAGTATTCGCGGGTACGGAGAGGTGCGAGAGTGGACGAATCGACATGCTTGGAAAGCATGCGTCCCGGCAACGGGACCGTGGGTTCGAATCCCACCCTCTCCGCCATACCGCACTTCGTGTGAGCCGCCCGCTCTTTATCGCTGTATCGTGATTGTTGCGGGCGGAGAGGACACCTTGAGGGTTTAGTACTGAGTTGGAAAACCAACGCACACAGAAGAAGGGTAGGGTGGGTTTCGAACAGGGTGACCGCGGGGGAAGTATCCCCCGCGTGGGGAGCACATACGAGGGGGTGGCCC
>DASPGL010000211.1:0-6396 GCA_035620635.1 Nitrospira sp. | reverse complement strand
GGCCAAGCCGGCGTCGTGTAAGGGCCGGTATCTCAAGAGCGCCACGATTTCCAGCACGATGGGACCCGGTGTGAAACTGGATACCGTGGCGTTGACGAAGCAGTGGAGCTGAGGAAGGGGAGAGAGATGAAAAAGGAAGAGAAAGCCACGGCGGTTGCAGAGCTGACCGAAAAGTTCAGCCGGGCGCGGCTGGCCATCCTGACAGAGTGTGTGGGCCTTCCGGTCAACCAGATGACGGAGTTGCGGAAACAGCTGCGCGGCGCGAAGGCGGAATTCCGGGTGGTGAAAAACACGCTTGCAGCCAGAGCCACCGAAGGGACAGCCCTGGCCGGTCTGAAAGGTTACTTGAAGGGCCCGACGGGGGTCGTCATCGGCTATGACGACCCTGTATTGCCGACCAAGGTGCTCCGGGATTTCATCGGCGCCGAGAAGCGCGAGGAAAAGATCCGGATGACGATCGGCGTGCTGGAAGGCAAGATCGTGCAGTCGGCGGAACTGGCGGCTGTCGCGAAACTGCCCAAGAAGGAAGTGCTCATTGCGATGCTGCTCTCGGCCCTCCAGGGGCCGGTCCGCGGCGTGGTGTATACGCTCAGCGCAGTCTTGTCGAAATTTGTGAGAGTCATGGCAGCCATTCAGGACAAACGGAAAGGGGAGGGAGACATGTCGGCAACTACAACGAAACTGTCACAGGAAGAATTGATCAAGGCCATTGAGGGCATGAGCGTGCTCGATCTGGCGGAACTCGTGAAGGGATTGGAGGCTCGCTTCGGCGTCACGGCGGCGGCGCCGGTCGCGGTGGCGGCAGCCCCTGCCGCCGGCGGTGCGGCGGCGGCCCCGGCGGAGGAAAAGACGGCATTTGACGTCATCCTTGCATCGGCTCCGGCTGACAAGAAGATTCAAATCATCAAGGTGGTGCGGGAGTTGACGAGTCTCGGTCTGAAAGAAGCCAAGGATCTGGTGGAAGGCGCACCGAAGCCGGTAAAGACCGGAGTGGCTAAGGACGAAGCCGACACCATGAAGAAGAAGCTCGAAGAAAGCGGCGCCAAAGTCGAAGTCAAGTAAAGTAAAGACGCCATCGGTCACCGGTCATCGGTCGATGGTCGGATGCCGGCTTTTGTCGGTCTCCCATCGGCAGGGGCCGGTGATTCGTGGCTTCCGTTCACCGCCAGCTAGCGTGGAGGAGTGGGAATGTCTGAAACGACGCTGCAAGAGTTCGTCGAGCGGAAAGACTTTTCTCGCATTCGAACCAATATCGATATTCCTGATCTGATCGAGATCCAGAAGCGTTCCTACGAAGATTTTCTGCAGATGGAGGTCGAGCCTGAGCGCCGGAAGGATCATGGCTTGCAGGCGGCGCTGGCGAGCGTCTTCCCGATCCCCGATTACAACAATACGGCCATGCTCGAGTTTTCGAGCTACACCCTGGGAACGCCCAAGTATGATGAGCGCGAATGTCTGGAGCAGGGGATGACCTTCGCGGTTCCGCTCAAGCTGCGCGTTCGTCTGGTGGTCTTCGACAAGGAAGACAAGGGCCCCCGGAAGAAAGTGCTCGATGTGCGGGAGCAGGAAGTCTATGTCGGCGAGCTGCCGCTGATGACGGAACGCGGAACGTTCATCGTCAACGGGACCGAACGCGTGGTCGTCAGTCAGCTGCACCGGTCGCCGGGCGCCTCCTTCACGCATGACAAGGGGCGCACCCATGCCAGCGGGAAGGTGTTGTACTCGGCCCGTATCATCCCCTATCGGGGTTCCTGGCTCGATTTCGAGTTCGATGCGCGCGATATCCTCTATGTCCGGATCGATCGGCGCCGGAAAATGCCGACGACCATTCTGTTGAAGGCGTTCGGATTCTCGAGCGACGATCTGCTCAAGATGTACTATCCCGTCGAAGAAATCCGGGTGTCGAAGGGCAAGTTGTTTCGCAAGCTGGACGCGGAGATTCACCACGGACTTCGCTGTTCCGTGGAAGTGGCGGAGAAGCCCGGCAAGGAGCCGCTGGTGCGGGAGGGCACCAGGCTCACCAAGGGCCTGATCGCCAAGCTGAAAGCGGCGGGGATCAAGGAAATCCCGCTGCTGCCGACCGAGCTGGTCGGCCGTGCCATCCTTACCGAACTGGTCGATTCGAAGAAGAACAAGCTGGCGGAGAAGAATCAGCGCCTCACCGCCGAGATCGTGGAGCAGATCGTCGAAAGCGACGTCGAAGAGTTCAAGGTGATCTACCTCGACATGGCGACGGCGACGCCGGTCATCCTCGACACGCTGGAGATGGAAAAGATCGGCTCCAAGGAAGAAGCGATGGTGGAGATCTATCGACGCCTCCGGCCGGGTGAAACTCCCTCCGTTGATACCGCACGGGCGCTGTTCGACAATCTGTTCCTGAATTCCAAGCGCTATGACCTGTCTCCCGTCGGCCGGCTGAAGCTCAACAAGAAGCTTGGGCTGGATCTGCCGCTGGAACAACGCACGCTGACGGCTCAGGACATCGTCGAGGTGATTCGCTATCTTGTCAATCTCAAGATCGGTAAAGGTGAGATCGACGACATCGACCACTTGGGGAACCGCCGCGTGCGGTCGGTCGGTGAGTTGCTGGAGAATCAGTTCCGCCTGGGACTGGTCCGGATGGAGCGGAGCATCAAGGAGCGCATGAATCTTCTCGACATGGAAACCGTCCTGCCTCATGACCTGATCAATGCCAAGCCGGTCGTGGCGGCGGTGAAGGAGTTTTTCAGCAGCAGCCAGCTGTCACAGTTCATGGACCAGACGAATCCACTGGCGGAAATTACCCACAAGCGCCGTCTCTCGGCGCTCGGTCCCGGCGGATTGACGAGAGAGCGAGCCGGGTTCGAAGTTCGCGACGTGCATCCGTCGCACTACAGCCGCATCTGCCCCATCGAAACTCCGGAAGGACCGAACATCGGGTTGATCACGTCGCTGGCCACATATGCGCGGATCAACCAGTTCGGGTTCATCGAAGCGCCCTATCGCAAAGTCGTGAAGGGGCGCGTGACGGAGGAGATTGAATTTCTCTCCGCCATCGAAGGTGACAAGTACATCATCGCCCAGGCCAACTCCAAGGTGGATGGCTCGGGGCGGCTGGTGTCCGAGACCGTCTCGTGCCGGCACGGCGGGGACTTCGTTCTGGCGACGCCGGACAAGATCGAGTATATGGACGTGTCCCCCAAGCAGGTGGTCAGCGTGGCCACGGCGCTGGTGCCGTTCTTGGAACACGACGACGCCAACCGCGCGCTCATGGGTTCCAACATGCAGCGCCAGGCGGTTCCTCTGGTGACCTCAGAGGCGCCACTGGTCGGAACGGGGATGGAAGCGGTTGTTGCCCGCGATTCGGGCTATGTGATTCAGGCCCGTCGGGCCGGGGTTGTGGAAAGCGTCGATGCCACTCGCATCGTCGTGCGGGCTGATTCCAAGGAGGGGAAGCGGGGGAAGGATTCTGGGTTGGATGTCTACGATCTGATCAAGTTCCAGCGCTCGAACCAGAATACCTGCATCACCCAGACCCCGGTGGTCAGGATCGGTCAACCCGTGAAGAAAGGCCAAGTGCTCGGCGACGGGCCGGCCATCGACCACGGAGAGCTGGCGCTGGGGAAGAATGTCCTGGTGGCCTTCATGCCCTGGGGCGGATACAACTTCGAAGATGCGATTCTGCTCAGTGAGAAACTGGTGCGCGAGGATGCCTTCACCTCCATTCATATCGAAGAGTTCGAAGTGGAGGCCCGCGACACCAAGCTGGGCAAAGAGGACGTGACCCGCGATATTCCCAACGTCGGTGAGGAAGCGCTCCGGAATCTTGACGAAAGCGGGATCATCCGCATCGGGGCCGAGGTGAAACCGGGCGACATCCTGGTGGGAAAAGTGACGCCGAAGGGCGAGACGCAGCTTACGCCGGAGGAGAAATTGCTCCGGGCGATCTTCGGTGAGAAGGCCGGCGATGTGAAGGATACGTCCCTGACCGTCCCGCCGGGCGTGGAAGGCATCGTGGTCGACGTCAAGATCTTCTCCCGTAAAGGCCTCGACAAGGACGAACGGTCGAAGAGCATCGAAACCGACGATCAGATGAAGTTGCAGCACGATCACCACGAAGAGTTGCGGATCATCGAGGAGGAGAAGACCAAGAAGATCCGGAAGCTCCTGCTGGGCAAGGTCGTCGGCCGCGATTTGATGGATCCCGACACGGGCGATGTGATTCTGAAGAAGAAGGGCAAGCTGACGGCGGAGATTCTCAAGCGGTTGCCCGACGACACCGTGCGCCACATCATTCTGAGCGACCCGGACGAGCAGAAGGACCTCGAGGATGTCGAACGGCGTGCGAAGGAACAGATTGAAATTCTCCAGACGCTGTATGACGAGAAGGTCGGTCGCTTGAAACGAGGCGATGAGCTACCTCCAGGTGTGATCAAGCTCGTCAAAGTGTACATCGCCATGAAGCGCAAGATTCAGGTCGGCGACAAGATGGCCGGCCGTCACGGCAATAAAGGCGTGGTGTCCCGGGTGTTGCCCGAAGAGGACATGCCGTATCTGCCGGACGGGACTCCGGTCGAAATCGTGCTGAATCCCCTCGGCGTCCCCTCGCGTATGAATGTGGGCCAGATCCTGGAAACGCATCTCGGCTGGGCGGCCAAGGCCCTGGGCATCAAGGTGGCCAGCCCGGTCTTCGACGGAGCGTCGGAAAAAGAAATCAAGGACCTCCTCAAAAAGGCGAAGCTGCCGCCGAGCGGGCAGACGCAGTTGGTCGACGGAAAGTCGGGTGAGCCGTTCGGCAGCCCCGTGACCGTCGGGTACATGTACGTACTCAAGCTCCACCATCTGGTGGATGACAAGATTCATGCGCGCTCCATCGGACCGTATTCGCTCGTGACGCAACAGCCGCTGGGCGGCAAGGCTCAATTCGGCGGTCAGCGGCTTGGCGAAATGGAGGTCTGGGCGCTGCAGGCCTACGGTGCGGCGTCCACGTTGCAGGAGTTTCTGACAGTCAAGTCCGACGACGTGCCAGGACGGTCGCGCATGTATGAAGCAGTGGTGAAAGGCGAACCTTTCCTGGAGCCGGGGCTGCCGGAGTCGTTTAACGTCTTGGTCAAGGAATTACAAAGCTTGGGGCTCGACGTGGAGCTCGTCAAGACGCAAGACTAACCCACTTGTGTGCCGGGTACAGCCCGGCATCGGAGGAGGTCACTACTTTGGAAGGCGTATATACATTGTTCGAAAAGCAGCGGGATGCGGTCTCGTTCGATTCGATGCGGATTCGCATCGCCTCGCCCGAGAAAATCCGTTCCTGGTCGTACGGTGAAGTGAAGAAGCCGGAGACGATCAACTACCGGTCGTTCAAGCCTGAGAAAGACGGGCTGTTCTGCGCCAAGATTTTCGGTCCGATCAAAGACTGGGAATGCAACTGCGGCAAGTACAAGCGCATGAAGCACCGCGGTATCGTCTGCGACAAGTGCGGCGTCGAAGTGATTCAATCGAAAGTCCGCCGTGAACGTATGGGGCATATCGAGCTGGCCGCTCCGGTCGCGCATATCTGGTTCCTGAAGGGCGTGCCGAGCCGCATCGGCACGCTGCTCGACATGAGCCTCAAGCAGTTGGAGAAAATTCTCTACTTCGAGAGTTACGTGTGCGTGGATCCGGGCTCGACGGACCTCACGGAGAAGGAACTGGTTCCCGAGGACAAGTTGCGCACGCTGCTCTCCGAGTTCGGCTCTTCCGGATTCAAGGTCGGCATCGGCGCGGAAGCGATCCGCGATCTGCTGCGGAAGATCGACATCAACGCCCTCTGGGACGAATTGCAAGTCAAAGCGAAGGCGTCGACCTCGGCGGCGATGAAAAAGAAATACGCGAAGCGCCTGAAGGTACTGGAAGCGTTCCGGAAGTCCGGCAACAAGCCGGAGTGGATGATCATGGATGTCATCCCGGTGCTGCCGCCTGAGTTGCGCCCCTTGGTTCCACTGGACGGCGGCCGGTTCGCGACCTCCGATCTGAACGATCTGTACCGGCGTGTCATCAACCGGAACAACCGGTTGAAGCGTCTCATGGAGCTGAAAGCCCCCGGCGTGATCATCCGCAATGAGATGCGGATGCTGCAGGAAGCCGTCGACGCCCTCTTCGACAATGGGCGACGAGGCCGGGCGATTCGCGGACCCAACAAGCGCCCGCTCAAGTCTTTGAGCGACATGCTGAAGGGCAAGCAGGGCCGCTTCCGCCAGAATCTGCTCGGCAAGCGCGTGGACTATTCGGGCCGGACGGTGATCGTCGTCGGGCCGGAGCTCCGGCTGCATCAGTGCGGACTGCCCAAGAAAATGGCGCTGGAATTGTTCAAACCGTTCATCTTCCACAAGCTGCAGCTGCGCGGACTCGCCACCACGATCAAGGCCGCCAAGCGCCTGG
>DASPGL010000210.1:0-14002 GCA_035620635.1 Nitrospira sp. | reverse complement strand
ACGCTGGCTGTTCTGGAAAACGCGGGCTATGCACCCCACTTCGCCATTCTCAACCGGGCCGGCCAGCGCGTGCGCGGTGACGCCGTGACCTGCGCCCCCGATGGAGGGTGCTGCTAGATGCCTCTCACGTTGCTTGGCCGGAGCAACCCCCTCGCCTCCCCGACTGAACAGCTTCGCATTCTCGACCACTCGCCCACTGCACTTTCCTTCGACCTTCGACTCCATGAGGCCGGCATTCTTCCGTTTCGGGCGACCGGTATCACCGTGCTCCAACTGAACGTCGGGAAGCTCTGCAACCAGACCTGCCGTCACTGCCACGTGGATGCGGGACCGGATCGCACCGAGAGCATGTCGCGGGAAACCGCGGAACAATGTATCGCTGCGCTGGCCAGGACCGACATTCCCACAGTCGACATTACGGGGGGTGCGCCGGAACTGAACCCGAACTTCCGGTGGCTGGTCGAACAGGCTCGTGGGCTCGGCCGGCACGTGATGGATCGCTGTAACCTGACCGTGCTGCTGCTCCCGACCCAGGCGGACCTGGGTGAATTTCTGGCGAGCCGCCGCGTCGAGATCATCGCCTCGCTTCCCTCCTACCGGGCCGGTCAGACCGACGCACAGCGAGGTGACGGGATCTTTGAGAAATCGATCGAGGCGCTTCGCCTCTTGAACCGACTGGGATACGGCCGGCCTGACAGCGGCCTCGTGCTGAACCTCGTGTACAATCCCGTGGGAGCGTTTCTTCCTCCCGCACAAATCGCCATCGAAGCACAGTTCAGGAAAGAACTCCGGAGCCGTCACGGCGTGGAGTTCACCCGGCTCTACACGATCACCAATATGCCGATCAGCCGGTTCCTGGAGTTTCTCATCGACAGCGGCAATTACGACGGATACATGGAACGGCTGGCCAATGCCTTCAACCCCGCGGCCGCTACCGGCGTCATGTGCCGTCATACCCTCTCGGTCGGGTGGGACGGCAGGCTCTACGACTGCGATTTCAATCAGATGCTCGACCTCCCGGTCGACCACGGTGCGCCGTCGCATATCCGGGATTTCGACGTCACACGGCTCCATCAGCGCCAGATCATGACGCGGAACCATTGCTACGGCTGTACCGCCGGGTCCGGTTCGTCCTGCGACGGCAGCGTCACGTAGAAGGGAGAAGCAGGCGTAGGCTTAGGTTGAGGTTGAGTGGGAGATGAGCAAGGCTCGTTTCCGGTTCATCTCCGCCTTAGCCTTAACCTTGACCGTAACCTGAGACTCGTCATGGAATTCCTCGCCTTCATCCTCGTCCTCGCCCTGGCCTACGCCAATGGCACCAATGACGTGTCGAAAGTGATTGCCACGCTGGTGGGAAGCGGGGTCACAAACTATCGAGCCGCCATCCTGTGGGGGACCCTGTGGACCATCGCCGGAGCCGGAGCCTCTGCGCTGATCGCCGGCGCCATGGTCAACACGTTCAGTCAGGGCCTTGTCCGGCCTGGCACCGCGATCGACCCGGTGGCCGCTTCCGCGGTCCTGACCGGCGCAATGGCGTGGGTCCTCTTCGCCTCGCGCACGGGGTTCCCCGTCTCGACGACTCATGCACTCACCGGAGCCATTGTCGGCACCGGCTTGGCGACATTCGCGGGAGACGCATTGATCTGGTCCGCGATCGCGAAGAAGATCGCCCTCCCGTTGTCGCTCAGTCCGATGCTCGCACTCACCGTCTCCCTGCTGATCCATCCGCTCGTCCGACTGCTGGCCACGCGATGGGAAGGCGCTTGCGTGTGCGTGATGCCGGCCTCCCGCGCATTGGTGGCCATCGACGCACGCGGCGGCACCAGGACATTGTTCCAGACTGCGAGCTTCGGTCAACCGGTTATGGCCGTGCCTTCGCAATGTGATCGTGCCGGATTACGCGGACTCGTCATGGGATTGGATACCATCCATTGGGTTTCCAGCGGGCTGGCGTCGTTTGCCCGCGGGACCAATGACGCGCCGAAAATTGTCGCGATGCTGCTCCTGGGCAGTGCGACTGCCTCCTGGTCCAGTATTTCGTCCGAGTTGGCCGCGTTCGGAGGCGTCGCCCTTGCGATGGGATTGGGGAGTTATTTCGGGGGACTGCGCGTGACGACAGTGCTCGCCGAGAAAGTCACCACGATGAATCATGCCGAAGGACTGTCCGCGAACCTGAGCACGGCATCTCTTGTTCTTGCAGCAGGCACACTCGGCCTGCCCGTCTCGACGACGCACCTCAGCAGCGCTGCCATCATCGGCATCGGCCTGGCCAAGGGGACGGAGGCCGTCCGTTGGGGAACGGTTCTCGACATGGTCCTTGCCTGGGTCGTCACCGTCCCTGCTGCAGGACTCCTCGCCGGCCTCGCCTTTGCGGTCCTCTCGAGGGTGCTTTAAACCTTGCCCCCTGTTGCGACTCTCTGTTATGGTGACTCCCGTCAGAGCGCTTCGTCATTATCACCCTTGATTCGTAGGCCGGATACCCTGCATGGTCTGGGACCCGAAAGATCCTTGGAGCAAGAAAAGCGACCCGCTTGAGGAAGCCTTCAAGCAGGCCCAGTCGCAGTTCAAGGATCTCTTCCCGTCCGGTGGATTGAAAAACCTCATGCCTTCCGGCGGGCTCATCAACCTGGTGATCGCCGCCCTCCTGATCGTGCTCGTCTGGCAAAGCGTCTTCATTGTCGCTCCCGACGAAGAAGGCGTCGTGAAACGATTCGGTGCTCCGGTCCGTACGGTCGAGCCCGGCCCCCATTTCAAAATTCCGATCATCGAGAGCGTCCTCCAACCGAAGGTCGCCAAACTCCACCGCGTGGAAGTCGGATTCCGCACGAATCAGCAGGGGCGGCAGCAGATGGTCCCCCAGGAAGCATTGATGCTCACGGGCGACATGAACATCCTGGCGATCGAGTTCATCGTCCAGTACAAGATCAAGGAGTCGAGCGAATTTCTCTTCAATGTGGCAGACATCCACGAAACTATCGGGAAGGCCGCCGAAGCCTCGATGCGGGAAGTGGTCGGCAAAAGCAAGATCGACGAGGCCTTGACCACCGGGAAAGCCGTGATTCAGCAAGACACAATGGACTTACTCCAGCTTATTCTCGATCAGTATCACGCCGGCGTGCAGATCGCCGCCGTACAGCTCCAGGACGTCGATCCCCCCGAAGCTGTGGCGGCCGCGTTCAAGGACGTGACGAACGCGAAAGAAGATCGAGAGAAACTGATTAACCAGTCTCAAGGCTATCGCAACGACATTTTGCCTAAAGCCAAAGGTGAAGCAGCCCAGATAGTGAACCAGGCCAGAGGATATGCCCAGGCGCGGTTGAATCGCGCCCAAGGTGAGGCCAATCGTTTCCTGGCCACGCTAAAGGAGTACAATCAGGCCAAAGACATTATCAGCAAGAGGATCTACATCGAGACGCTGGAAGAAATCCTCCCGCATGTAGAAAAGGTCATCATTGACGGAAAAGGCGGCGAGCGCCTGTTGCCTTATCTTCCGCTGGACCGTCTCTCGAAACCCGCTCCAAAACCGGCAGTCGAGGAGCCCCAGCCATGACCAAGCAGGGATTTATTATCGCGCTCATCGCGGTAGTGATCGGGTTGTTTCTTCTGGGCGCCTCCCCTCTCTTTGTCGTCGATGTGACCCAGACCGCTATCGTCGTCCAGCTCGGGAAACCCGTGAGGAATATCACAGAGCCCGGATTGTATGTCAAAATGCCGTTTGTCCAGGAAGTGACGTATTTCGACAAACGGTTATTGGATTACGATTCGAACGCTCAGGATGTTATTACTCAGGACAAGAAAACACTGCTACTGGATAACTTCGCGAAATGGCGCATCCTCGATCCGTTGAAGGTCTACCAAAACTTCCAAAGCCAGCGAGGCGCGCTCCAGCGACTGAACGACATCATCTATTCCGAGCTGCGCGTCGAACTGGGCCGTCACGAACTATTGGAGATCGTCTCGAGCACGAGAGCCGAGATCATGCGAGTGGTGACTCAACGAGCCAATGAGAAAGCCTCCACCTACGGAATCGAAATCCAAGATGTCCGGATCAAGCGCGCCGATCTGCCTGAGCAGAATGAGAAGGCGGTGTTCGCTCGGATGCAGGCGGAGCGGGAACGTCAGGCCAAGCAGTACCGCGCCGAGGGGGCCGAGGAGGCACAGAAGATCCGCTCCGAAGCTGAAAAGGATCGCGAAATCATCCTCGCTCAGGCCTACAAGGAATCCGAGGAGCTGCGCGGAGGTGGTGATGCCAAGGCCTTCAGGATCTATGCCGACGCCTACCGGCAGGATCCGAAATTCTTCGAATTTACCCGCTCGATGGAAGCTTACCGACTGACGTTCAAAGACAAGTCGACTCTGGTGATGAGCCCCGATTCAGAGTTTTTCAAGTATTTGAAGCAACGTTGAACGCCCCATGAGGCGTGACGCGGCCGCCCATTCCTGAAGCCTTACGACAACCCGACGATTTCGCCGTTCACCGGATTGAGGTCAATCCGTTCCCCGGCAGGCCTTTTCGGCAACCCCGGCATCAATTGCATCCCTGAGCAGATGGCGGTCACAAATCCTGCTCCGGCCAGGATGCGCAATTCTCGAATGGGAACGGTGAACCCCGTCGGCCTCCCCTTGAGTGCCGAATCATGCGAGAGAGACAGGGGCGTCTTCGCCATGCAGACGGGTAGTTGACCGTACCCGAGCCCTTCGGCCAATTCCATCTGACGCTCCGCTTCCAGCTCAAATTTCACTCCCTCGGCTCCATACACCTTTGTGGCAATCGTCTCGATTTTCTTTCGCAACGGCCAGCCCAGTTCGTACAGATGGGAAAAGTTCGACGGTTGGTTCAAGGCTTTGACGACCGCCGTCGCCAGCTGCTCTGCACCCTTCCCGCCGTCCACCCAGTGGGTGGACACGGCCGCATCCACGGCACCTGCCTTCAAGGACCGATCGCGGACCCAGTCTAGCTCGCTTCGAAGGTCGCCCTCGAAGGCATTCACGGCCACGACCACCGGAACACCATGCGCCCGCGCATTTGCAATATGCTGTTCCAGGTTCCCGAATCCTCGCGATAGCGCTTCCGGATTGGGTGAGGTCAACCCTGCGGGCAAGGCAGTTCCTGATTTGGCAATGCCCCCGCCGCCATGCAGTTTCAGGGCCCGTAACGTCGCTACGACCACCGCCACGGACGGCTTGAGCCCGGAAACCCGGCACTTGATGTTGAAGAATTTCTCCGCCCCGAGATCGCTGCCGAACCCGGCTTCAGTTACGACCAGATCGGCGCAGTGAAGCGCGAGGGCATCTGACACGACGGAACAGTTGCCATGCGCGATGTTCCCGAACGGCCCCGTATGGACGAAGGCAGGGGTTCCCTCCAGGGTTTGAACCAGATTGGGGAGCAGCGCATCTCTCAAAAGCACCGCCATCGATCCGACACATCCAAGATCCCCTGCCCGGACGGGATCGCCTGATTTCGTGAGCCCGACCAGGATCCGGCCGAGTCGCTCCCGGAGGTCCGCATGGTCCGTCGCCAGCGCCAGTATCGCCATCACCTCCGACGCCTCGGTGATGACGAATCGACTTCGGCGCCTCTCGGCATCTTCTCCGTATGAAATTTCGCGAAGCGCCCGATCGCTCACCCCCAACGCTCGCGGCCACATGATCCGTTCAGGATCGACCGAGAGGGAGTTTCCATGGAAGAGGTGATTATCAAGGAAGGCCGAAAGCAGGTTATGGCTTGCGGCCACTGCATGCGCATCCCCCGTCAAATGGAGATTGATCTCTTCCATGGGGATGACTTGCGCCCGTCCCCCACCGGTGCCTCCCCCTTTGATGCCGAACACAGGCCCCAAAGAAGGCTGCCTGAGCGTGACGACCGTCCGATGACCCATTCGGGTCAGCCCCATAGCCAGACCGATCGCGGTCGTGGTCTTTCCCTCGCCGAGCGGCGTCGGATTGATGGCGGTTACCAGCACATACCGGCCCGACTGCCGACTCTTGAGGCGGTCCAGCGCCCCCAGGGCGACCTTGGCTTTATTCGCTCCATACGGGATGAGTTCCTCAGGCTGGAGACCGAGGCGGGACCCGATGTCAAGGATGGGCCTAGGCCGGCCGTCAGACGGAAGTGCGGAATCGGTCAAGATCTTCACTCCACATGAATGGCACGGAGGAGACGGGCGCTCAGTATAGCATAGAGGTGTGATGCGCTCGGATTGCGCGAGACGCCATAAGGACCGCCGAGGCGAAAGTCTGGTTTACAGCTCGGCTGGGAGAGGGAGGACGACGCTCTCGGATCAAGGCCGAGACACGGTGACACAGACCGGACAAGGATGCGGTTATTCCAGGATGTACTTCGTGGGATCCAGTGGCTGCCCGTGGACCTTCACCATGTAGTGCAGATGGGGCCCGGTGGAGAGACCGGTGCTTCCAACCAGACCCACGACATCGCCACGATTGACTCTTTGACCTTCTTTCACGAGCGACTTCGCCAGATGCCCGTACAATGTTTCAATCCCGAATCCATGGTCCAGTCGAACGATGTTCCCGAGTTTGGAGTCAAATCCCGTCGCCGTGACCCTTCCCCGGGCCGGAGCCTGGACCGGAGCGTTGGGAGCGGCACCGATGTCTAATCCATCATGCCAGGCTGGCTTTTCGGTAAAGGGAGACATCCGGGGGCCGAAGCCTGAAGTGACCCATCCCTTCACCGGCCAAATCGAAGGGGTGGCGGCCCAGCGTGAAGAGCGTTGTTCAGCCGCCAGGGTCAGCTCGCTGAGGAGCCGTTCCTGTGTCGACGCCTCCTTGGTGAGCCACTCCAACCCGTCTTTCACTGATGCCATTGTTTCAGCATCACTATTCTGAGAAGTTTCGTCTGCTGCCAACGGACTATGCCCAGACTCGGGGGCATCGCCACTCAGGCTAGGGCCGCCCGGCAGAACTCCCGTCCCCTTTTCACTTCTGGCCCCGTTCGAGACCGTACCGCCTTCGGGAAGTGGTACGTCGTCACCACCTCGACCATTGACCATGTCTCCGGCCTTAGGCAACTCGATGCCCAGCATGACCCGAAGCCGTTGATTCACTTCCTTCATCGCCACAATCCGCTTCTTGAGGTCGTCAATGGCGCTCGAAAAGGCAGCAGTCTGTTCCCGCGCACTCAGAGCTTCATTTCGAAATGCGGATAACTCCCAGACTTCCCCTGTCCGGATGACGTAGTGAGAGATGACGAGAAGATCGGCCACCAGCAATACACAACCGACAATCAACAGTTTCCTGACGAACTTCCCCGGGAAACTGAAACGGAGCGGCTTGGCAGTTGAACCGCGGAAAACTACCACCGTATAGGCGTCGCTATTTTCTTGGCCTGTCGTCTGACCCATGATGTTCACTCCCTCAGGTTTGGGAGACCAGACCGTCTTAGATGTTGACGAGTCTACCCATCCAAACCGCCACGGTCAACCCTTTTGATGGTCATGAAATCACAGTACCGGTGATCCACAATATCTAGGTGGTCTCTCTTCTTATCCAGTCAAGATATTGCGGTAGCCCCGTATCGATCGGTATCCCTAAAATCTCCGGCACCTTGTACGAGTGCAGCTTCTGGATGGCTTCTTGAAGGGCCGGGAATTTGTCAGTTGTCGTTTTCAGTAATATCATCGCTTCCTGATCGCTCACCACCTTTCCCTCCCACCAGTACAACGAATGCACCGTGGGAATCGTTGTGGCACAGGCGGCCAGATGCGCCCGGACTGCCTCCTCTGAGATTCTGGCAGCCTCCTCTTGGTTGGCTGCTGTCACCAGGACGAGCAGGATGTCCGTGTGGTCGGTGCTCATGTTGGGGCAAGACGATACCTGACTTTCCTCTTCACAAGCAACGGACAGGGAACACCTTCATCCGTATCGCTGATGCCCCGGTATATTTTAAGGACAGCAACATCCGTGCCCCATTGTGAAAACCAATTAATTGACATGGCTATTGTTTTCAATAATTTATGATCTTCTCTGCCGACAAACCATCCTCAATGAGCCTGGCTGCTGTATGAGAAATGCTACAGGCAAGCAGTTTTTTGACAAAAATGTTCAAAAATTGTCAGTTTCATCGGTTCAATCACTCTTGCGGTCGTGACTACCGGGAACCGCTTCTGACCTCAGACAGCCTAGCTACTTCCGGGGAAGCCCCGCCAGTTCCGCGAAATAATGGGCAAAGGCCTTCATCCCCCCTGAAGCCTGTCCCCAATCAAAGTACTCGTTCGGCGCGTGATATCCATGCTCCGGCAGACTCAACCCCATAAACAGGATCGGCACCTTCCAGGCCCGCTGCATGGTCACCACCGCTCCGATTGATCCTCCTTCCCGGACAAACGCCGGCTCTTTGCCGAAGCCCGCCATCACGGCCCGTTTCACCGCCTCGACATGCGGCCCCTCAAACAATCCGCGAAACGGCTGCAACATCCCTTCCCGCTCCACCTTTACGTTGGGATTCAATTTGACTACATGCCGCTTGAGTGCCGCAAAAACCTTCTCCGGCGTTTGATTCGGGACGAGGCGCATGCTGACCTTGAGCTCCCCCTGACTCGGCACCACAGTCTTGACCCCGGGCCCGTGATAGCCCCCGGTGAGGCCGTGAACTTCGAAGGTCGGAGCCGCCCAGATCCGTCGCATCACGTCGAGAGGATTCTGGGTGCGGAGCGACTGAAAGCCGTAGGCCTCCTTGAAACGTTTCACTTGGAAGCCCGACCGGCAGAAACTCCGGATCTCCGCGTGGGTCGGCTTGCACACATCGTCATAAAAACCTTCGATCTTCACCCGGCCGGTCGTTGCATCCAGACATCCATTCGCCACGGCCATCAGCTCCGCCAAGGGATTGCGCGCCGCCCCGCCCGTCAGCCCGGAATGGGCATCCTTACTGCCGGTGCGGAGGGTCAGCCGTGCACCGAGCAGTCCTCGCAGCCCGTATGGCATCGCCGGACGTCCCTTGGCCACCCAGATGGTGTCGGACACCACGACGGAATCCGGACGTGGAACGGCCTTCTGGTTTGTGAGTGCGGCGGCAAAGTGCGGACTTCCGATTTCCTCTTCCAGTTCCCACAGGAATCGAATGTTGATCGGCACCCCCTGCTCGATGGCAAACCGCGCGCCCCACAGAGCGGAAAGCGCCGGACCTTTATCATCGGTCGTTCCGCGGCCACGATAGATCCCGCCTTCCTTCTTGAAGGAGAACGGGGCCTGTTTCCATTCCGGCTCCTGCGCCGGCTGCACATCCAGGTGATTGTAGATGGTGACGGTCGGATGTGTGCTCCCAGTCATCCAGCCTCCGGACACCACGGG
This sequence comes from Nitrospira sp., assembly GCA_035620635.1. Lineage (GTDB taxonomy): Bacteria > Nitrospirota > Nitrospiria > Nitrospirales > Nitrospiraceae > Nitrospira_D. Next base: position 4,690 of record DASPGL010000210.1, on the reverse strand, counting down.
ATACCCTTCGGTTTCCACGACCTGAGCCTCGGCACCCTGATCCCTGAGGCACTGGGCGGCGAGATTCGCCATGCGCCGCATATCGTCCGCACGGAACGGTTCCATGCTGATCGACGGCACTTCGACCATCTGTCCCAGCAGATCCTCAAACCGCGACCTGGCCTCGTTGATAAACGTCTTCAGTCGGTGCTCGTTCACCATAGCTCAAGATCCTCCTCGGTGATCTGGCGCGATTATAGCGATCAGCCTGGGGAAGAAAAAGCCGCATGGACGACCTGACCGGAAAAGAATGATAGAATGGTGCGCGCATCGACGATGCTCCGCTCATACTTATAATGGTTCGCACACTCCTCTGGCTTGTAGGCCTCCTTCCCCTCCTGATCGGAGCACTCATACCCTGCCCCGTGCAGGCGGAAGATCCGATCACGATTCAACAGATCCTTGAGGAACCGCAGGTCTATCACCTGCGACATGTCACCCTTCACGGTACAGTGCGCGATGTGCAGGCGCTGGACCCCTATACGCTCCCCAATGAAACCAACTGTTACGGCGCCTATCTGTTCCGGCTGGAAGACGACACCTCGACCCTTCCGGTCGCCGTGCTGGGCATCTGCGGAAAGCCGGTGGTGCGGGACCCAGAGGTGGAGGATGGAGACCGCGTCGAGGTGAGCGCGACCATCCAGGCACCCAGTCACGGCGGGTACTACCTGAGCTTCCGCGGGTTGAAGGTCGTCACCGATCAGGAAGGGATCGTGCAGGCCGTCGCCGACCGGATCCTCCCGCTTTCCGAATAGGGAACGCGGCTGCCCAAGGACATGCTGCGGCCCCGCCGATTGCTTTACAGTTGGTATCCTCAGGGGTATAGTCCCTGGGGAGTTCACTGAGAATCGATCGGGCTGATTGCACGTGAACACAGAGGAGATCCCATGGCGTGGATACCATTCGTCGCGACGGCGGTGCTGGTGCTGCTCGTCATCGGCATCTACAACAGCCTCGTCAGACTCAAGGTCCAATCGGAAAACGCCTGGGCCGACATCGATGTCCAACTCAAACGCCGTTACGATCTGATTCCCAATCTTGTCGAAACAGTGAAGGGGTATGCGGGGCACGAGAAGCAAACGCTCGACGCCGTGATTGCCGCCCGCAATCGCGCGATGGCCACGACCACCCCCGCCACCAAAGCCGAAGCCGAAGATGTGCTTGTCCAATCGCTGAAGTCGTTGTTCGCACTGGCCGAAGCCTATCCGCAATTGCGTGCGGTGGAGAGCTTCACCCAGTTTCAAACCTCGCTCAACCAGATCGAAGAAGCCGTGCAGAACTCACGTCGCTACTACAATGCCGTGGTCCGCGATCTCAACACCAAGATCCAGGAGTTCCCGTCCAATTTCATCGCAAATTTCTTCAGCTTCAAACCACGCGAGTTCTTCGAAATCAGCGAATCGGCGGAACGGGCCGTCCCGAAAGTCACTTTTGAGCAGGCGTCGCGCTGATGTGAACCGGCGGATCGACGCCGCGATTCCTTCCTTCATGCCTGAACGTCCAGCTATTGTTCTCGCAATCCTGCTGGGCTGGCTCCTGGTGACCGGACCCCATCCCGTCCATGCCCGCTCCCTCGTGATCGAGCACTTCCAGGCCGAGATTCAGGTCCTGCCGAGCGGCGAACTCCTGGTGACCGAGACCATTCGTCCTCGTTTTTCAGGTTCATGGAACGGATTGAAGCGCGACATCCCGGTCGAATATCGAACGCCGCAGGGATTCAACTACACGCTGCTGTTGGACCTGGTGAGCGTGACAGACGAACACCTGACGCCGCTGAAATACGAGAGTGCCAGGGATCGGCATTATCGGACCTTCAAGATATGGCTGCCCGGAGCACAGGACACGACGAAAACACTGATCCTGACGTACAAAGTCTCGAACGGGCTCAAATACTTCGACGACCACGACGAACTCTATTGGAATGTGACCGGCGATGAATGGGACGTCCCGATCGAAACGGCCACGGCAAGAATCCTGCTCCCTGCCGGCGCCACTGGAGTGAAGGCTGTCGCGTTCAGCGGTGCGTACGGCGCCCGGGAACAGCAGGCCGAGGTCGTAATAACGGGCCCTGAGATTCTCTATCGAATGACGCGCCCGCTCGGCTTTCGCGAGGGTCTTACCGCCGTCGTCGGCTGGGACAAGGGTCTGGTCGAAGCACCCGGGTCGCTCCAGCTCACCGGCTTGTTTCTCCACTCCAATTGGCCGCTCCTGTTGCCGCTCATCGTCCTCGGCCTTATGTGGTCCTTATGGTATCGGCTCGGAAGAGACCCGCGGCTACGTCCCATCACTGTAGCCTACGAACCGCCTGACGGGCTGACACCGGCGGAACTCGGCACGCTCATCGACAATTCTCCGGACCTTCGAGACATCACCGCCACGCTGGTCGATCTGGCCATCCGAGGTTTTCTGCGTATTGAGGAGCGTCAGGAGTCTGCGATCCTCGGTTTGTGGTCAAGTTCGGTCTTTTCTCTCCACCGGCTCAAGGCCGCCTCCGACTGGACCGCGCTGAAGCCACATGAGCGTGCGATCATGAGCGGAATCTTCTCCGCTGACCAGATCTCGATCGTCGCCCTTTCGGATTTGGAGAATCGCTTCTACACCCACCTGAATGGCATCAAGTCTTCGCTTTTCGATCAGCTGCTGAGCCGTGAGTACTATGCGCGGCGACCCGATCGAGTGAAACAGATCTACATCCTTATCGGCATCTTCGTGGCGCTCGCCTCGTTCCTTCCAGCAGCATGGCTGAGTGAACAATACGGCATCGCGCCGCAAACCGGCATCACCGCCGGCATCCTCTCAGGAGTCATCATCATCGGATTCGGATGGTTCATGCCGGCCCGGACGATTCGCGGCACGCGGGCCTTGGAAAAAGTGCTCGGCTTTGAGGAGTTCTTGACCCGCGTCGAATCAGACCGGTTTCAACGCGTCGTGAAGACGCCCCAGCTGTTCGAAAAGTTTCTGCCCTTTGCCATGGCCTTGGGCGTCGAACAGAACTGGGTCCGCGCCTTCGACGGCATTTATACGCAGCCGCCGACCTGGTACCAAGGCGGAAGCGTCGCCGACTTTCGCCCCCGGAATTTCGTCGGCAATCTGTCCCACATGTCCGCCGCAGCCGGTGCGATCATGACCTCCGCACCGCGCAGTTCCGGAGGCTCCGGGTTCAGCAGCGGCGGCTCTTCCGGAGGATTCTCCGGCGGTGGATTCGGCGGCGGAGGCGGAAGCGGTTTTTAGCTAGGGCGAATCGAAGGTCAGGAGCAGGCCGGCTACGAAGAGATGCTGAGACGCTGCGAGTCTCGGCACACCGGAACTGATCTCCCCGTTCCTGAAGAATCCCCCCCCGACCCCGGTCGATTCGTCGTAGCGGTGCTCCAACCGCACCACTGTGTTGGTCCACCGGTAGGGTAACCGGAAATCAACCGTGGAGGTGATGGCCTTCACAAACTGTTCGGCCCCTGTCCAGCGGCCGTTGCGATCCCAATAGAACTCCGGACGCAGCGCCACGGACCAGGGACCATGGACGTGCCACCTCAGCACCATGCTGCCGCCCATCGCAAAGGCCCGCGGGCTGCCGACCCGATCAGCGATGTTCTCTGTCCCGATATCGTAGGAGACGGCAACCGTCAGATCGTCGCCTTTCCACTCCAGGATGTGGTTCCCGTAGAGTCGCCAGAATTTCAGAGAGGTGTTCGTCTGATCCGGCCCCCAGTACGCCGTCTGGGTTGCGGTCAGCCGCGGAGTCAATTTGTAGGACCATTGCGCCCCGTACGAAGGCTGGTCATTCGGATGGGAGAGGTGCGCGTAGCCGTTGATGACAAACCCCGTGACCGTCAATTGCTCATTGACAGGATACCTGGCGTTAATGCCAAACATCATGTACGGCGAGTAATCAGCCGCCCATGTGCGCGTATAATTTGCATTGTCCTTCGCATAGAGCGATTCGTATCCAATCAGACTGTTGAACAGCCCGGCGGTCATGGTCAGGCCTCGGCCCACAGGTGCCAGATACGACATATTCGCCCGATGAACGTGTCGCAGCACATCCGCTCCCTCGACTTTCCTTTCTCCAGGCAGGAAGGCAAACTCCTCAGAATCGTGACCGCCCTGCCCGCCTAACTCCATCCCCCAACGTGATGACTCCGTCGCATCCTTCCGCACATAGGCCAGCCCCATGTTCGGGGAAAACTCGTTATGGCGTGATGCCGTCGAGCGATTGCGCCAGAGATCATTGTCCGGAAAATTGAAGTTCACGATATAGCTGACATCCAGGTAGGCCCCGAAATGCCAGTCGCCGTTCCACGTAACCGATCGACGCGGCGTCGACTCACCGGACGGCGACGTAATTGCCGGTTCCACAGTTGTTTCTTGCCCAAAAGCTGGTGGCGCGGTGAGGGTCCAGAGGAGGAGCAGACAGGCCGGTGTACGGTGCAACCAACTCACTGCTCCTGATCTCCCGGGTTACGCGCAAGCGAGAGCGGCTGGAGTTCGCTCTGAATCAGTTCCTATCGTAGGAGAGTTGTTCAGAGGGTGCAACCGATGCAGGCTAGGTCGGGATACGCCGATAGTGCTCGAACAGAAGCCGCCCGCCCCAGACGAAGGACAGCAGCATCAGCACGATGCCGAAATTATAGGCCAGTTGAGCCAGGCCATGGTC
>DASPGL010000209.1:0-22982 GCA_035620635.1 Nitrospira sp. | reverse complement strand
GAGGAGGAGAAACAGCTCTTGCGATTTCGCACTACCAAGATGGCCGTGGGACCGGGCGATCCAGTAGAGCGCCTGCGGTTCAAAGTCGCTGTTTCGCTGATCGACGATGGGCTGCCACACGGCGATCGCCTCGCCATAGCGCGCCGTCCGGTACAGCACCCAGCCCTCCCTCCACTGGGCCTCAGCGCGCTGGGATGCCGGCTCTCCCGACTTCGCCACCTGCCGGTACTGCTCCCGCGCCTCATCAAACTGCGCCTGATCCTCCAGCCAGATCCCGGCAAACAAACGGAGCTGCCCCTTTTGTTCCGGCGACAGAGCACGCCGGGGGAGTGCTTTGGTCAGCTCCAACAGCTTGGCCCCGAGGCCTTGCCTGAGATACACGCGGCCCAGCCAGACGGTGGCTTCGTCAGATTGCGCCAGCTGCTCTCCGGCCAGGGCCTGAAAGGTCTCCCGCGCCTGCTCGTAGAGTTTCAGCCGTACTTGGGCGACGCCCAGTTTGAGCTTGGCCTCCCCGCGCTGCGGAGACATCGGTGCTTTCGCAAGAAACTTTTTCAATTCTTCGATTGCATCACTGTGCAGGGCCTGTCCAAGAAACGCCTGGGCACGTGTGAAGTGTTCGTCGGGCTGCGCAGCCCAAAACTCTCCGCCGATGTTGGAGGCGAGCAGCGATTCCGCCTCCTTCGCTTCCTTGCTATGCGGAAATTTCACCCATAATTTCTTGAGCGTCTCCCGGCCCTCCGCAAGTTGCCCGTCTCGCAGGTAACAGGACGCCAATCGTAACCAGGCTTGAGGAATCTGCGGTTCGTTGTCGTTCAGACTCACCGCTTTGCCCAGCCAGGCCATGGATTCGGGACAGCTGGAGGCTTGATACCAGGCCTCCGCTGCGCGGAGCGTCACCTGACCGGCGAGGTTTGAATCGGAGACGGCCGGCAGCACCGACTCAAACATGGCCGCCGCTTCTTTGGCCTCGCCCAGATGCAGTAACGCTCCCCCGATCCAGAATCGAATATAGTCTTCGAGGACGGGAAAATCGCGCTGAGCGGCACGAAGGTACGTAAGGGCGGCGGCTGGATTCCGCTCAATCAAAATCACGCCTGTCAGCAATCCGGCCCGCTTCCCCCACAGCGACGCGGGGTACTGCTCCATCACACGGCGCAGCCGTTCCAGCCTGAGCGCCACCACCTGATCCCTGGTGAGTACATTGCCCAGGCGTTCCTTCGGCCAAGCGGCGGCGGTAAAACAGTCCTCGGCGGAGGCACAGGTATCCGTCTCCTGCTGCTGACCAAGATCGGCCACTTGCGCCGACTCGGCGTCACGGCCGAATGCGCCGTTTCCGGCGATCAGGGCCGCCAGGGCCACGAGCACGAGGCTGCCGCCTCTGATTGAACGCTGTTCTCCGTGAGTCATCATGCGTCGCGCGCGGTGTGCATCAATTATATACGCCACGGCCTATAATGGAAGTGCTTTCACGGCTGGGGCGGATTCCAACGCGCCCCATGTTGGTTTCGACGGCACTTGTGGTAGGCTCCCTTCGACCGTCTCCACTCGAACGTTCGCCGTATGACACAGCCACATCCGTCCCTCAATCTGCTCAGCCTCACGGAGCCTCAGACGTTGGAGTTCGTCCGCACATTGGGATGGCCGGATTATCGTGCACGCCAGATTCTGCGCTGGCTCTACCAACGGGGCGCACGCTCGATCTCTCAAATGACCGATCTTGCCGCGCGCGACCGATCGAAATTGAGCGACCTCGCCACCATCAGCCGATCTACCGGCTGCACGGTGCTCACATCCGAGGACGGCACGCGCAAACTGCTGTTGACGCTTGAGGACGGCATGACGGTTGAGACCGTGCTGATTCCGGACGCCGCCCGGTTGACCCTCTGTGTCTCGACACAAGTCGGCTGTATGCTGGATTGCGGCTTCTGTCTGACCGGCACGATGGGGTTGAAGCGCAACCTGAAATCATTCGAAATCCTCGACCAGGTACTGACCACTCAGGAGCACCTGACCGCCGGGAAGCGCATCACCAATCTTGTCTTCATGGGCATGGGAGAACCCCTGGCCAACCTGGACGCACTCGCGACCGCCATCATCGGCCTCACCAACCGGTCATGGGGCCTGGGATGGTCCCCCAGACGCATTACCGTGTCCACGGCAGGCCTGGCATCCCGTCTGCCTGAGGTCGCGGCGATCGGGGTCAACCTTGCGATCTCGCTCAATGCCACCACAGAGGAGCAGCGGCGTACCCTGATGCCCGCAGCAAGTGCGATCGCCTCGCTGCAGTCGCTGCTAGCTGCCTGTCGCCGTTACCCCCTCGCACCGACCCGGCGATTGACCTTTGAATATGTCCTCCTCGCCGGCGTGAATGACCGCCTCACCGACGCCCGTCGTCTGGTGAAACTCCTGAAGGGGATGCGCTGCAAGATCAACCTGATCCCGTTCAATGAATTTCCGGGAAGTCGTTTTCGTCGTCCGCCAGACCGGGACGTGCTCCGGTTCCAGTCCGCGCTGCGCGAGGGCGGCCTGGATGCCTTCATCCGCAAGAGTCGCGGGCGGGACGTGCTCGGCGCCTGCGGGCAACTGGGCAAGCTCTCCACCGGTCGCAACGCGCTTACCTTGACACCTATCGAATCCCGTTGCTAGCATGCCGCCGGTGCTCATCCCATCATGATCTGGCCGACGATCCCCCATTATTTCTGCGTATACCTGGTTGCCGTCCTCGTCGTCCTGGCGGAACCTGGTTCGTCTGTCGCGTCGGAACCCCAGGAATATATCCTGTCGAACGGCATGAAAGTGCTGCTCGTCGAGGTTCCGAAGGCGCCGGTGGTCACGGTACAAGTCTGGTACAGGGTCGGCTCGCGCAACGAAGTCATGGGCCGGGCGGGGCTCTCCCATATGCTCGAACACATGATGTTCAAGGGCACGGCGAAGTATCCCAAAGGTTCGTTCTCTCGCCTCATTCGCAAGAACGGGGGCATCGACAATGCCTTCACCAGCCAGGACTTCACCGCGTATTTTGAGAACCTCGCCGCCGATCGCGTCGAACTCGCCTTAGAACTTGAGGCCGACCGGATGCAGGGACTGGTCCTCGATGAAGGCGAGTTCAGGACCGAGCGCGAGGTCGTGAAGGAAGAACGGCGGCTGAGAACGGAGGATGATCCCCAGGGCGCCCTGGTTGAGGCGCTATTCGCCCAGGCCTTTCTCAGCCACCCCTATCATTGGCCGGTGATCGGGTGGTTCGCCGATCTCGACGCGATGACTCTCGACGATTTGCAGCGGCACTATGACACCTTCTACTCTCCCAACAATGCAACCTTGATTGTGGTGGGCGATGTCAGAGCGGACGCGTTGCTCCCGACGATCAAGCAACTGTTTGAACCGATTCCCAAGGGCCCGTCGCCTAACCAGACGCTCTCGGCAGAACCGGACCAGCGGGGCGAACGGCGCTTCATCCTCAAGCGCGAAGCCCAGGTCCCCTTCGTCATGATGGGTTTTCGTGTTCCCAACTATGCCAGCGAAGATTCCTATGCCCTCGCCATCCTCGAATCGATTCTTTCGCATGGGAAAAGTGCCCGGCTCTATCAGAGTCTCGTCTACGACCAGAAGAACTCACTGGCGGTCGGAGCCGACTACAGTCTGATGCAGACCGATCCGAGCCTGTTTTATTTCTATTCACTGGTCAGCCCAGGCGCGAAGGTCGAGGCGGTCGAGCAGGCACTGCATGACGAAATTGCCCGGCTGCAGTCCGAGCTGCCGTCCGAGCTGGAGCTGCAACGGGCGAAGAATCAGGTCGAGGCCTCGCACGTCTTCGAGCAGGACTCGAATTTTCGCCGGGCCATGTTACTCGGGCAATCGGAGTCCATTGGAGCAGGCTGGCGGAAGGCCGATCAATTTCTTGCGCGTATCCGCGCCGTCACCGCCAAGGACATTCAACGCGTGGCCAGGCAATACCTGACGCAAGACAACCGGACCGTGGGAATTCTCGTCCCGCTGCCCGCCAAACAACAGGAGCCGGCTCCCGCTGCAGCACATTCCGGGAAGTCCTAATTCAGTCCATGCGTCGTACCTTCACCACCACAAGGTCAGCTCATTCCGGTCCCGTCGTCCCCCGACGAATCAGCGTTCCGGCGCTCCTGTGGTTTGTCGCCGCGTTGCTCGTCCTGGCGCCCGAGGGACGGGCGGCGGAACTCTCTCCGACCAGGATCACCGCAGCCAACGGCATGACGGTACTGGTGCTTGAACAGCATTTCCTTCCCATCGTCGAAATCCATGCCCTCGTCAAAGTCGGGTCGGCCCAGGATCCTCTGGAGAAAGCGGGCGTCGCGAACCTGGTAGCCAGCCTCCTGGACGAAGGCACAACCACCCGATCTTCTAAGCAGCTGGCTGAGCAGATCGACTTCGTCGGCGGCTCCCTGGAAGTGAAGGCGGGGGAGGATTTCACCACCGCCTCGGCACGGGTGCTCAAGAAAGACCTCGAACTCGGGTTCACCCTCCTGGCGGACATTCTGCTTCGCCCGGCGTTTCCGAAGCAGGAGTTTGAGCGGGTACGGTCGCAGATCCTCGGGGAAATCGCCAGCGACAACGACGATCCCGGCCATGTGGCGCTCAAGGCATTCAACCAGCTGATCTTCCACAATCACCCCTATCGGTGGCCGGTCAACGGGACCGAGGAAACACTGAGCAAGGTTACGCTGGCTGATGTCCAAAGCTTCTATGCCAGGGAATATCTCCCGAACCAGGTGATTCTCGCTGTGGTCGGCGATGTCACGGTCGAGCAGGCCACAGCGCTCGTTCAAACACATTTCGGAACCTGGAAGAAGGGCGTCACGCAGACGCGGGCCGCCAAAAAATCCGCCTCAATGGAGAAGAAAGCCGTTCAGCTCATTGAAAAGGACCTCACCCAGTCGACCATCGTCCTGGGACACGGCGGGATCAGCCGGACCAATCCCGACTTCTATGCCGTCACGGTCATGAATCAGATTCTGGGCGCTGGAGGATTTTCATCACGGTTGATGGACACCATCCGCGACAAACAGGGGCTGGCGTACGGCATCATGAGTCATTATGAGGCCCGGGCCATGCCCGGCTCGTTCTGGGTCAATCTCCAGACGAAAACCGAATCGACCAACCAGGCGATCAGCGGTGTGCTGGCGGAAATCAAGGCCATCCGTGAGGCTCCGGTCACCGACCGGGAACTGTCCGAAGCCAAGTCGTTCCTGATGGGCAGTTTTCCGCTCCGGCTGGATTCCACGGCCAAGCTGGCCCACGTGCTGGCTCAGGTAGAGTATTTCGGATTGGGATTCGAATACTTCACTCAGTACCCCAAATGGATTGAACGCGTCACCAAAGAGGATGTGCAGCGGGTCGCCAGGCAATATCTCGACCCGACACGTTACGCACTTGTCGTGGTCGGCAACATCAGCAAAGCGAAGATCCGGCACTAACCATCGCTCACGAGTCAACCACCCCTATGTCCACCGCACGACTTCAACAGAAACTGGATCGCCTCCGGGCCCTGCTCACCGAAATGGGATCAGTGCTGGTCGCCTATTCCGGCGGAATCGACAGCACCTTCGTCCTCAAGGTGGCCCACGAGCAGCTCCATGAGAAAGCCGTCGGTGTGACGGCCGTGTCACCGACATTTCCGTCGATGGAACTGGAGGCCGCGACGCAGGTCGCACAGGAGATCGGCGCGCGGCATGAGATCGTTCGAACGGATCAACTGGAGATCGACGAATTCGCCAAGAACGACGCTTCGCGTTGCTTCCACTGCAAGACCGATCTCTACCAACTCCTCAGTGCGTTGAAGCCGGCGCAGGCGGCCGCCTGCGTCGTGGATGGAACGAACCTGGATGATCTCGGTGACGACCGGCCTGGTATCAAGGCGGCGCGGGAGTGGGGAGTGCGCAGCCCGCTGGTGGAAGCTGAACTGTCGAAGGCCGAGATCCGCATTCTGGCCAAAGACCTCGGACTTTCGAACTGGGAGAAGCCGGCCGCGGCCTGCCTCTCATCAAGAATCCCGCGCGGGATTACCATCACGCGGGAAAAGCTGAGCCGGATCGAAGCGGCAGAAGCCGTGCTCCATCGGGAGGGATTCCGCCATTATCGTGTCCGCGATCACGGCGAGATTGCCCGGCTGGAAGTGGCGAAAAGCGAAATCCCCAGCCTGCTGGAATCCGAGCGGTCCGAAAGAATCAGCGCCGCGCTCAAAGCGCTGGGCTTCGGGTTCGTCGTAGTGGATCTCGAAGGTTACCGCTCCGGCGGGGTCAGCCTGGGCTGACTCCACCGGAGCGTGTCGTCTTACCGCTGGTAGGATTTCGACAGCGCGTCGAGCGCGTCGTCGGCAAACTTCCGGTGGTCGGCCTCGGTCAGACTGCGCTGGACGACTTTTTCGGCCACCATGAGCGCCAGTTGGGTTGTCTGGCTCCGAATATCCTGCACCGCCTTCCGGCGTTCGTGCTCGATCTCGCGTGTCGCATCACCTTTGATCCGCTCCGCCTCGACAGTCAGGCGCTGCTCATTTTCCTCAAGCAGGTGCTGCGCACGCTCCTTCGCCGCGGCGAGGATGCCCTCGGCTTCCTTGGCAGCCGCGTTGAGCTTCGCTTCATACTCCTTCAACCGGCGCTCCGCCTCGGACCGGTGACGCTCGGCCTGGTCCAGACTGTCCTTGATCTTCTTCTCCCGCTCTTCGAGAATGCCCAAGATGCCGGGGAAGGCATATTTGTAGAGCACAAACAGCAAGATGGCGAAGGAGACGATCTCCCAGAAGATCAGGGACGAGAAAAAATGAGATTCAAACTGCGGCATATCAACTCCCCGGGACAGAGGGATACGGGTCTATGGGGGTATTCGCCTAGCCCGTTATCCCGTTTGCCTCATTTACCCCTGTAACCCGTTTATTTCCGGAGGCCCATGATGATGAACGCGATGACCAGGCCATACAGCGCGATGGCTTCGACGAGCGCGAAACCGATCCACATGTACTTACCGACCCGGCCTTCAGCTTCCGGCTGACGCGCCACCGCTTCGATCATCTTGCCGAAAATGTAGCCGATCCCGACACCGGCCCCGGCAAATCCCGCTGCTGCCAGTCCCATCCCCAACAACGCTGCTGCTGCTGAATCCATTGTCCCTCACTCCTCCTTTGTCTGTGCCGGCACGCGTCAGTGCGCGTGCTCGTCGTGGCCGTGCAGGTGAAACGCGTCGCCTAAGTAGACGCAGGTCAACACGGTGAAAATGTAGGCTTGAATGAATGCGATGCCGACTTCCAGCCCGTTCATCGCGATCGTGAAGGCAAACGGAAGCCATCCGATCAAGAGCCCGCCGCTGATCGCCAGCCCGAACAACACTCCAAGAATCACGTGCCCGGCGGTCATATTGGCAAACAATCGGACCGCCAGCGAGATCGGACGAGCCAGTTGACTGATCAACTCGATGGGCACCATCAGAGGCAGCAGCCATCCCGGGGTCCCTGGCGGCACGAGGATTCCAAGGAACTTCGCTCCATGCAGAACGAACCCCATGACGAGGCTGAGCCCATAGACCACCGTCGCAAAGACGGCTGTGACGATGATCTGGCTGGTGACAGTATAGGATCCGGGAATCAATCCGATCAGGTTGCAGAAGAGGATGAACAGGAACAGCGTGGCGATGAGAGGGAAAAACTTCATCCCCCCTTCACCCATCGTATCGAGGATAATCCCGCGAATGAAATCGACCAGCATCTCCGCCAGGCTCTGCAGCTTCCCTGGGACAAGTCGCCTGGCTGATCCAGCCATCACCATCAACGCCGCCACGAGTGCCACAACGACCCACATGATCAGCACGGCTTTGTTGATCGAGATATCCAGTCCGCCCAGACTGATGGGGACGATGTTGTGAAGCTCGAACGGATGCAGCGGACTCTCTTCCATATCTTCCCCTTATCTCCTCGAGTTACCCGACGAATCCTGCCAACGTTGGGCGGCCCGATACGCGCTTCTCACTCCCGCGACCGCGCCGAACACCAATCCGAAGACGAGCCCCCACGGAGTCGACCCCAGTAGATAGGTGTCGACGGCCCAACCCAGTCCTCCTCCCACGATCAGCGCAGCCAGCAGTTCCGTTCCCATTCGAACGGCCTGGCCGAGCCCCGCGTAAAACGGATCTTGTGAAGGGGGCATGCCAAACCCACGGAAGGCGAGTGCACATGCAGCACATGAGCAGAACTCTGCCAATAATGGGCGCGCAATTTAAGCAGAACGTCGCGCGGAATGTCAAGCGATTCGAGGGCCCGCCTGTCCCTTCGGGAGCCTGCTGCGGTATAGTGACGTACCGGACTCCGGTTGACGAGTGCGCGGCCTTCATGTCACAGGCGATACCTTCAGCGAATCCCTTTCTTCAGGGCCCTCCTTCGCCCCTGGTGGTATCACGCCCCTGCCCTCCTGCCAGCCCGTTCGAACTCTACGCGCGCATTGCCTCGCCCCGCCGCCCATCCGTCCTTTTCGAGAGCGGCGACCGCGGTGCGCCCCGGGGTCGCTATTCGTTCCTCGCGACTGATCCCTATGAGACGTTGAGCGGAAAGGGCAACCGGTCTGTACGACGCACGGCGCAGGGAAACGAGGAAGCGGGGCCGGACCCGTTCGAGCGTTTCGCGCACATGGTCGGGACCTCCTCTATCGCTCGTCCCGCCGATGTGCCACCGTTTTTCGGAGGAGCGGTCGGGTACTTCAGTTACGACCTCGCCCGGCAATTCGAACGCATCCCGTTGGCAGCGCTCGATGATCTCGACGCCCCCGATCTGGAGTTCGCCTTTTTTGACGTGGTGGCAGCCATCGACCACGAACGCAGCCGGTTGATGCTGACGTTCTGTCCGCCGCTGGAGCGGTTCTTGAGTGAACCGCGGGAAAAGCTCTATCGGGAAGGATGCGACCGTCTCGCTGAACTGGAGGCCCGGCTGTCCGGCCCCGCTGCAAGCGGAACCGACGGGAGGACGTTCGGCCGCCTCATATTTGCGCCCGAGCAGTCCCGATCATCGTACATGGACCGGGTCCGCCGCTGCCAAGACTATATCGCCGCGGGCGATATCTACCAGGCCAACCTCTCCCACCGGTTTGCCGTCGGCTGCGACGCCTCCTTATGGCGATCGGATCTCCAAACCGATTTGCTTGCCTATGGACGCGTGCGGGAGGTCAATCCGTCGCCGTTCTCCGGACTGCTCCGTTTCGATCACACCCGCCTCATCTGTTCTTCACCGGAACGGCTCGTCCGTCTCCAGGGACGTCGAGCGGACACACGACCGATCGCCGGGACCAGGCCGCGCGGCGAAAGCGTTGCCGCCGACCGGCAGCTGGCCCGAGAGCTGAGCTCCAGCGAAAAAGAATGCGCGGAGCACGTCATGCTCGTCGATCTCGAGCGGAACGACCTTGGACGAGTCTGCAGCGCTGGCAGCGTGGAGGTCCAGGAGCTTATGACCTTGGAACAATATTCCCATGTGAATCATCTGGTCTCCCAGGTCGCCGGTACGTTGAGACCCGGCGCCTCCGGCTTCGATCTGCTTCGCGCGGTCTTTCCGGGCGGCACGATCACGGGCGTCCCCAAGATCCGCTGTATGGAGATCATCGAGGAACTGGAGCCGGTTCGTCGCGGCCCCTACACCGGCTCGATGGGATACGTCTGTTGGAGCGGCGACCTCGATTTCAATATCCTGATTCGCACGCTGGTCGTGAGGAACGGCAAAGGGTATCTTCAGGTCGGCGCCGGCATCGTGGCCGACTCCGACCCGGCACGCGAGTACGAAGAAACTCTGCATAAGGCTCAAGCGTTCTTGAGCGCGCTCTCCTAGCGTCCCGCCATGTGGATCTATCTGAACGACAGATTTGTGAAGTCGGAACACGCGCTCATCTCGGTGTTCGATCACGGGTTCCTCTATGGAGACGGTGTGTACGAAACCCTTCGGTCGTACGGCCATCGCCTGTTCATGTGCGAGCAGCATCTCGCGCGACTCTTCCGATCGGCGGAGGCGATCGGATTGGCGATTCCCATTCCCGGGAACTGCTGGACGAAGCTCCTGCACGAAGCCATGGAACGTAATCAGGTGGGCAATGAACGACAGGACGCATACCTGCGGATTACGGTGTCACGCGGAGCCGGCGACATCGGGTTGGACCCAGCACTCTGCCCCTCACCGACCGTTGTGATTATGGCCAAGCCGCTCACGGCCCCGGCCCGAGATCTCTATGAGAGGGGCGTCGACCTGATCATTGCCGGAACCAGGAGAAACTTCCCGGAGGCGTTGCCTCCACGGATCAAAGCGACGAGTTTCTTGAACAACATCCTGGCCAAACGCGAAGCCACCGCAACAGGAGCATTCGACAGCATCCTTCTCAACCGAGACCGACATCTGACCGAATGCACCGTGAGCAACCTCTTCTTCGTGACGGACGGAGTCCTATGCACGCCATCGGTGGACTGTGGATTGTTGGACGGCCTCACCCGAGCGATCATCATGCAGCTGGCGGGAGAACTCGGTATCGGGATCGAGGAAGGGCGTTTCACACCCGACGAGTTGTATCGAGCCACCGAGTGCTTTCTCACCAATACCAGCATGGAAATCATGCCCGTGGCCTCGGTCGACCGAAGGGGAATTGGAAAGGGAATGCCCGGTCCAGTGACCCGCGAGCTACAAGGCCGCTTTGTCGGAGCACGGGACCGTTTTTTGGAACAAGCCTCCTGACAGGAGATTCCCATCCTGTTGTTTTCACGCCCCTTTCAAAAATGCCTCAGAGGCACAGGATCTGCATTCCGCTTGACAGGTCGTTGAAGGCTGCTATCGTTTGGCCATGCCAAAACCAGGACAATCCATCAACCGGCTCAGAGTCGTTGGCATCACCGGCCTGTTCGTCGCCGGTTGCGCGCTGTCCGGCGGTCCGGACGCCCGTGCGGAAATCTACCAATATGTCGACGCCAGGGGGACCATTTCGCTGACAAATGTGCCCTCCGACATTCGTTATCGCCGGATCGACCTTCACCCCAATCGATTGCACCCCTTGATGACAGAACGAGAATTGGAGCCCATGATCAGCCGCTTCTCGCGCCAGCATCAACTGCACCCGGCACTGATTCGCGCGGTCATCAAAGCCGAGTCGGATTTCGATCCTATGGCGGTTTCGCGGGCCGGTGCTGTCGGCCTCATGCAGTTGATGCCGCAAACTGCCGTGCAATTGGAGGTGCAGGACCTGTTCGATCCGGAGGACAATATCGGCGGGGGTACGAAATACCTGCGACAGCTGCTGGACCGCTTCCGCGGGAATCTTCCGCTGGCGCTGGCCGCCTACAATGCGGGGGAACATGTCGTGGACCGGTACCGCGCCCTTCCGCCGATTGACGAGACCCGCCAATACGTCCGCAAGGTGCTGCGCTACTATCGGACCTTCCTGACGAGAGAATTGAGCGCTACCGGCCGTGTGATCGCGCCTTCCGAGTCTGCAGGGCCACCACCAGCCCGGACTTCTTCTGCCTCGCTGGTTCCGTAGACGACTCGACCAGCGAGATGTGACTGTGCAGCTTCCAGCCCGGACGGTTCGATTCTGGGAAATCTGAGCGAAAGTGGGCACCCACGCTATTTTCTCGCCACAGCGCCGCTTCCGCCACACAGTGCGCCACCTGGACCATATTCTTGGCCTCCAGGTCGGCCCGGGTCGCAAACGGCTTCGAGACCAACCGCACCCATCGAGCGAGCTGCGCCGTCGCGCGGATCAACGATTCACGGGAGCGAATGAGTCCGACCTGTCCCCACATGATACGACGGAGTGAACTCCGCAACTTTTCCGCGTCGTCCAGCCTCTCACAGGTCCCCCGGTACCGTCGTTCTTCCCGGTCCGGCGCCACGTGAGGCAGAGCGCGACCGGCCGCCCACGAGACGGCGGCCACCCCGGCCCGCATACCGAAGACCAGTCCCTCCAACAAGGAATTGCTGGCCAGCCGGTTGGCACCGTGCACGCCGCTGCATGCGACCTCGCCCGCTGCAAACAGACCCGGCAGGGTCGTGGCGCCGTTGAGGTCCGTCCAGACCCCGCCCATCATGTAATGCGCGCTGGGTGACACGGGAATCCACTCTTCCGTGATATCGATATCATGCCGCAGACATGTCGAGTAGATCGTCGGAAATCGCCGCCTTACAAACTCTGCTCCGAGGTGGGTCACGTCGAGGTAGACGTGCCGTGCCCGCGTCGTAGCCATTTCTGCCCAGATGGCCCGCGCCACGATATCCCGGGGGGCCAGAGCGCCCAGCGGATGATAGCGGTGCATGAAGACTTCACCCTTGCTGTTGCGCAGCTGTCCTCCTTCTCCCCGCATCGCCTCGGATAAAAGAAACGGCGGACTCGACGGCACATACAGCGCCGTCGGGTGAAACTGTACGAATTCCATATCTTGCAGCTGCGCCCCGGCGCGGAACGCCATGGCCATCCCGTCACCGGTCGCATTGGGCGGATTCGTGGTACGCGCGTAGATCTGGCCCGCGCCGCCGGTCGAGAGCACGACGGCCTTCGTGGACAGGATGAACCGCTCGCCGGAATTTTCATCGAGCACGACGGCCCCGCAACATCGCCCTTCCTCCACGACGAGATCCACGGTGAAATGGTAATCCAGCCGGTGAATCCGCTTCTGCCTGGCAGCCTGGGTCATCAGGACCCGCACCATTTCGTTTCCCGTCGCGTCCCCCCGGGCGCGGAGAATCCGGCTGCGGCTGTGCGCCGCTTCCCGTGCGAAGGCGAACTTCCCGCCGGCCTTGTCGAACTTTGCGCCCCACCGGATCAGCTCTTGAATCCGGTCCGGCCCTTCTTCGACCAACACCCGCACGGCCTCGCGACGGCACAACCCGTGTCCTGCCTTGAGCGTATCCGTGAGATGGATCGCGACGTCGTCTTCTTCGCTCAGAGCCACCGCGACGCCGCCCTGCGCGAAAATGGAATTGCTCTGCAGTGGATGGCCTTTGGTGAGCATGACCACGCGGCCGGCGCGACTGAGCTCGAGCGCCGCCCGAAGCCCGGCGACACCGCTGCCGATCACGAGAAAGTCTGCCTGTGGTGAAGTATGCCGTGCCATCGACTGCTAGGGGGCAGGCTGAACGGGAAGTGCGTCGGACAACGCTTCTTTCGTTTTCATACCGAACGGGAGATCGCCCTGGACACCGCGCAGCAGAATAGCTTGCGTCCCGACCCACTGTAATCGCGCATGACCCCGTTGCCGCAGGCCGGCATCCCCGGCGTCCTTTTTCCACAGACCCTGCCAATGGACAAACACGTCGATGTCGTCGTCTTCGACCAGGATCCGCTCGATAGTGAACTCCAGGGTGATGGTGTGATAGGCGTCGAAGTCGGCTTCCGCGTGACGCTGCAGCGATTCCAACTGATCCATCGGCAGCATGAGCGATTGAAACGCGGCGCGGTCCTTCTGCTGATAGGCCACCCGCAACGACTCAACCGCCCGATCGATGCGGCGAATGCGTTCGTGGTCCTCCGGATACCGGACATCCTTGGAGGCACAGGCGCTCATCGTCACGAGCAACAGCGCCAGACCACAGGCGAACGACGCTGCGCCAATGAACGAAATCGGTAGCCGCTTCATAGCATTGCAGTATAGGAAGGCTGCGAACACAGGGTCAAGGGATGTCCTCCGTCCCGGAGGCCGGCAGGCCGCTGCACGCTTGCATTTTGAGCCAAAAGCTTCTAGACTCCGCCCCCGAGGAGAGGCCAAGCATGTCGAGTGTGCTGAAGAAACGCCGGAAGAAAATGCGCAAGCACAAGTACAAGAAGCTGCGCCAGCGTCAAAAATTCCTTCGCCGGAAGAGCTAAACTCAGCCCGAACAGCAGGAGGAGGCAGTTGTGGCCGAGGGCAAGAAGGTTCGTATCCGTGTTCGGACGGCAAGCTGTACCTACGTGGGAGACTTCCTCGTTCCGCCGATGCGCAATCGCGTCTCCGACGCCATCAACGAAGAAGCGCGCCTGTTCATCAGCCTGACCGACGTGGTGATCAACGATAAGGACCGGTCGGATTTCGTGGCGATCAACAAGAACCTCATCGAGTCGATCGCCCAGCTCTAGCCCTCATCGAGAACCCCATCCTCTTCTCTTCGCTCCGATGTGTTCCGATATGATTGTGAGGCGCCTGCAGTCGGCCGTTGCCCTGACTCCGTGCCTCGATCTGCGATGCTGATCTACAAACGGTTCCTGCCATTCGTCCGGCCGTACCTCACACGCATGATGCTGGCGGGCCTGCTCGTCATGAGCGTGGCCGCCGTCAATCTGGCTCTGCTCCGCCTGGCAGGAACTATCTGGGATGTCATCACCGTCCGGCACGACGCGGCCAGGATGACGGAGTTGATCGGCCTGTTCCTCGGCCTCGTGATCTTCCAGGGACTCTGCTCGATGGGGCACAGCTATCTGAGCGCCTGGATCTCTCAGCACATCCTGGCCGATTTTCGTCGGCATCTGTTTGGTCACCTGCAAACGCTGGCAGTGAGCTTCTTCGCGCGCCGGCGCACCGGCGAACTGCTCTCCCGCTTGATGAACGACGTGACCGTCATTCAGTCGCTCGTTACGGAAACCCCGGTTGACAGTGCCAAGCAGTTTGTCACGCTGGTCGGCGGCATTACCCTGCTCCTCACGATGAACTGGCGTCTCTGTCTCCTGATCCTGCTCCTCCTCCCCCTGGTGGTGCTGGTCGCCAAGCTCTTCGGCCGAAGAATCAAACTGCTTTCGACGTCGATCCAAGATCAGACCGCCGCCCTCAACACCCTGGTCGAGGAAATCATTTCAGGGATTCGTATCGTCAAATCGTTCGTCCAGACGAAACGGGAGGAGGCGCGTTTTGCCGCCCAGGTGAATCAAGCCGTGCAGCTCACTCTGCGCCGGGCCGGCATCATGGCCGTCTTTCTTCCGATCATCAGCTTACTGACTTTTTCGGCTGCCGCCGCGGTGCTCTGGTACGGGGGCCGGCAGGTCATCGACGGAACCGTCACTCCGGGCGACCTGTTTGCCTTCGTGTTGCTGGCGGGCATCTTGATCGGCCCCTTCAGCTCGGCTGCTCGTGTGTTCACGCAAGTCAAGGAAGCCCAGGGCGCGATGCAGCGGGTCATGGAAATTCTCGACGCCCAACCGGAAATCCACGATCAACCCGGCGCGCCGCCCTTGACGACCGTGACCGGCCATGTGCGCGCGGACGGGGTCAGTTTCGCCTACGACCCTCGCAACCCGGTGATCTCGAATCTGTCGTTTGAGGCCAAACCGGGAGAGATCATCGCCATCGTCGGTCCCACCGGTGCGGGCAAGACCACGGTGATCAATCTGCTTCACCGGTTCTACGATCCGACCGCGGGGCGCCTCACGATCGACGGGCACGATCTGCGTCACGTCGGTCTCGACAGCTGGTACAAACAGATCGCACTGGTCCCGCAGGAGACCATCCTGTTCGGCGGGACCATCCTCGACAATATCCGTTACGGCAATCCGGAGGCGGGGGACGCAGCGGTACAGGAGGTCAGCCGGGCAGCCCATGCCCATGACTTTATCGTGGAGCTACCTGACGGCTATCACACCGTAGTGGGGGAGAAGGGCATCAATCTCTCGGGCGGGCAACGCCAGCGCATCGCGATCGCGCGGGCCATTCTCAAGAATCCGCGTATCCTCTTGTTGGACGAAGCCACGTCCTCGCTCGACACCGAATCGGAGCGGCTGGTTCAAGAGGCGTTGGAACGGCTGATGAAAGGGCGGACGACGTTCGTCGTCGCCCACCGGCTCTCGACGATTCAACGCGCCGATCGCATTCTGGTCCTGGACAAGGGGGCGTTGGTCGAAGAAGGCACGCACGCCCAACTGATGGAGCGCAAGGGGCTCTACCACTATCTCTACACCATCCGCCTCAACGAGCCGGCCCTATAAGTATGGGTGCCGGACGTGCACACGCCTCCGCCCGTTCAGGCTCATTTGCCGAACAATCACCGGACGGGCGTTCGTCGTGCTCGTTTTTCGTTACGATCCGTTACACAAATTTAATCCGCCCGTAACACTCCGCGGGTATCCTGTCAGTCGTAGGGACAGGTCCATGGTCACTGGCCGAAGGCGGGCTGGGTGAGCAACCACGCATGTCGAACCGGGCTGTCAAGAAGATTCTTGTGGTCGAGGACGAGGCGGACATCGCCCAACTGGTGAAGCTCTATCTGGAGAAGGAAGGCTTTCGCGCCCACACCGCCGGAACCGGCGTCGAAGCGTTGAAACTCCTGAAGTCCGAACGTCCCGACCTGCTGATCCTGGACCTCATGCTGCCGGAAATTGACGGGATTGAGGTCTGCAAGAAGGTCCGGAACGCGCCGGACACCGCGCTGCTCCCCATCATCATGCTGACGGCGAAAGCGGAGGAGTCAGACACCATTATCGGCCTGGAACTCGGCGCCGACGACTATGTCACTAAACCGTTCAGCCCGAAGGCCCTGGTCGCCCGGGTCAAAGCGCTCCTCCGCCGCCTCGACCGCGACACCAGCGAGAAGCAATCTTCGTTCAACTTTGGCCCGCTGGTCATGGACCTGTCCCGACACGAGGTCACGGTGAATGGCAAGGAAGTGTCGCTCACCGCCAAGGAATTCGGGCTGCTCGAGCACCTGCTGCGCTATCCCGGGAGAGTCCTGACGCGCGACGTGCTGCTCAACGCCGTGTGGGGCTACGACTACTACGGCACCACGAGAACCGTGGACGTGCATGTCCGCCGGCTGAAGCTGAAGATTCCGCTGCTCGACGAAGCAATCATCTCCATCAAATCATTGGGGTATAAGCTGTCCGATCAAGCCCCGACCGCCTGACCGGTCGGGCGTTTTGCCGGCACGACGACCATGACGCGCCTCTTCTGGTGGTGTCTGACTCTTTCGAGCTGCCTGTTCCTGCTCTCATGCAGCCACAAGCCCCGGGTCGAAGAGTTCGAGGCCGGCATCGGACATCTCGGACAGGACGAACTGATCCGCCGGTTCGGGTACCCGCAGCGACTCAAGAAGCTCCCAACCGGAAGGGAAGTGTGGGACTACGAGTTCCTGGCCGGCAACTCACGCTGCGTGGGATACCGTGTTTACTTCGACGAGGACCGGCACTCGCACCGGTGGGAGAGCGCCAGCTGCCGCTAGGAACCGGACGAGGGCATCGGCGTCTGGAGCCCACCGTTTTCCGCTTTCAGCCAGTCGATGATCCTCCGGGCAATCTCGTCACGTACGCGGCGAAACACCTTCGCACACTCGTCGTCCGAGCCCACCGCCTCAGCCGGATCAGCAAAACTCCAGTGCAGCACCGCGGTGCCGGCAGGAACCACGGGACAAGCGTCCTTCGCCCAGTCACACACGGTAATGACATAATCCGGCTGCCGCCCGAGAACCTCCTCCACATGTTTCGACCGGTGTGGCGTGATATCGACGCCCGCTTCCGCCATCACCGCAATTGCTCGCGGATTCACGCCGACCGGATGAGTCCCCGCGCTCAACGCGTCGAACCGGTTCCCGGCCAGATGCCGTAGCCACCCCTCCGCCATTTGACTGCGGCAGGAATTGCCGGTGCAGAGAAACAACACGACAGGCTTCATGCTGACCGCTCTGCCGGAAACCAGGCGCGTGTCCGGTTGCAGAAGGCGCAGACGGAGAGCATAACCGGAACCTCGACCAGCACGCCCACCACCGTCGCGAGTGCAGCGCCGGATTCTGGACCGAACAACGCAATAGCCGTGGCCACCGCCAACTCGAAAAAATTGCTCGCGCCGATGAGCGCCCCAGGCGCTGCGACTGCATGCGGCACCTTCAACCGCTGCATCAATCCATAGTCCAGCGCCGCATTGACGTACACCTGAATGAGAATGGGGATAGCAATAAGCACCACATGCCAGGTCCGGCCGGTGATATTCTCGGCTTGAAATGCGAAGATCAGCACCAGCGTCGCCAAGAGCGCCAGTATGGTGAGCGGGGCGAACCGAGGCAGAAGCCCCTCCTCGAACCATCTTCGGCCATATTGAGCGATGAGCCGGTGCCGGAGCACCACGCCGATAAGCAGGGGAATGACGATGAACGCCAGGACCGAATAGAACAGGACCGCGAAGGGTACGTGCAGCGCGGAGGCCCCGGCAACCAGGAACCCGACGAGCGGGGCGAACAGCACGAGCATGATCAAATCGTTGAGGGAAACCTGCACGAGGGTATAGGCGGGATCGCCGTCGGTGAGCGAGCTCCAGACGAAGACCATAGCTGTGCAGGGAGCGGCAGCCAGGATAATCGTACCCGCAATATACTGATTCGCCTGCTCCGGCGAGATCCAGGAGGAAAACACAAGACGGAAAAAGACCCAGGAAAAAAATGCCATTGAGAACGGCTTCACGATCCAGTTCACGAAGAGAGTCACCAGAATCCCGCGCGGCCGTTTCCCCACGTTGCGGATGGAGGGAAAATCGACTTTCATCATCATTGGAATGATCATGAGCCAGATAAGCACGGCGATGGGGGCGTTCACATGGCTTCCCTTGCCGAATTCAAGATTCCGCAGTCCGTCGACAAGGCCCGGCGCCCACCGTCCGAGCAGAACACCCCCGACCATGCAGAGGGTCACCCAGAGGGTGAGGTACCGTTCAAACAGATTGAGCCGCCTCAGGCCCTGCTGAACGTGCGGCGCAGAAGCGATGGCCATAGCCATAGGAGTATCCTTTCATGGTCCGGGAGAGGGGCGAGCCCCTCGCACCGATGTATCACAGACAACTGATCAATGTTTCTTGATGAATCGAGCCAAAAAAACACGCCCATTAGCAGCGCCGAACCGACGCCGCGTGTGATTCCGTCAGCCAGCTGACGAGATCCTCCAGTTCGCGAAGGGCGTTGGGATTCAAAGAATAATAAATCCACCGGCCCTCAGGACGATCGGTCACCAACCCCGCATCTTTCAACACCCGCAGATGAAACGACAGCCTGGACTGACCGGTCTTCAACGCTTCAGTCAGATCGCAGACACACTGCTCCCCGTCTCTCAACCGCTCCATGATCCGGATCCTCGTCTCATCCGAGAGGGCATGGAAGAACCGGACCGCCTTGTCCCGATCTCTCGCTACTGCGGTGGCCATGAGCACGTACATACATCAATATTCGTTGATTATTCAAGTGATGAACACCACGGATAATCTTGAGGAGTCTGTCGAAGAAAACAAGAATAGCACGGAGTGCCGCTTATCCTCCGTGAGAAGCCGTCGATTGCGTATTCCCCCGTCAGGAGCAGAGAATTGGAAACTTACGTCCTGTTGCGGTAAGCCAGACAATGACTCGATCCGACCGCCGTCTCGCTTCCGGGCCTCATTCCGGGGTTGTGACCTCCAAGTTGGAGCGCGAGGTCAAACTCGCGGTCGATCCCGATTTCCGCCTGCCCCGACTGTCCGGCGTGCCGCTGCCACGGCGGCTCCTCGTCTCCACCTACTACGACACCGTGTCGCACGATCTGGCCCATGCCCGGATCACGCTCCGCCACCGGGTTGAACGGGGCAAGGCGGCCTGGCAGCTCAAGATTCCGCTGGACGCCGACCGGCAAGAAATAGAAGTGATCGATCGGACTCCCCTTCCACCGGCGCCGCTCCGCGGTCTGCTGCTCCTCCACCTGCAGCACCGGAGGCTGGTCCCTGTCGCGACGTTGAAGGTCTGGAGGACAGGCGTTCGCATACGGCGAAACCGAGTCCCTGTTGCCGAGATCGCCCTCGACCAGGTGTCGGTCGTGAAGAACGGTCTCGTCATTCAGAGATTTCGTGAACTCGAAATCGAGCAGCTCGGCAGCGACGACCTCGTGGTGCGTGATGTTGAGCGCCTGCTCCGGGAGGCCGGTGCGCGTGAACACGACGGGCGCCCCAAGTTGTTTCGCGCCCTCTCCCTCTCAGCCTCGGTCTCCGATGCGCCGCCGGAACGGGATTCCCCCCTGATCGACCATCTCAAATGGGCACTCGCGCAACATGTCCGCTGGCTCCTGGCGCACGACCCCGGCACCAGACTGGGCACCGAGCGCGAGGCGCTCCACCAGATGCGCGTGGACACGAGGCGGCTGCGTGCGGTCCTGCGGGCCGCCGGGCCGGTACTGGTCCCTGAATGGGCCGAATCCCTGGAGAACGAATTGTCCTGGCTCAGCGGGTTCCTGGGTCAGGCGCGCGATCTCGACGTGCAGATCGCTTACTTCACTGCGGAGGCCGCCAGGCTGGATGCACGAGACCGCAAGCCAGTGACCCAGTTCGTGTCTCATCTGCGGATTCAACGTGAGCGGGTACAGGAGGTCGTGGTCAGCGAGCTGAAGAGCACACGCTATCTCGAGCTGATTCGCCGGCTCCGGCTGGCGGTTCACGAGCCGTCGGTCGTGGAATCCCCTGTCACCCTTCCCGAGTTGGCCAAGCGGGAATTCAAGAAACTGCGAAAGACCATCCGCCAGCTTGGTCCGTCACCGAACCATGCCAGGCTGCACGAGGTCCGCATCAAGGCCAAGCGCGCGCGCTATGCGACCGACCTTGCGGTCTGGTCGATGGGCAAACCTGCTTCCCGCTTCATGAAGCGGGCGCAGGCGGTTCAGGACCTTCTGGGGGATTACCAGGATGCCCTTCAGGCGGAGACATACATCCGCGCATTTCTCAAACAATCCGTCAGCGTTCGCGCAGGATTCGTGGCTGGACGTCTGGTCGAACGCCAGCGCCAGCGCCGTCTTGATGTGCTGGCACAGTTGAAGCCGGAGCTGAAATCTTTGTTGAAGCGGGGCCGGCAGACCTGGGGATGAGCGGATAGACTGTCCCGATGGGGCTACTTCACTTTGGAGAAGTCGGCCGGGATGCGTGCTTCTTTCCCATCCTGCAGATTGACCACGAAGACCGAGGCCGCATTCGGGTCAAATTGTTCGTAGGCGAAGAGCGCGGTGAATCGGGAACGGAAAGCCGGCCCGTCGCCCTCGTTTTTCCGCCCGCGCTCGGCCTTGCCGACGTCGATGGGCTTGATCCGCTTGGAACCCTGTTGAAGCTCGATGAGAGCTCCCTCGGCGAAATATTCGTCGTCGCCGCACAACTGGACCTCGACCTCCATATTGGGCATGTCCATCACTTTCTTGATGAACTCTTCAGGCATGCGCACCTCGGTCTTGCGCTTCTTCGACTCCACCGCTTCCTGACGACCGAATGCCTCCAACCGGTAGCGCTTGGTGCGAAGAATCGCGCTGGCACCACAGGGGTCTTTCTCAGGGTCAGCGCCCACACGGGTGACCAGCGAGGCCTGCTGCAGGACTTTCTTCACGTCCTCTGGCAGATTCGCTTTGTCCATCGGGGTCCGGCCAGCCTCTAACGCTTTTTGCGCATCCTCATGAGACAGCTTCACATCGATCGCCCGGGCTGTTCCGACGACACCCATCGCCAGGACTCCGACCAGGCCGGCCGCTACCACTACCCTCGTGTTTCTCCGTGATGCCATACCGTCCTCTTCAGCTCGCGAACCGCTTCCGCGCGGCTCAAGCCCCCCGGCCAAGGAGCACAAACGGGCGCATTGTAGGAGAACCGTCCCCTTCTTTGCAATCAGGCGGTGAATCGATTCCAGTTGGAATAGGGTCGCTGTCGATACAGCTCCTCGACATCCCGTGGAACGGGGCAGCCCGCCTCGTGCAGCATCCTGGCCAAGATTCGCAATGGCAGTCCCACCACGGTGGGATAGTCGCCGTCGACCCGCTCAACCAGGTCTCCGCCCAATCCTTGAATGGAGTAGGCTCCGGCCTTGCCCAACGATTCGCCGGTCGCCAGATATCGTTCCAACGCGTCATCGGCCTCTGCCTTCATGAACACCGTCGCGGTCGCGACCTCGACCGCTTCGATCCCTCTCGCCCGACAACAGAGCGCCACGGCGGTTTGCACAAGATGCGGCCGCCCCGCCAAATGGCTGAGCATCCTGCGCGCCTCTTGCAGGTCGATCGGCTTCCCCAGCATCCGGCCGTCCGATTCGATGACAGTGTCGCTGCCGAGCACCAGATCCTCCGGCCTCGCCCTGGCCACGGATCGCGCTTTCTCCAGCGCGAAGCGCGCGACCTGATCATGCGGCGACAGGCCGGCAACGGGCTGCTCTTCGAAGGCCGGAGGGCACACCTCGAAGGACACACCCAACAGCGCGAGCAGCTCATGGCGGCGGGGTGACGTTGAAGCCAAGACTAGCCGCATCGTGACGCAGGCATCTCCGCATCTACAACCGGTTCAGCCTCGGCTGGGTCCACGATCCGACTGTTGTGATAGTCGGAGAGAGCGGTTTCGAGTTCACAGACGGAGGACAGGCGGAACATCCTCGCACGAAGCGCAGCGGCATGGGGAAACCCTTTGCAGTACCAGCCCAGGTGTTTGCGCATCCGGTAAAACTGCCCCGGGCCGAAAAGTGATTCAAACTGTCGCGCGTGATCCAGCAGCACGGCAAAACGCTCTCCGATCCCTACCGCATCCGCCGTGCATGAGACTCCACTCTGCCGGCCCGCGCCAGCAACAAGTCCACGGGCCTGTTCTTTCGAGCGGAAGAACCATGGAGCGCCCAGGACAGCCCGTCCGACCAACACGCCATCCACTCCGGTCTCACGGATCCGTCTCACGGCATCATCAAGACTGTGAACGTCCCCGTTGCCGAATAACAGGGTGCCGGTTCCCCTGGTCAGGGCGGCGGCCCTGGCGATCGCCGACCAATCCGCGTCGCCCCGATACATCTGCGTGAGCGTCCGGCCATGAAGCGAGATCACCGCCGGCTGCTCCTGCAGCAAGTGTTCCACCCAGGGCTCCACCACCACTGCATCGTAGCCCAACCTGGTCTTGACGGACACAGGCAGGGAGCGCCGGGCTTCCGGGCCTGTGCTCCCGCGCTGCTCATTGAGACGTCGAAATGCCTCGATCTGGGCAGCCTTGAACCCGACCTGATCGAGCCGCTGCCCACCCGCCCAATCTTCGATCCCCCGTTT
>DASPGL010000208.1:0-3680 GCA_035620635.1 Nitrospira sp. | reverse complement strand
CATGAATCATGAGCCGCTCCGAGCGCGCAAGCTCCTGCTGCATAAGAAGGAGATCAACAAGTTGCTCGGCAAGACACAGCAGAAGGGACTCACCCTCGTGCCGCTCCGTATCTATTTCTCCAAGCGCGGCCAGGCCAAGGTGGAACTCGGATTGGCCAAAGGCAAGAAGCAGCACGACCGCCGGGAATCCATCAAAGCCCGCGAAGCCGGGCGCGAAGTCGAACGGGCGATCAAAGAAAGGAAGTAACCCCGCCGGTTGCGCGATCGGATCAACTGATCAACAAAGATTGCTCGTACAGTTGGTCACGACCAGATTGGTCGCTTTCTCGCCCGCTTCGAGGTCAATGGTGAGCCAGGCAGGCTCCGCTGCGCGTTCGTCCTGGTGGGAGCCGACGACTCCTTCAATCAGACTCAGCAGATAATACCGGCCGGCGGGAATCTTCGTGAACCAGAAGTGTCCGGTCGGGTTGGCTCTGGTGGCACGGAGATAGGGAGCCAGCCGCTTGTCGGCCAGCAGCTGAGTCAGCGCGTCGCGGGCGCAGTCCGCCGGTTGACGGGAAGCCGGAGATCCCTCGGTGGATCCTGCCTCGTCCTTCGACCAGCAATTGGTGGTTCGCACGTGACGCTCAAA
Source organism: Nitrospira sp. (assembly GCA_035620635.1). Taxonomy (GTDB): domain Bacteria; phylum Nitrospirota; class Nitrospiria; order Nitrospirales; family Nitrospiraceae; genus Nitrospira_D. Next base: position 3,049 of record DASPGL010000208.1, on the reverse strand, counting down.
CCAGTGACGGGTGTAAGGGACGATCGGGATCAGGTGGACCGGCACGCCGGCCTGTACGATGGCTTTTCCGGATGGGGATACGAGGAACGCCTGGCCGGACAGTGTGGCTCTGCCCTTTGTCTTGTAGGTGAAGAGCTCCTTCTCATTCAGCGCCGGCGGATTCGCACGACTGGGCTCAGCGGCGTGGATCTGCAGGGGCCCCAGGCATCCGATCAGGAGCGCAAGAAGGAAGGGACATCGGCGGAGTCGGTCAGATCGTCGCATGATGGGCGGATCGCTACGAGGTCGATGGCTCGTTCACCGTGGCTGAAGAGGGGGCCGCCTTGCGCCTGAGGGCGCGGCCCTTGTCAGGTGTGGGATCAGTGACGACGCCGTAGACCTCGCGACCTTCATGACCTTCGGGGAGATACTCGGTAATCGGCATCCCGTCCGCTCGGACGAAGAGCAAGCAGTGGCAATACTTGTAGATCTGCATTTCGTCGCAGGCGCAGATCCAACGTCGCAATTTAGCCTCGGCCTGCTTGTCCTTATAAAAATTGCAGGGACAGAGAGGCTTTCCCAATTCCTCGACATGCATCGCCAGGCCTTTGACCACCGCCTCGGTCACGGCCGGATTGGGGTGCATGGTCGTCCCGCTCTTCCCCGCAAAACCCGTCACGAACTTCCATATCTTGTCGAGGCTCTCCTGCGTTGGTTCGGCCATCTGGATGCTCCTCTCCACGGTAATAAGTGCCGCGAACGGCTAGTTTACAAGGGGAATCCGGTCCTTTACAATTCAGAACTTCGGCCTCGTGGGGTACGGAATCATGGCGGATCGTTTGGCACAACAGGCCTTGAAGGCTCGCCTGGCCGGCGACCTAGGGACCATGGCCGCGGAGGCGCTCGTTGTTCGATTGGAAGAAGCGGCAGGCCGGCCCGCGGTCGCCGGAGTGCTGACCGAGCTGGGCAGGCTGGAAGCCCTGTCCGCAAAGGCGACAGACGCGGCCATTCACGCGCTTCCCGAACTGGACCGACGCGCTGGCTTTTCGCAGGTCGCGGCGTGGCTCGCGCTTGGCGTGAAGCTGGCGGAATCGTCGGGCGCGACCGCACTCAAATACTTCAAAGACAGTCCGCGTATTCTCGGGATCATCGAGGCACCCCCTGCTCGTGCCACGGCTCTGGCCATCGGCTTGGAAATGGCCGATCAAGATGCCAACGTCACGTTGGAGTACCTGAGAACCGCCCCGCAGATCCTCTCCACCCTTCCTGTCGAACAGGTGCAACCGTGGCTGGAGGTCGGCGTGGAGCTGATCAAGCGCGATGTGATCATCGGCCTTGAATACATTCGCCAGATCCCCGCGCTGGCTCCTGTGCTCCCGTTGGGCGACGTACGAAGCTGGTTATCGTTCGCCCTGAGCCTGGTCGCCCCGAATAATCTGGGGAAGCCGGACTACCTGACGACGATGGAATTCCTCAGGACAAGTCCGGCCATTCTCGCCGACGTCGAGCCGGGAGCGGTTCGGGCGAACGTCCTGTCGTTGGGAGCGCTTCTGGCCCGACAGTCTCCGGAATCCGGCGTGCTGTGCCTGGCAGAATCTCCACGACTCATGCGCGCGCTGCCCTCTACGGAGTGGCGGGTGCGTGCGCTCCAGTACGGCCTGTTGCTGGGCGAAAAGGAGGCGGAGATCACGCTGCGCTATCTTCGACGTTGTCCCGAGATGATCGGGCTCATCGGGGACGACCCGGCAGCTATCTCCAGATTCGAGGCGTGGTTCAAGACCGGGATGGAGGTGCTGGCTTACAACGTGGAAGGGGCCCGCGCTTATTTCACCGTGGAGTCGCAGACAGCGCTGGCGTCGGTTGAACGGGCGTTGAGCGGGGTGCCGCTTCGGCAGGTGGCGAGGAGCGTGAAGCTGTTTGTCCAAGGCCTCTGCGGCTCCGACGTGGCTATTGCAGCGCTTCCTGAGTCGATCGCGTCACCTACGGCCCGCGCCACGGTCAGTGACGACGGGCGGAGGATCTCGTTGCCCGCGATCTGTCGTCGTTTCCCCACTGCCGAGGAAAACGAGCGATGGTACCTCGTCGCCGCAGCTCATGAAGCCGGCCATATAGAATTCGGTACCTATCGGCTCCGGTTGGAATCGCTGGCGGATCTGGTCGATGCAGTGCGTCGACGGTATGGCAGGCCGGCGGGGGCGATGCCGGAGACGCTGGCCGAGCTGTTCCGGCTCTATCCGTCCCCGCGACTCGTCGAGGATCTCTGGATCGTCATGGAGGATGCGCGCGTTGAGTTCCTCCTGCAGGCCGAGTATCCGGGACTTCGTCACGACCTGGCTCGACTGGCTGCGGCGACCATTGCCCCGCGCGACCCTGCCCACGGTTTAACGGTGAAGGAACTCATCGTCGACTGTCTGTTGCGACTTTCAACGGGAGAAGCGGAAAGCTCCGCTGTTCCACGCGCGGTCAGTGAAGAAGTGCGTATCCTCTGGGATCTGGGCCGGTCGATCTTGAGGGCCGACGCGACAGCAGAGGAGACGGTGCGTCTGGTTCATGCCCTCTACGCTCGCATAGAAGAACTGGTGGCGCCTCGCGCCGCAGCGGGACCGGTAATTCCGGAAGAGGACGAATCGAAAGAGTTCGCGGGAGGCCCGACCGCGTCGGAGCTGGCGGCTGACACCTATCGTCCTGTCTCCAATTGGCCGTACCGCGGCACCATGAACCCCGAGTTCATTCGGCGTGATGGGAAGCAGCCGGAGGTCGGCGACCAGCAACCGGAAGCGAATCACCTTCACGGCCAGGGCAGCGATTCGCCTGCAGGATCGGACGGCGGTCACGAAGCGAAACACGCGGAACGGATGTCGGCGGACGGGGGTGCCCTCGGCGGCGGACGGTCGCTGCCCCTCCGGGTGGAGGAGCTGCTCGCACTGGACGTTGTTGAGCGTCAGCTGCCGGAGGGGATGGTGCAAGGCGAGCGGGCCGTCAGCTATCCGGAATGGGACCAGATGATCCAGGATTACCGGATGAATTGGTGTCGGGTTGTTGAGCGGCCGGCCGAGACCGGTTCGGACGA
>DASPGL010000207.1:0-8083 GCA_035620635.1 Nitrospira sp. | reverse complement strand
GTCGGGATCGCCCGGCGACAACTGGCTCTCTCGAAATACTATGACGTCGCGCGCGAATTCGGGCGCCTGGTTTCCTCAACGTGCCAGATCGCAGGGCGCTGCGACTATGTGGTTGTCACGGGAGGAGGCCCGGGTATCATGGAGGCCGCCAACCGGGGTGCGGCGGACGCGCGGGCCAAATCGATCGGGCTCAACATTACGTTGCCGCACGAGCAGCGTCCGAACCCGTACATCACGCCGACGCTCAGCTTTCAGTTTCGCTATTTCGCGATCAGGAAAATGCACTTTCTGATTCGTGCCAAGGCGCTCGTCGCCTTTCCCGGAGGGTTCGGGACCCTCGATGAATTATTTGAAACGCTCACCCTCCTTCAGACCGGCAAAACTGACAGCGTCATCGTCGTGCTGGTCGGGCGTGACTTCTGGGAACGGCTGATCAACTGGAACTGGCTTGTTGAGAACGGACTGATTTCACAAGCGGACCTGCAGCTCTTTCATTATGCCGAATCGGCCCAAGAGGCCTGGGACCTGATCGGACGCCACAATGGAGTACCTCGACCATGAAGCTCTCCTTCCACGGCGCTGCTCGATCAGTCACCGGAAGTCGCCATATGCTGGAGATGCCGGGGTTCCGGCTGTTACTCGATTGCGGGCTGTTCCAGGGACGTCGGGAGGAAGCTGTCCGGCAGAACCGCGATCTAGGGTTCGATCCCAAGTCAATAGGGGCGGTGATGCTCTCCCATGCCCATATTGATCACTCGGGCGCCTTACCGGTCCTGCCGCGGCACGGGTTTTCCGGAAAGGTGCATGTCACCAGAGCGACCGCCGACTTGGCCGGGATCATGCTCGAGGACTCGGCTCGTGTCCAGGAGAGCGACTGTCGCTATGTCAACAAGCAGGAGCGACGGGGCGGCCGGGCCTGCGTTCGCCCGTTCTATGACGGCGAGGATGTGCGGAAAATCATCAAGCGCTTCGAAGGGGCGCGGTACGGGGATCAGATCAAGATCGCTCCGCGTGTCACGGCGTCGTTTCACGACGCCGGCCATATTCTGGGCTCCGCGGCCATCCGAGTCAAATACACCGCGCGTGGGAACACCGCCACCGTTCTATTCAGCGGCGATCTTGGTCGTTCCAACATGCCGATTCTGCGCGACCCGGAACCGCCTCCACCCTGCGACGTGCTCATCCTGGAATCCACCTACGGAGACCGGCTGCACGAGCAGGCCGGCGTGGAAATGAAAAAGAAAGCTCAAGATCTGCTCGACCATGCCAGAGCGCACAAGAGCAAAATCATCGTCCCGGCCTTCGCCGTGGGCCGGACGCAGGAACTGGTCATGCGCATCAAGGAACTGGTCGGCGAGGGCCGCGTCGATCCCATTCCCATTTATATCGACTCACCCTTAGCGGGTCGGGCGACCGCGGTGTTTCGCCGCCACCCGGACTGTTACGACGAGGAGACGTTCAAGACCTTTTCGGCAGAAGGCGATCCTTTCGCGTCGCGCTATATCCATTTCATTTCGACGCCGGAAGACAGCAAGCGCCTTAATTCGATGAGGGGACCCTGTGTCATTATTTCCTCCTCCGGAATGTGTGAAGGCGGGAGGATCGTGCACCACCTGAAGCATGCCATCCAGGACGAAGCCAACGTCATTGTGTTCGTCGGGTTCCAAGCAGAACATACGCTGGGGCGCAAACTGGTGGAAGGATGGGATGTCGTGCCGATATTCGGAATTCCGACTCCCCGTCGCGCCCAGGTCGTGAAGTTCAACGGGCTCTCAGCCCACGCAGACCGGAACGACCTCCTCGCCTATGTCCGAGCCATCCATCCGCTGCCCGGAAAGATCTTTGTGGTTCATGGCGAAGAGAAACAGGCGCTCTCGCTCGGCGCCGCCATCCAGGCCGAGCACCCGGGCATCGACGTGGTGATTCCCCATCGGGCCAGCAGTCATGAGGTCTAGTGTTCCACGGGTTTCCGTTTCAGTCCCACGAAGATCCCGTCTCGCCGCGGCATTCCTCTCCTGCGTGGTAGTGCTGTTAGGCGAGAGCCTGCCGCTTCAGTCAGCCGAACCCGTAGAGGGCCGCCAGCGAGTCCGTGAACTTGGCATCGTCGTCGGGCAATATCAGCCCGGTTTGCTCAACGCCATCACGGATGTGGCAGGAGTGAAAGTCGGGCACCGGACCGTGATCCAAGGGGAGGGGCCGCTCAGACCTGGAGAAGGTCCGGTTCGCACCGGAGTCACTGTCGTCATTCCGCGTGAAGATGTCTGGCACAAGAAGGTGGCGGCCGGATCGTTCGTGCTCAACGGTACCGGCGAGATGACCGGCCTTTCCTGGGTGGCGGAATCAGGGTTTTTGGAGTACCCCATCGCCCTCACGAACACCATGAATGTGCCGCGTGTCGCGAACGGCGTGATGAGTTGGATGATCACGCATCATCCGGAGATCGGAATTACGGATGATACGCTCACGCCGGTGGTTGCTGAATGTGACGACGGACGCCTGAACGACATTCAAGGTCGCCACGTCTCTGAACAGGATGTCATGACCGCATTGGACGGTGCCACCGGCGGGCCGGTCCAGGAAGGCAGCGTCGGGGCCGGTACCGGCATGGTGTCTTATGGATTCAAGGGCGGCATCGGAACCTCGTCGCGCCGATTGCCGGAGAAAGACGGAGGCTATACCATCGGCGTGCTGGTCAACGCCAATCACGGGAGGAGACCGGAACTTCTGGTCAACGGAGTTCCGGTCGGTCGCTTGTACGGGCCGGCGCCTCCTCTCTCGCTAAGCCTCTCTCCCGGACAGAGCGAGGGATCGATCATCATCATCCTGGCCACGGATGCCCCGCTCGACAGCCGTCAGCTGACAAGACTGGCGAAGCGCGCTGCGCTGGGGTTGGCGAGGACCGGTTCGACCGCCAGGCATGGGAGCGGTGATTTCATCCTCGCGTTTTCGACGGCCAACGTAATCCCGCACTATCCTAAGGAGCCGACCTACAGCCTCCTGCATCTCGCCGACACGCACCTCAATCCTCTGATCACCGCTTCCATCGAAGCCACAGAAGAAGCGATACTGAATGCTCTCACGACCGCCACCACCGTGGTGGGCCGCGACGGACATCGGGCAGAGGCGATCGATCTGGATCGACTGAAGGTACTCTTATCTACTGCTTCTCGGTGATCTCGTCCGTGTACCACTGGTTGAATGACATCCGGGGAGTTGCATAATCCTTAAGAAGCACCTCCATCCGCTCACGTCGGGCTCCTCCTTGTGCTGGACAGTCCCAACCGGCAATGATCCGATTCGATCAACCGGTTTCGACGGGATGATCACCCGCTCCCGAAGTATCACCGGTGAGCAACTCGAGCGCCCCTGTCCCAACATCGTACATAGCGCCAACAATCGCGATCCGTTGCTCCCGGACGAGGCGATCGAGCGTCTTGCTCTGCTTGAACATGGACTCAACCACCCGCAACACATTGCTCCGGGCCACCGCGTCGACGAGAGGTCCTATGTCGGTCGCCGGCCGTGCTAGCAAGGATTGGCAGGTAGTCTGGTCGACAGATTGTTGAATGTCGTTGACGATGTGGTCGAGATTCTGGCACCCGGTTGCCTCTGCCGCTGTGCTGGTTGAACACAGAAGCTTGACGGCTGCGGTGACGGCGCCGCATCGAGTATGTCCCATGACCAGGATCAGTTTCGCTCCAGCCACAGCACACCCGTATTCTGCACTGGCGACAACCTTCCGGCTCGAGACGTTTCCGGCGATGCGGACGCTGAAGATGTCACCCATGCCCAGATCAAAGACCCGCTCGGAAGGAGTTGGGGAATCAATGCAGCTGAGTATGACGGCCAAGGGGTGTTGTCCGTCGGCGGTAGCACGGATCTGGCGGTCGAAGTCTCGTGTCAGACGCCGACCGGTGCGGAATCGTGTATGGCCGTCCTTCAGGAGTTGCAGGACCTGTTGCGGGGTGAGTGAATCTTGAAGTTCGCGGGTCGAATAATCGACATATTGAATCTGGTCGTCGAACGGGTATTTGGCCTGGAAGCCCACGAGGCTCACCTCGACACCGTGGGCCGGCCCTGTTTCTTCCCTATAATCCCGGATCAGGTCGAGCACATCCGGGTCGATGTAGTCCGTGTTCTGCGCATCGAGCAACACATGTCCATTGCGGGGAACTTCAGCCAATACTTTGGACAGGGCGGCACGATTCAGGAAGCTCACCTGGTTGGCCAACTCGATGTGCAATACGTCACCGCCGAGGTGCTTTTCTACGAAGCGGCGCATCGGACGGCGAAGATTGCTGTTGAGAATGAAACCGATGCTCACAGTCAGCCCGATCAGGATACCGATGAGCAGGTCAGTGAATACGATGGCAACGACGGTTGCCGCGAAAGGAATGAACTGATATCGTCCCTCACTCCACATCTGCTTCACCAGCGCCGGACTCGCCAGTTTGATCCCTGTGACCAGTAAGATTGCCGCAAGGCAGGACAACGGAATCGTGTTCAGCCACATCGGGATGAGCGGGACACTGACCAGCAGCAGGACGCCATGGACGATCGCCGCGAGTTTTGTCTTCCCGCCGGCGTTGATGTTTACGGAACTACGGACGATCACCGATGTCACCGGAAGGCCGCCGATCAGCCCGCAGGCGACGTTTCCGATGCCTTGGGCCAGCAGCTCTCGGCTTGGGGGAGAAGTGCGCTGTTCCGGATCAATTTTGTCGACCGCTTGTAAGTTCAGCAGCGTCTCGAGTGACGCCACTATAGCGATCGTCACGGCAGCAGTGTAGATCGCCGGGGTTGCCCACTGCGAGAAGTCGGGTGGGGATAGGAAGTTCAAAAACTCGGCGATACTGCCTGCCATCGGAACCTGGACAAGGTGGCTCGGCTTGATGAGCCACGGTTCACCCAGGTGCTGAAACCATAGGTTGGCTCCGACCCCGAACAACACCACGGCCAGAGGGGCGGGAATCCACGACTGTTTGAGCGGCGTCCACTTGCTCCAGGCGACCATGAGAGCGATTGACACGAGGCCGATGATGGATGCGCCCAGTTGGAAATCTCCAAACAGCCCCAAGAGTTCGGAAAATGTCGTTTCGCTGTCCGGCTGCTGGAAGGTCATCTCCCCCTCCGGGTCGAGGTCGTGACCCAGGACGTGCGGGATTTGTTTCAGAACCAGGATTACACCGATGGCAGCCAGCAAGCCCTTGATCACGCTGCTCGGGAAGAAGGCGGCGATAAACCCAGCCTGGGCGATACCCAGGCCGATTTGGATGAGGCCTGCAAAAATGACTGCCACTAGGAACGCTGAGAACGACCCGAGTGATGCTATCTGGGCGGCGACGATAGAGGTCAAGCCTGCAGCCGGGCCACTGACGCTCGTCTGCGACCCGCTGAACAATCCCACTAAAGTGCCGCCGACGATTCCGGCTAGCAACCCCGACAACAGCGGGGCACCGGAGGCGAGCGCAATCCCGAGGCATAAGGGCAGAGCCACGAGAAACACAACCAGGCCGGCTTTGAAATCGGCTAAGAGGGTGGCTGAAGGTACGCCGTTTGTCGCAGGCATGGAGACGCTCATTCCGTGAAGAGGAGGACTCTACCTGTCTGTCAGATTAACTTCTAGCACATACACCTAATCCTGGCACCAGCTGTCTGGCGTCGGACTGTCTGGCGTCGGACTGTCTGTCGTCGGACTGTCTGTCGTTGTGGAGCTTTCGCGCGGCAAGGATTGCATTATACACCGCATGTGCTGCCTGCGCACCCATTCGTGGGGGAAAGAGGCTTGCATTTTTGCCCGCCCCCTCGTTATTCTGCAGCCGTTTCCATGGAGATGCGCCGCATGAACGAGTACCAAATTGGCGGAGGGTTACGGCTGCTGACCGCGGTGGAGAAGACTGAGGCCTTCGGCGAGTTTCTCAAGACGAGAATGGTGCGTGCCCTCGAAACTGAGGACCCGACGGAACTCCACTACCTTCTCGCGCAACTTGACGACTATCATTCCTACCTATGGCGGTATTATAAGAAACTGGCCCAGACTCGATCCCAGCGTATGGACCCCGGGGTTTGAGCGGCCCAGCCTGGCTCTCGCATCAGTATGCCCAGTTTATCGTCTACATCGTCGCGCAGAACCGGAGCACTACAGTTTGCGGCAGCCCTGTCGCAAAAGTCAGATACGGAGGCAGCGGCCCGCGACCTCGCGGATGACATCCGGGCGAGCGTCGGTCCCGCGTCGATCGATCTCGCCTGCCTCTTCTTCTCCGCCCACCATGTATCGAGAGTTGAGCTTCTGGCCGCGATGCTCGCCGAGTCGCTCAGCCCCCGGCTCATGCTTGGATGCAGCGGCGAAGGGGTGATCGCGGGGTCAGAGGAGCTGGAGACGACTCCGGCTGTCACGCTATGGGTTGCCTCCCTACCGGAGGTGGCCATGGAGCCGGTTCGGCTCTCCTTCTCGCCTAGCCAGGACCAGTTCAAGCTGTCCGGCTGGCCGGGGTCAGGAGTAACTGACTCGTCCTTTCTTCTGCTGGCCGATCCCTTCACAACCCCCATGCAGGAAGTCCTCAAGCTCATTGATGAACGGTATCCGGGCACCAAAGCGGTCGGGGGATTGGCGGGTGGCGGGCAACACGCGGACGAGAATCGCCTGATCTTCCAGGATGAGGTGCTGAGGGGCGGGTTGGTGGGCGTTCGCCTGTCCGGCCCCATCGATGTGCGGCCGATCATATCGCAAGGATGCCGCCTGATCGGGGACCGGTATGTTGTCACGAAGGCCGAGCACAATCTCATACACGAACTCGGGGGCATGCCGGCATTGGAGCGGCTGCAGGCCGTGTTTGAATCCTTGACGGGAGAAGACCGTCGGCGCGCCCATCGAGCGCTTCATTTGGGCATCGTGATCGACGAGCAGCGGAACCGCTTCGAGCGAGGGGATTTCCTCGTCCGGAATCTCGTCGGCGCCGATCAGAAGACAGGGTCGGTGGCCATTGGAGATATCGTGCAGGAGGGGCAGACGGTGCAGTTTCAACTCCGGGACGCTCGGTCGGCCAGCGAAGACTTGAATTTGTTGTTGGCCTCAGACCGGGCCGCCCATCGTCGCCCGGCACTCGGTGCGCTCATGTTCAGCTGCTGCGGGCGTGGACACGGACTGTTCGGGAGGCCCAACCACGATGCGGCGGCGGCGACCGAACGGTTAGGGCCGATCCCGATCGCAGGTTTTTTCGCTCAGGGCGAAATCGGACCGGTCGGTGGGCGGAACTTTCTGCACGGGTATACGGCCAGTCTGGCGCTCTTCGCCGAACGGGATGACGCACAGGGCGCAGCCTGCGCTAGCCGACCCGTGCCATAAGACTTCGATGTGGCACCAGGGAAGTCGTGGAGACATCGCAGCAACATCTTCTTCATCGTAATGTTGGCGCTAACACCGACCCTGGGAGAGGGAGGCTGATCACTGTGAACGAAAGGGACTCGAACATGAACGAGAACGTCATGCCCTCCGGGCTCCAGTATATCGACCAGGCAATCGGCACCGGCGACCTTGCCGTCGCCGGCAAGACGACCACCGTGCATTATACGGGCTGGCTGGAGAACGGGAAGAAGTTCGACAGCTCTGTCGATCGGGGACAGCCCTTCTCGTTCCCATTGGGGGCGGGGCGGGTCATCACGGGATGGGATGAGGGCGGGGCGGGCATGAAAGTCGGCGGGAAGCGAAAGCAGACGATCCCCGCAGCCTCGGGTATGGCACAAGAGGTGCCGGCGGGGTGATTCCTCCGAACGCCACACTCATTTTCAATGTCGAGTTGCTGGGGGTTCGATAGTTAGGCCGACACGTCGCAAACTGACAGGCTGACAAGAACGGCGTTTCCGCTTGCCAGCTTGGACTTTGCCAACTTGTCAGCGTTTCAGCCTGCACGCCTGTCAGTGCAACCATCATGCAACAGACTCCGCTCATAGCTCAGCATCGTGCCGCCTCTGGCAAGCTGGTCGATTTCGCCGGCTGGGAAATGCCCATCCAGTACACGGGTGTGCTCGACGAGTACCACACTGTTCGCAGCAAGGCCGGCTTGTTCGACGTCAGCCACATGGG
>DASPGL010000206.1:0-2468 GCA_035620635.1 Nitrospira sp. | reverse complement strand
AACAACGCCTATATCGTGATTCTGCGGGACGAAGACCAGGCGGAGATGCTGCCCATCTGGGTCGGCAAGGCGGAGGCGAGTTCGATTAGTCTGGCCCTGGAGAACGTGGCCCCGCCACGCCCGATGACACATGACTTCATGAAGTCGTACCTCGATGCGTTCAATGCCAAGGTTATCAGCGTGGTCATCACCGATTTGAACGAGAACACCTACTTTGCGAAGATCCACCTGATGTACGAAGATTCGGAATATACCGTCGATTCCCGGCCCAGCGATGCGATCGCGCTCGCCCTCCGGTCCCAGGCTCCGATTTTTGCAAGCGAGTCGGTCATTCGCAAACAGAGTTCGGAGGAACTCGATCAGTGGCTGGAAAATTTGAAGCCGGAAGATTTCGGCAAACTGGACTCCTGACGGACACTCGTCGCCATGGACGCACGGACGCCTCATACCTCAGAGCCTCTGATCGAACTCACGGTCAACCGTGTCGTGGATGATTCCAACACGGACACGCGGATCGTCGTGCTGACGCGGACCGACGGGAGCAGGGAGACCTTCCCCGTCTGGATCGGAGCACCCGAAGGCGAGTCCATCAAGCGTGCCTTGAGCACGGACGTCACGCCGCGCCCGATGAGCCACGACCTGATCAGGAACTTTGGCGAACATCTGGGGATCACGACCCAGCGAGTGGTCCTGACTGACGTCAAAAGCAGCACCTATTACGCCACGGTCCATCTGGAGAACCGGGGTGTCGTCAGAACCATCGATGCCAGACCCAGCGACGCCATTGCATTGGCCCTTCGGTGCCATGCTCCGATTTACGTCTCGCAGGATGTCTGGAGCCGACGCAGCGGTCAGAATCTGGAAGCCTGGCTGGCCAGGCTGGAAACCAAGAACATCGGCACGCAAGAAGTCTAATCACCCGTTGAGACGGGCACAGCCGACAGAAGCGGAGAATGACGATGAGAACGCACCTCGAAAAACCCACTGAAGTGAAAGAGACCTGGCATCTGGTCAACGCCGAGGGGAGAACCCTTGGTCGTCTGGCCGCCCGTGTCGCCGCCGTCCTGCGGGGCAAGCATCGCCCGACGTTCACCCCCAACGTGGACCTGGGCGACCATGTGGTGATCGTGAACGCCGAGAAGGTCCGGCTGACCGGCAGCAAGATGGAAACCAAACTGTATCGCCATCACTCCGGATATCCGGGCGGCCTCAAGACCACGACGGCCGCGCATCTGTTCAGAAAAGATCCGACCGAGTTGCTGACGCGGGCGATCGAGGGGATGCTCCCCAAGACCCCTCTTGGCAACGGCATGGCGAAGAAGCTCCGTGTGTACGTGGGCTCCGATCATCCGCATCAGGCCCAACGTCCGGCACCACTTTCATTGTAGAGGCGCATAGGTGTTCAGAACACGATCCTAAGGAGGCGAGTCGCATGACAGCAGTGACACAATACGCAACGGGTCGGAGAAAGTGTGCAGTGGCCAGGGCCTGGGTCACAGGCACGGCCGGCGAGATTACGGTGAATGACAAGCCGCTGGAAAAGGCCTTTCCCCGCCTCACGCTCAGGCAGATCATTCAGCTTCCGCTGGAGATGGCCGGACTCATGGGCAAGTATTCGATCAGCGCCACGGTGTACGGCGGTGGGCCGACCGGGCAGGCCGGCGCCCTTCGTCACGCCATCGCGCGGGCCCTTGTCGCCATGACACCCGCGGTACGCTCCCCCCTCAAGAAAGAAGGGTTGCTGACCCGGGATTCCCGTGTGAAGGAACGGAAGAAATACGGACAGAAAGGAGCTCGCAAGCGCTTCCAGTACTCCAAGCGCTAGGCCGCAGAAGCCAACGATCGGAAAAGGGAAGGCTTCTGGCCTTCCCTTTTTTATGTGCGACGCACGATCCCCGTCAGGGTGCCCACGAGGCAGATCCCGAGGCAGATCCTATGAGCAGAAAATTCCGCATCGCGATCGCAGGAGCCAGCGGATACGCCGGTGCCGAACTCGTACGGCTGGCCGCGGCGCATCCCCACTACGAAATCACCGCGGTCACGTCTGAGAAATCGGTTGGCCAAGCCGTCTCTGCCGTCTTTCCGAGCCTGACCGGCGTAGTTCGACTGACCTTCGAAGCGCTGGCACCGGACGCCCTGGCGGAACGCGCCGATGCCGTGTTCCTGGCGCTTCCCCACACCAGATCACAGAAGCCGGTGGCCCTATGCCTCAAAGCCGGCAGGCTGGTTGTCGACCTGAGCGCCGACTATCGTCTCAAGGACGTCACGGTATACGAAAAGTGGTACCAGACCGCGCACAGCCACCCCGATTTATTGGCCGACGCCGTCTACGGGCTGCCGGAACTCCACCGAAGTGCGATCGCCAAGGCGAAACTGGTCGCCTCTCCAGGCTGTTACCCAACCGCCGCCGTGCTGCAGCTGGCGCCTCTCTTTGCAGAAGGGCTGGTGCAGCCCGATACGATTGTGAT
>DASPGL010000205.1:0-5656 GCA_035620635.1 Nitrospira sp. | reverse complement strand
GACTGAATGCGGCGCGGCGCATGGGAGAGAATGCCGCCGCTCCCGACGATCAAATCCAACTTGAGCATATCGATGAGCGTCTTCCCCGAGGTCTGCTGCTCGAACACGTCGGAAATCGTTCGCTCCTGCTGCACTCCCTTCAGCCCGGTCGCCAGCGATTTATGGTGGATCAGGGCCAGCCGCAGGGCCTCCCGCGAGATCGCATGCTCGATTTGCAGCTCATCCAGCGTTTGCGGAATCGTGGTCGGCCTGATCATCTTGTTCTTGATGCGGTTCCGGAGCGTCTGTTCGTCAATCGTGAAGGGGACCCAGCGCATGATGTTGACCAGGCCGGCTTCCGCCAGCACGTTTGAGATGCTATAGGACATGCCGAGATTGGCGCTGACCGTCCGATTGAACACACCGTCGAAGACCGAAAACACGTCCGTCGTCGCGCCGCCGATATCGACGCCGATCAGGTTGAGGTGTTCGCGCTTGGCGATCGTCTCCATGATCAGCCCGACGGCCGCCGGCGTCGGCATGATCGGCGCTCCGGCCATCTCGATCAGCTTCTTGTATCCGGGAGCCTGCTGCATGACGTGCTCGAGAAACAAGTCGTGGATCTTATTGCGGGCGGGAGTGAGATTCTCCTTTTCCAGCACAGGCCGGATGTTCTCCGTCACGACCAAGGCCGATTTCTCGCCCAGGATCTTGGTCACTTGCGCCCGGGCCTCCTTGTTGCCGGCATAGATCAGCGGCAGTTTGTAGGTCGCGCCAAACCGCGGCCGCGGTTCCGCCGCCGCCACGTATTCCGCCATTTCCACCACATGCGTGACCGCTCCGCCATCGGTGCCGCCTGACATCAGAATCATGTCCGGCCTCATGGACCGGATGCGCTCGATCTTCTCATGCGGCAGACGGCCGTCATTCGAGGCCAACACATCGATCACGATCGCCCCGGCGCCCAGTGCGGCGCGCTGCGCGCTCTCTCCGGTCATGTTCTGCACGACACCGGTCACCATCATCTGCAAACCGCCGCCGGCACTGCTTGTCGAAATGTAGATGTCCACACCGGTCTTGGCGTCGCGGCAGGGCGTGATGATCTGGTCGCCGTCAAGAATCTTGCGGCCAGACAGTTCTTCGATTTCGGCGATGGCGTTCAGCACCCCTCGCGTAACGTCTTCAAACGGCGCCTCGACCGTCGTCGGCGCTTCACCCCGGTAGGTCTGCCGGTACTCGTTGCCGATCTTTTCGATGAGAATGGCCTTGGTCGTCGTGCTGCCGCAGTCGGTGGCGACGATGACGTTGAGGGGATGGCCGATCTTTGGCTTTTCGGAAGCGTGGGAAGCAGCGGTCATTGAGCGGACGCTCCTTGTGGAGCGCGGGAGGCGGATTTGGAATCGATCAGGACAATGAGACGAGCAATCGTATCGCGCCGCTCAAGGAGGCGGGCGACTTGTTCAACTTCCTTGGTATTGAACACGCATTCAATGATCGGGGTGAGAAAATGGAGTGTCTGGCTTCCCAAAAAATTCATCGGTCCCATCGATTCCAAAAACACCGTGGCCGGCGCCGCCATGCCGCGTTTCACAACCGCGCTCGCTACCCGCTCAAGCAATTCCACATCTTCCACCGATAGGGGTTGGGACTCAGATCGGGTGGCAAAGGCATGGCGAAGACCGGCTCGCAATTGACCCAGCGTTTCCGCCACACGACCCTTGGAGGGTGAACGCATAAGTGCCTGTCAGACAAGGAAAACCATGGCGAGCGCATTATATGAAGGGGTCGGAAGAGAGTCAATGAAAAGGGCTTCAGGATGCCCTCGGTTTCGCTCGCCCGCCTCCCGGAGCGGTTCCGGCCGCCTCACCATCTCGGCGGTGCGCACAAACCTGGCGCTCTTTATTCATCGCGCCGTGCGCCCTTCCGGGCTTTGCCTGGCGGAAACCTTCTGGAATTCCCGCAGCCACGGTCTTGCGACCGTGGTGCATTGGTCAGTTCCAGCTTTCCTCCCCGACAAAGCCTCGGCGGATCCCTCGCTCCTCCGGCAATGCTCGCTCAATCCAAGGGTATCCTCGACAAGCCGCGGGGAGTTGTGCCCGCTCCATCTGGCAATAGGCAACAGCGACGCCCTGCCCAGCCACCTCTCACCCGTACTTCTCAGTCCCTACTGGAAAAAGTAGAATGTCCCGGTTTTTCTGCCCGAGTCGGCATAAGTCGACGGAGCCCAGCCGATGCGCTGATCCAAAGAAGGTTGAGTCCTTCGCAGCTATAACGGTACTATGCCGGTCTGTGTAGCAAACCAACGCCGTGTCGTGGACAGAGGTGACAAGTCTATGAGCCAGAACAAGAATTGCGCAAAAGTTGGCACGCGGTATCTGCGTACTATGCCGGTCAGTATACTCAATAGTTAGGCGCTAGAGCGAAAAGGCAAAATAGCATGCCAACGATTTCCATGTTTTACGGGATTCTCATTCGGATGTTCTTCCGAGACATCGAGAAACATCATGGACCACACATACATGCCGATTACCAAGGTAAAGTGGCCGTATACTCAATTCCAGACGGAACGGTTCTGGCCGGTGATCTGCCTCCGAATAAGCACAAACTGGTCGTCGCATGGATCGAGATTCATCAAGAAGATTTGCTTGCTGACTGGGACTTGGCGGTCAACGGTAAGAAAACCTTCCCAATCAAAGGACTTGACCAATGAGAATCACGGAACTGCAGGCACAACCAAACTGGGTGCTATCCATTGTGGCAGACGACGGTCGTGTTGGCCGGTTTGATGTGAGCCCCTATCTTCAGGATGAGGCATTCGAGGCACTTCGAGACCAGAACGAATTTATGAAGGTCGTCAATGGCGGTTACTTTGTCGAATGGGATTGTGGTGCTGACTTGTCAGCGGACACGATTGAGGCACGATGGCAGGTTGTTGGAAAAGTAGTCCGTCAGACGACTGCCTAACAAATCGCTCCAGCGGACTCCGCGAACGCTCCTCCGCTGAGCTTCACCGTTACCTTTCCCTGTTCGTACTAACACCTGCCTCCATCCTCTTGAGGCTGTCGAGCGCTGGTCTTCTTTCCTCCACCAATCTCCCCCAAGAGAAGAATAGGGAGTGATCAGTCCTCACTGCGTCTGTCGATGCAGTTCTTCCCACATCCCCTTAGCTCCTAAATCGGGCAGCGTGGTTTGATCCTTACGTGCGCGCAACGTTCTCACCCTCCCCACCCTGGACGCGTTCGAACGCGTCCTAACCCAGGCGAGCGCCGCCTGATCTGATACAAGTTCGATGAGTCTTGCGTGCGCGGTGGGCGAGCACAGAGGATCAGCCGCGCTGCAAGTCCTCACTCTTCCTCCCCCTTCAAAGTAAGAAGGGGAGTGGTCAGGCTGTCGTTCACTGCGCGCATCGAACGAGGCCCTTCTGAGGGCGCGCGTTCGGCGAGCAAGAAGGACGGCCTGGCTGCTCCCCTAATTCTTCCGCTCCCCTATCTTGCTCTCGGCCCCGCTCCACAGCCGCTCGATGTTCCCCTTGTGCTTGAGGACAATGAGTCCACTCACGACGATGGAGAAGAGGAGAAATTCAACGGTGGGGCGAACCATCGCGGCGATGATCGGGAAAAGCCCGAAGGCGGTCAGCGCGCCGCCGGAGGAGTAGCGCCACAGAGCGACCGCTCCGATCCACGCGAGGAGGAGCAGCAGGCCGATCAGCGGGGCCACGCCGAGGACCGAGCCGAGTGCCGTCGCCACCCCCTTACCGCCTTTGAATCCGAGAAACGGCGAGAAGAGGTGACCGAGAAACGGTGTGAGCGCGACGGCCAGAACGGCCCATTCATTCTGCAGCAACTGCGCCGCCGCAACACCTGTCACCCACCCCTTGCCCATGTCGCCGATCAAGGTGAGGATGCCGGCCTTCTTGCCCGACACGCGCAGCACGTTCGTGAAGCCCACGTTCCTACTGCCGACCGTGCGTGGATCGGGCAGTCCCATCGTCTTGGAAACGACGATCCCGAAGGGCACCGCCCCCAGCAGATACCCGCACAACGCGAGTACCACGATGAGTCCTTGCTGATCCATCCTGTCGATCCGCGTGACCGCTTCCGCCTGCCCTCGACCGAGTCCGACGAGCCCGCTGCTCGAATGTCACAGAAACTTTTCAGGGTGCGCGAACACTTCGAGCACCATGCGATTGAGATTGGGCCAGTCCCGATGGCTGCCGGTTCCCTCGCAGTAGAGCGTCGCACCGCCCGACGCACATTGTTGATACGCCACACATCCGCTTCCGACGTGCTTCGTCCTGGCCACATCACAGTGGTTGCAGCCCGCCCACCAGACTGCCGTCTGCGCGCCCCACCCGCGAAAAAGGCTGTCGTTCGCGCTGTGCATGATCATGACCGGAAGGGGCGCGGGGCATTGATAGGCCTCCAGATCCTTGCCGGTCCACCCGGCGGCACTCGGTGCAATCGCCGCCGGGATCTTCCTTGTCCGGTCGAGCACCGCAAGCGCCAACGTCACCGTGCCGCCATCGGAATGCCCGGTGACATAGACCCGGTGCTCATCAATGCACCACTTCTTCGCGACCAATCCGGGAATGGTGCTGAGCTGTTCGATGGCGGGAATGCCCAGCGGCCGGTAGTCGGCATACACCACCACGAACCCTGCGCCGGTGGCATCCGGGGTAAGGCCGGTCAGTCGCTCCGACGCCCGACCACTCTGACCAGCCGCGGCATACACCATCAATAAGGGATGACCGACCGTGGCGTCGTAATTTGAGGGAGCGCGCACGCTATAACGAAGGCCGTCCGCTGAAGCTTCGCCGTCGGTCGCACCGGCAGGACCTTCACGCGACCCCGTCTGGCAGAATCCTGTTGCGGAGGCACCCGAATAGGCATAGGCCTCTACGTGTGGAGGCGTTCCGTTCTCATTGCAGGCCGTGATCGTGAGGTGAAGACCAATCAGCGCACAGACGGTTGTGAGGAGTTTTGCTCTGCGCACCACGTCGTTGTCGAACGACTTAGCCGGTGGCCAATCCAAAAGGCAGGGCGAGGGACAGCATCATCACAGCCCTTTCGCCACGACCTGCTTCCAGAAACTCCACACGTACTGGCCGCCGGAGATATAGCCCAGCGCCAGAGACAGATACAGGGTCACCGTGCCGGCCAGGTGTACATTGCCGAGGTCCGCCAGTCCCGTCCCCTCCAGAATAAGCAGGACAATGGCCACGACTTGCAGAGCCATCTTGTACTTGCCTGTCGCCTCCGCGGCAATGATCAGCTGCTCACCGGCGGCAATAGCCCGGATGCCGGTGACGGCCAACTCGCGCGCGATGACGAGAATCGCCACGAGGGCGCTGACGCGATCGATGTTGACCAGGAGGATCAGCGCCGACAGGACGAGCAACTTGTCGGCGATCGGGTCGAGCAACTTGCCGAGCTTCGTGACCTGGCCGGTTCGCCTGGCAATATAGCCGTCCAACAGGTCCGTCACCGCTGCCACGGTAAAAATTATGGCGGCGATCATCGAGCGGTCCGCCGTCGGCTCGATGAAGAAAACCACAAAAACGGGAATCAGGAGAATACGGACGAGCGTCAGAAGATTGGGCAGATTGAGCGACTCCTGCCCGATTTCTCTCCACATTTCCACGACGCGATTCATCGTCCGATCCTTACGCGGGTCCTTG
>DASPGL010000204.1:0-45322 GCA_035620635.1 Nitrospira sp. | reverse complement strand
GTTGCAATCAACGATCTTTCCTCTCCCGCCGCCGCCAGCCCGCAATGGCAAGGGTCCCGGCCAGCATCATGCCGCCACCCAGGCCACCCAGCGAGAGCTTCCCTCCCGTGCTGTCAAGGTCGAGCAGGGAGTTCTTGCGTTCGGTCTCCAACCGATCCACACGGGCCAACAGGTTCTGCATCTCCTTCAGCCTCGTGTTATCGTCCATGATCTCGACATAGGCCCGGTTCATCGCGGCCCAACCCACCGTGTACGTGTAGCCCCAGTACTGGTGGGCCAAACTCACGTGCAACTGCACCAGATGGTCTTCCGCCATTTCGAACAGCTTCAATTCATTGGCGGCCGGGTTGTTGCCCTTCGACCAGTAGATCTGGAAGAACTGCTCAAAGCCGTCCTTCACCGGAGCCGGCGGCGTGGGCCGGTTGGTCTTCTGGCCCGTGAGCAGGCCCGCGTTGTACTGCTCCTCCACCACGTGATGGGCCTCATCGTACTTGTCCAGTCCTGAATAAGTCCCCTTATCCATGAACTCCATCCAGGCTCGGGCATAGGTCTCGGAGTGGCACTGGGTACAGGTCTTCACCCAGGAATCCAACCGCTTATCCGACCACGTGGTCGAGATATTTTCCCGAATACCAGGCACGAACGGATAGTTGGCCCACCGGACTTTGCGGACGACGTTATGCGTGACCTTGCCCTGATATTCCAAATGGCAGTACTGACAGGTCGGTGCAGTCTCACTCCCCTTGGCGATGGCTTCCTTGATCGGAATATTGAAGTTCCAGTGGGATTTGTCACGCTGATACTTCAGGCCATGCTTCGACAGGGAGTACGCTTCCCAGTTGTTATGATCGGCGCCGCTATGGCACTGGGCACAGACTTCAGGCTTACGTGATTCGGCCACGGAGAATTCGTGTCTCGCGTGGCAGGTATCGCACTTGTTCTGGTTGATGTGGCAGCCCGTGCAGCCATCGGCGATTTCGCGCTGGGACATTCCAGCATAGACTTCCACTTCGACGTTGGCCTTGTAGTCCAACGCGTGGGATGGCCGGCCCTTGGGCCACTGATCCTTCGGCCACGTGATCGTATCCCGCTCGGATTCCCGCTCGGCGAATTCCTGGAGATGGCAGGTGCCGCAGGTATCGGCGGTTGCCAGCTTGATGTCCTTGCGGTGATCGGCCTTGTTCTTGGTATTGATGTCGAAGTGACAGTCGATACAGCCCACTTCCTTGAGCTGCTCTCCCTTGCCGAGCTTGCCCAGCGAACGGAGATTCTCCTCGATGGCTTCGAGCTTGGCCTTCTTGTAGAAGGTCTCATCCTTCGGGGTGAGCTTCCGGATCTTGCCCAGGTTGGCATGCGTACTGCGCTTCCATGCGGCAACCCAGCCCGGCGACTCGTCGGTGTGGCACTTCACGCACTGCTCGCGGCTTGCCACTTCTTTCACCGACTGCGGCGGCTTGTAGAAGGAGGCCGGATCGAAATACCGGCTGAATGACACCGGCTCCCAATACTGACCGTAGATCCCTTTGCCCGCCCCCTGGGCCGGGTCGAGGTACCGCTTCACCAAGGCCTCATACAGCTCCTTGGGTGAGGCCGACCGGTCCAGCTTCAGAGCCTCGTAGGTCTCCTTCGGCACGGACGGGAAGTCCGCCTGCACCGGTGCGGTCACCAACAGGCCGCAGACGAGCAGCACACACTTCTGCACCAACTTGACGCTCATCGTAAACGCTCCTTTGTTTGTGGGAAACGCTCCGCGTCTATCACCATGTCGGTCGAATCATATTGCTCGAATGTTCGTCCAGAATTTTCGCCATCAATAAGGTTCAGTCAAACGGGTTCTCCGGTGCGCCGCGCACATATATCTCAGCGCACAGCAAATTGTCAAGAAAATTTGTGTGATGAATTCACACCCGATTCCCGAAATGGGACGAGGCAAAACTGGCAGGCTGTGACGCCCTAAGGGCGTTGACGATCGATGACGACCGTGACGCCTTCCGCCCCCGGCTTGACCGGTTGACTCGTCCCCTCAAGATCACCGCTCTCCGGCATCGCTTTGCCGGACTTCGACAGGCGCGCCACAATCACCACCGTTTCGATATCGGACAGTTTGCGGGAAGGCATCGGACTGGTTGAATCATCCAGTCTGAACGTAAAAGGCAGATCCTGTTTGGTCGCGCGCACGATAGACACCGGCATCGGCGGGCCGTTCAGTTCCTTCGCAAACACGAACAGGGTATCCGTCGCGGAGCCTTTGCTCGCCATGCTCGGGCCCAGCACGACTTTGCCCGTGATCGCCCGACCCGGACTGGACTTCGGAGCCGCCGCCGGTTTCGCCGGAGCCGACGACGCCGCATTCGCCGCCATCATCAGCGGAGCCCCGCCACCCATCCGTCGCTTGGCCTCGCCGATACTGGCGGTCAGCTGCTCCGTGGATTCAGGATCTGAATTCGCGGGCAGATTCGCGAGCGCGTGCTCCCAGTCTTTGGCTGCCGCCGCAAAGTTCTGCCGGTTGAACGCCACCGTCCCGGACAACATCAGGGCTTTCACGTTATTCGGATCGAGCTTCAGCGCCTTCTGAATCAACGTCTCCGGCCTGCCCTCCAGTTTGCGGCCCTGGTGCACCCCGAGCGCATCGGCGTAATCGGCCAGCAGATTCGCGTCGTTGGGATTGAGCTTCACAGCCTTGTCGAAGATCGGCACCGCCTCGGCGTACCGTTCCATCGCCATATAGGACCGCGCCAAGAGGGTCCACCCGACAGCGTCGCCGGGATTCTCCTCGAGTTTCTTCTTCAATCGCTCAATCAGGGTGTTGAGTCCGTCCGCCATCTGTCGGGCTTCATCGGACACTCCTTGTGACGAGATCCCGGAAACGTCCGGATGCGTCATGGCAGCCGGGTTACCCAGCGTCCAGTAGAGCACTCCACTGACCGTCGGCACGAGTATGACCAGCGCGAGTGCCACGAGTCTCAGGTTGGCCAATCGACCGGCCGCCGGCACCGACGTCTCCATGGCGCCGGTTTCTTCGAGCAGCCGGCGCTCCAGCTCCTCCCGCGCCACCTGGTACTGCTCGTCCGTAAGAAGGCCGCTGGCGCGATCCTGCAACAATTCTGCAAACTGCTGCCGATAGACCGGCAAGGTCTTCTCCTGTTCTCCGGTCGCGGTGCCGGTACGCTTCAACAACGGCTGCAGGATCAGACCAAGGACGACAATCGTCATGGCCGAGGCAATGAGCCAGAAAGTGAGGGTCATGATCGTTTGACTCCTTGTGATAAGAGTTGCTCTACCCGCCGATGCTCCTCTTCCGTCATCGTCACGGCAGCGACTTTCTGGCTCCGACGCCTCAAGGCCGTCACCAGTGCGACGCCGCCGGCGACAACCAACACGAACGGTCCCAGCCAGAGGAGCGAGGTCGTAGCCTTCAGGGGCGGCCGGTACAAGACAAAATCGCCATAGCGGGAAACCAAGAAATCGATGATTTCCTGGTCACTCATGTTCCTGGCGATCATGTCGCGGACTTCGCGGCGCAGATCCTCCGCGAGCGGAGCGTTTGAATCGGCCAGGGTCTGGTTCTGGCAAACCAGGCACCGGAGCTCGACAGCCAGATGCTTGAGCCGCGCCTCGGCCACAGGATCATCGGCCAGAGGCCTGGCTTCTCCCGCCAGACTCAGTCCGGGCATGAGCAGCACAATGAGCGTCAGCCACCTCATTTTGCCTGGAGTTCCTTCACAAGCGGAATAATCTTCTTGGCCACCGTCTCATCATCCAAGGGGCCGATCTGTTTGTACCGGATGACGCCCTGCTTGTCGATCACATAGGTCTCAGGGACACCGTAGACTCCGTAGTCGATGCCGACACGCCCCGCGGCATCCACAGCCACAATCGGATAGGGATTTCCCCAGCGCTTCAGCCACGTGAGGGCCTCGTCCTTCTGATCCTTATAGTCCATCCCGTAGATAGATACCTCTCCGGATTTGGCGAGGTCCATCAGGACCGGGTGTTCGGTCTTGCAGCCGCTGCACCACGAGGCCCAGAAGTTGAGCAGCCACACCTGGCCCTTCATTTCTTCAGGCGAAAACACCTTGTCCTGATCGTGGAGTTGCGGGAGCGAAAACTGCGGGGCGGCCTTCCCTACGAGCGGGGACGGAATCTCACGCGGGTTGAGCGTCAGGCCGACCGCGAGAAAGCCGACCATGATCCCGAAGATCGTCAACGGGAGAAAAAACCGGTTCATGCCACCTGCCGCCCGGCCATCCGCGCCGTCGCAGGCACAGCCTGCGCTTCACGTCGCCATGCCGGGCGGTAGCGGCGGTCGCTGACGGCCAACACTCCACCCAGCGCCATGATCAAACATCCGCCCCAGATCCAATCCACGAAGGGCTTGTGATAGAGCCGCACACTCCACGCCCCGTCATCGAGCGGCTCGCCCAACGATACGTACAGGTCGCGCAACAATCCGGAGTCGATCGCGGCTTCCGTCATCACCTGATTCTGGGCGGTGTAGCGCCGCTTTTCCGGATACATCACCGCTGTGTCACGGCCATCGCGGCTCACGTGAAACGTGCCGCGCGCCGCCGTATAGTTCGGCCCCACAACATCCTGTGCGCCATCGAATCGAAACGTATAGCCGCCGATGGTCGCTGTTTCACCGACATTCATCCGGACATCCTGCTCCGTTTCGAATCCCTTCACCATCGTCACTCCGACAATGAAGACGGCGATCCCGCAGTGAGCCAGCAGCATGCCCCAGTAGGCGCGCGGCACCGTCGTGAGGCGGGCCGCAACACTGGCGCCCTCACCGTGGGCAATCCGCTCTCGCACGCTGACCACGGCCGTCGTCACGATCCAGATTGCCAACATGAGCCCCAGACTGAAGAGCGGTGTCCAGTGACCCAGAACGATCGGCAACCCCACCGCTGTCGCCACGCTGACGCCGAACGCCCAGCGCAATCGCTTGGCAAGATCAGGCATGTCCGCCTTCTTCCACTGCGCCAGCGGACCGATCCCCATCAAGAAGAGCGCCGGCGTCATCAACGGAGCGAATACCGAATCGAAATAGGGCGGCCCGACAGAGATCTTTCCGAGGTCCAGCGCATCCAAGAACAGCGGATACAGGGTGCCCAATAGCACGGACCCCATCGCCGCGACCAGCAAGACATTGTTGGCCAGCAACATTCCTTCACGGGACACGGCGGCAAACCCACCGCCCAGCCCGACGCGAGGCGCGCGCCAGGCGTACAGCACCAAGGAGCCGCCGATCACGACCGCGAGAAAGGCCAGAATGAACAGGCCGCGCTTCGGGTCGGTGGCGAAGGCGTGGACAGAGGTCAGCACGCCGGAGCGTACGAGAAACGTTCCGAGCAGGCTCAACGAGAACGCCATGATAGCGAGCAACACCGTCCAGACCTTGAACCCGCCCCGTTTATCGGTCACGGCAAGCGAATGAATCAACGCCGTGCCGGCCAACCACGGCATGAACGAGGCGTTTTCAACCGGATCCCAGAACCACCATCCTCCCCAACCCAGTTCGTAATAGGCCCACCCGCTTCCCAGCGCGATGCCGACCGTCAGAAAACACCAGGCAACCGTCGTCCACGGGCGCGACCATCGCGCCCAGGCCGCATCGAGGTTGCCCCCCAAGAGCGCAGCAAGCGCGAAGGCAAAGGCCACGGAAAATCCGACATAGCCCATGTAGAGCATGGGCGGGTGCATCACCATGCCGGGGTCCTGCAGCAGGGGATTCAAGTCGCGCCCCTCCGCTGCGGCCGGGATCAACCGCTCGAAGGGATTGGACACGGTCAACATGAACAGGAGAAAGCCCACGCTGACGAGCCCCATCACACCGAGTATGCGCGACCGCATCGTTTCAGGCAGATGGGAGGAAAACAGCGTGACGGCAAACATCCAGATCGTCAGGATGAAGGTCCACAAGAGGAGCGACCCCTCGTGCGCCCCCCAGATCGCGGCGAGGCGATAATGTAACGGCAATTGGGAATTCGACGTGGCCGCGACATACAACACGGAAAAGTCCTTCTGGGCAAAGGCATAGGCAAGGCAGCCGAATGCGATCAACACGAGCAAGAACTGCCCACGGGCTGCCGGCTTGGCCACGGCCATCAGCGCGGAGTTCCCCACCGCCGCGCCGTAGATGGGAAGACTCCCCTGCACGAGGGCGACGCAGAGCGCGAGAATCAAGGCGAAGTGACCGATCTCAGGAATCATAAAGGTGGTATCCTACTACGGTTGTACGATCAATGTGTTGCTGCTCTGAGCCCCCGAGGCCTTGGCCTTGGCCATCGCCTCGGCCGCTTCAGGCGGCATGTAGTTTTCATCGTGCTTCGCTAACACCTCGCTGGCGACGAACGTGCCGTCGGCGACCAGCTGTCCCTGCGCGACAGCGCCTTTTCCCTCTTTGAAAAGGTCCGGGAGAATCCCCTTGTACGTCACGGGCACACGCTTCGCTGTGTCTGTCACCACGAAATGGACGGTGAGCCCGTCGCCCTCGCGTTTGAGACTGCCGTCTTCGACCATTCCCCCGATGCGGAAGCTCCGCCCCTTGGGCACCTCGCCGTTCGCTACCTGCGTCGGTGTGAAAAAGAAAACAAGATTGCTCTGAAACGCATTCAACACCAACACGGTGACCACCCCCAGTACCAACAGTCCCAGACCGATGAACGCGAACCGTTTCTGTCGAGCTGTCATCCGGTACTCCTACAACATGCCGCGGTTTTCTGCGACCGCAGCAGCGCGCCGGCGCCACAGGGCGAGGACTTCCCAGACCATGCAGAAGGCGGTAACGATGAACGACGTCCAGACATAGAGGCCATAGCCTCCCATAGCCAGAAATTCACCTACGCTCCCCCAGTACATCAGCGCGCCTCCGCGACTTCCGGCACCGAGGATGGCTCGCTCCAGGTTGGGAGCTGCTCACGCTCCAGAATCACGCATCGCGCGCGAGTCAGCACCACGGCGATGCTGTACATCCAGAAGCCGAAGGTCATCAGCAGCATCGCGGTCAGCATCGTCGCCGCCATTTTCGGCGCTGCCGTCATACTGACCGAGGCGCCCTGGTGCAACGTGTTCCACCAGCGCACGGAAAAATAGATGATGGGGACGTTGACCACCCCGACCAACGCGAACACGCCGCTGGCCCGGTCGGCGCGGCGCAGATCGTCGATCGACGTACGCAACAACATGACCCCCGCATACTGAAACAGCAGAATCAATTCCGACGTCAGCCGGGCATCCCATACCCACCAAGCCCCCCAGGTCGGCTTGCCCCACATGGCCCCGGTCAGCAGCGCAAGGAAGGTGAACATGGCTCCGGTGGGAGCGATGGCCTGAGCCATCATGAACGACAGGCGCGCGTTGAGACCCAACCCCACCCCAGCCCAGACCGCCATCACGACGTAGAGAAACATGGACATCCAGGCGGCCGGCACATGGACAAAGATAATGCGGTAGGAATCCCCCTGCTGAAAATCGGTCGGGGCGACGAGGAGCCCGATATAGAGCCCGACGGCGATGGCCAGGGCGGCCACGGCAGAAAACCAGGGGATCATGCTGCCGGCCAGCGGGTAAAACGCCTGCGGTGCTGAGTACTTCAGCCAGTTGATGCCCATGGAGCTCATGAGATCCTGTTACTCCAACGCGATGCGCAACGCCGCGGCCGTGGCCCAGGGCGCAAAAAACAGCGACAAGGCAAGACAAGCGCCGAGTAACGACAGATTGGCTTCGCCACCGACTCCCGCCAAACTACTCGTGACGGCGCCGGCTCCAAAGATCAGCACCGGAACATAGAGGGGAAGTACCAAGAGGGCGACCAATAGCCCGCTCCCGCGCACACCGAGTACGAGCGCGGCACCGATGGCTCCAATCATACTCAACGTCGGCGTCCCAAGCAAGAGTGACAAGACCAGGACTCCCAGCGCTTCTCCCTCCAGGCCGAACTGCAGACCCAGCAAGGGCGAGAGCAGCACCACCGGCAGACCGGAGATCACCCAGTGCGCAAACACCTTTCCGACGACCAGAACCGGCAGAGGCTGGGCGATCAGCACCATCTGCTCCAGCACCCCATCGAGATAATCGGCCGTGAACACCCTCCCCAGCGACAACAGGCAGGCCAGAAGAGCCGCCACCCACAGCACCCCGGCGGCGATTGTTCTCAGCACAGCCGGCTCCGGCCCGACCCCCAGGGGAAAGAGGCTCGCGACAATGACCAGGAAGAACACCGACATTGCCACATCCGAGCGGCGCCGCATGGCCAGTAGCAGGTCCCGCCGGACGACCCCGCACAACGCCTCCCACATGCCGGGTTGGTTCATCCGGTCAGCCTCAGTCGCTGCACGGTCTCAGCGGGGAGCGCCACCTCCTGGTGGGTAACTACCACGGCCATGCCTCCCTGCTCCAGGTGCGACCGCAGGCGCTCGGTCACCAGACCTGTCGCCGCCGCGTCTAATGAGGTGAAGGGCTCGTCCAGGAGCCAAAGCGGCCTGGTAGACAGCCACAGGCGGGCCAGCGCCACGCGGCGTTTTTGCCCTTGCGAAAGCACTCTCGTCGGCAGGCGGTGCACCTGGCATTTGAGGCCAACGGCCTCCAAGGCCTCCCGCACCAGGTCGCTGGAACTGTGGTCACCGGTGACGCTGGCCGAGACTGTGAGGTTTTCGATCGGAGTCAGATCATCTTTGACTCCGTTGAGATGTCCTATATACGTCAGCTGCGCGCAATATTGTTCCTTCAGCCGGCGGATATCCTGTCCCTGCCAGAGGATCGCCCCCTCTTCGGGTGGCAAGAAGGTGCAGAGCATGCGGACAAAGCTGGTTTTCCCGCTGCCGTTCTCCCCCACCACAGCCAACAGCGTACCCGGCCTGACTGTGACATTCACATCGGAGAACAACCGGCGTTCCCCACGCGTGCAACTCAGTGCAACAGCCTGCAACATAGCGCACGTGATCCCTTCCGCTCTCGCAGCCTTCGACGAAAACAGGAGAGAGTAAAGGGAACGGGGCGCGGAAAACAAGGGGCGACCCGCTGACACCTCCCCAAAGTGCAAGGAGTACCGCTCACGATGAACCTGGCGGATCGAGCGGCAGAACTACGCGCTCGCGACCGCCTCAGCATGCCTGATGCCATTCAACTGGCAACCGCTATCGGTCAGAAAGCGGCACGTTTTTATGGGAATGACCGAACCTTGCGCCGGGTAAGCGAAATCGAGCGCCTCATCGTGGATGGCTTGACCTGATCACGTTATTTCTTGTCTGAGCGCCAGACCTCATGCTGCGCATAATCTCTGGCGTCGAGCTGGAATAGAAAACGATTCCCGACACCTTTCCCTCCGCTACTTGCGTGGTTCGCCGCTCTACAAATTGACGATTGAGACGCAGAAACGAGTGCAGGCGAGTTCCCTGTCGAAACGCGAGATCGTCCGGCGGCTCAGCACCTCGGCTACACAGTTCTATCGTCTGCTCGATCAAACCAACTATTGCAAGTCCGTCGATCAATTCCTTTCCTGACTGCATGTCCTGGATTGCAATGTCGCTTTCCTGGTGCGAACAAAGACTGCGTCAGGGAAAGCTGCCTAGCAGAAAAGCTTCCGGTCCAGACCGATTTTGTCTCCACATGAGGGCACACTTTGCAATCGTACATTGCGTTGCTCAGCCGGCTTGCGTCGACGGCTTGTCGCATGGAGCATACTGAGGCTGAAAGCGAAGAGGGGCCTGTCGCAATCGGCGGCTGAAGAGTTACTGGAGCGGAAGAGGACGACTCAAACCTGTCACCCGGCTTCGCGGTACCCGCAGTCCTGATTGCGGCATTGGACGCTCCGTCCGTCCTGCTTGCTGACTTTTTCGACCAGGAACGGCGCCTGGCAGGTGGGGCAGGTTTTCGGAACCGGACGATCCCAGAGCGCGTATTCACATTGCGGATATTTGCTGCAGGCGAAGAATGAGCGGCCTTTGCGCGTCCGCTTCTGTACAAGATCGCCGCCGCAGCCAGGCTGCGGACATTTGACTCCGAGCGCCAACGGTTTGGTCGTCTTGCACTGCGGATACGCCGAACAGGCGATGAACTTGCCGAATCGCCCGATCTTGACGACCATCGGGCTTCCGCATTTGTCGCAGACCTGATCCGTCGTAATCTCCTGCTTGGGAACGATTTTAATGGTGCCGTCCGGCAGCTTTTCGAAGTTCTGCGTGTTCTTGCAGGGCGGATCATCCTTATAGCCGGGGCAGGCGAGGAACTTTCCGTTCCGCCCCCACTTGATTTCCATCATCCGGCCGCACTTCTCGCAGGGAATGTCCGTGGGCGGCTCGACCGTGTCTTTGGGGCCGGGGATTGTCTTGGCTTTCTCCAGGTCCGCTGTGAACGGATTGTAGAAGTCTCGGACGGTCTCGACCCAGGGCTTGTTCCCTTCTTCGACTTCGTCCAGCTCCGCTTCCAGATGCGAAGTGAAGTCCACGTCGACGACGTCCGGAAATCCCTTCACGAGGAAATCGTTGACTGTGCGGCCCGTTTCGGTCGGCTGGAACCGCCCCTCGATCTTTTCGACATACTTGCGTTCCTGAATCGTGGAAATAATCGCCGCATAGGTGGAGGGCCGGCCGATGCCCTTTTCTTCCAGCTCCTTGATCAGCAGCGCTTCGTTGTAGCGCGGCGGCGGCTGCGTGAAATGCTGCTTCGCGGTCACGCCGGGCACCGTCTGCTCCGCCTGTTCGACCAGGCGCAACCGTTCACCTTCCGTCAGCGGGGGCAGTTGCCGCTCAGCTGCGTCGTCGGCCTCTTCCTCCTGTTTCGGCTTCTGCGCGAAGAGTTCCTTGTCGACGCCCTCCAGATAAACGATCGTGTGGCCCGGGAATTTCACCACCGTTCCGCTGGAGCGGAACAGATAGGCCCGCTTCGTATCCAACGGCTTCGATTCGACCCGGGTGACGTCGAGAATCGCCGGAACCATCTGCGACGCCACGAAGCGGTTCCAAATCAGCTTGTAGAGATTGTATTGATCGGGATCCAGATACTGCCTGATGGATTCGGGATCACGGGCCGCCGATGTCGGACGAATCGCTTCGTGCGCCTCCTGCGCCGCCTTCGAGGTCTTGTAGACGTTCGGCGCTCCTGGAAGATAGTCCGCGCCGAACCGCTCCTCAATCACCTGCCGCACGTCGGCCGTCGCCTCCTGCGAAATTCTCGGTGAGTCGGTCCGCATGTAGGTGATGAGGCCGGTCGATCCCTCGGCGCCGATCTCGATGCCCTCGTACAGTTGCTGCGCGAGGGTCATGGTTTTCTTGGGCGTGAAGTGCAGCTTGCGGGCAGCTTCCTGCTGCAGCCGGCTCGTGATGAAGGGCGCGACAGGATTCCGCTTCTTTTCCTTCCGTTCGATCGCGGTCACGACGAACGGCTTCCCCTGGACTTCTCCCACGACTTTCTGCGCGTCGGCCGCGGTCGTAATCGACGCGTCTTCGCCGTCGATGCTGTGAAGCTTGGCTTCGAACGGAGGGGGGGTCGCTCCGGCGAGAAGCGCGGTGACCGACCAGTATTCCTCCGAACGGAACGCCTCGCGTTCGGCCTCCCGTTCGCACATCAGCCGCACGGCGACCGATTGCACCCGCCCCATCGAAAGGCCGCGCCGGACCTTGTTCCATAACAGCTGACTGCCCTGGTAACCCACGATGCGGTCCAGCACGCGACGCGCCTGCTGCGCATTCACCAGCTTCATGTCGATCTGGCCCGGCGACTTCAGCGCCTGCTTGATGGCCCGTTCGGTGATTTCGTTGAACCGTACACGAAAGACCCGGTCGTCTTTCTTCTTCTTGGATTTTCCGCCGATCTCCTCCGCGATGTGCCAGGCGATAGCCTCGCCCTCGCGATCGGGGTCGGGCGCGAGGAAGATCTTGTCGGCCTCTTTGGCCTTCTGTTTGATTTCGGCCAGGACCTTCGACTTACCTTTGATGGTCACATACTGCGGTTTGAAATCGTGATCGAGATCGACCCCCAGCTTGCTGGTCGGCAGATCCTTCACATGCCCGACCGAGGCGAGGACCGTATAGCCGCGACCCAAATATTTGGTGATCGTTTTCGCCTTCGTCGGCGACTCAACGATGATCAGAGACTTTGCCATGGCCGCTCCGTTTGAACATGAATAGTTCCATCATCCGTACCAAATATCCGAGATTCCTGCAACTAGAACGGCGTATGCCACGGATTAGAGGCGGATATACTGCTGCCCCGGAAGCTGTCGGACACGGCCGTACAATTCGAGCGAAAGCAAGGTGGCCGCCACTTGTGCGGCGCTCAGTCCCGTGCGTGCGATCACCGTGTCGACGGACCGCGCTTCATAGGACAGCGCGTCATACACGAGAGCGTCTTCTGCGGCCAGAGACTTACGCGAGTCCGGTTGCGCCCCGCCCAGCGACAGCGTCGCCCGGCGGCGAGCATCCACCTGGGGCAGGATTTCATCGAAGATGTCCTGCGCGTCTTCGATCAGCTTCGCACCTTCCTTGATGAGACCGTTCGATCCCCGGCAGGCCTCCTCCCGTACCGCACCCGGCACGGCAAACACCTCCCGTCCCTGCTCCAACGCCAGCTTAGCCGTGATCAGCGATCCGCTGTTGGCCGCCGCTTCGCTGACCAGCACGCCCAATGACAGCCCGCTGATGATCCGGTTTCTTCGCGGGAAATGATGACTCTGCGGCGCGGCTCCGATCGGCAATTCTGAGAACACGGCTCCATGCGCTTCGATGCTTCGCCGCAAGGCCTCATGCTCGGGTGGATAGGTCCGATCGATCCCGCAGCCCAACACCGCGATCGTCCGGCCCTTGCCAGCCAGGGCCCCCCGATGCGCCGCCGCGTCGATCCCGCGCGCCAGCCCGCTTACGATCGTCACGCCGGCTCTGGCCAGCGCCGTGGCAATCTCCTCGGTAATCAGGCGTCCGGACGAGGTGGCCCGGCGCCCTCCCACGATCGCCACCGCCACATCGTCTTGAGCCGAAACGGTTCCGCTCAGGTACAGCAAGGGCGGCGGATCAGGAATCATCCTGAGCCGCGCGGGGTACGTCTGGTCGAACACCGTGAGGACGCGAATCTTGAGTCGGTCGATGACCTTCAGCTGTCGATCGATCTGCTGACGAAGCTTCGGCTCAGGCCCTCGCCGGATGGATTCGGCCAGTTCAGGACTGCACCCGGCCCTCACCAGCTCGGCTCGCGCGGCTTTCTGCACGGCTTCCGGTGAGCCGAACCGGTGAATCAGTTTCAGCAGTGTCCGGTCACCGACTCCGTCGATCGTCTGGAGCACCAACCAGGAAGTCAGCGTGGTCGCATCCATGACAAACACCGATGGCACGTCGGACATCCGTTGTGACGGCGGAAAGACGGCGGCCGGCGAGGATCGCCCGAGGAGCGAACGCGTGCGCCGGGGAACGCGGCCCGAGGCTACATGACGACGAGATCGTATTGCTCGAGATGCAACTGATCGTCCGGCGTGACGATGATCTTCGCCGAATGGTCCCGCTCCAACAGTTCCACGCCGTGGCGCTCTTCATCCTGCAGCAGCTCTGCCACGGTGGGATGGGTCCCGACGACGATCCACTGGTGATCCGGCGACGCGCTGATCCGGCGAATCTCGCGAAAGATCTCGTAGACCACGGTCGTCGGAGACTTCGTGTACCCGCGGCCCTCGCAGTAGCGACACGGCTCGGAGAGTGACCGCAGCAGGTCCTCGCGCACCCGTTCACGTGAGATTTCGATCAACCCGAGATCCGAGATTCTCGAGATTCTGGTTCGCGCCTTGTCGGACGCCATGGCATCGACGAGCGCCTGGTACACCTTTTCGCGATTCTTCTCGCGCTCCATGTCGATGAAGTCGACGATAATGATACCGCCGATCCCGCGCAATTTCAGCTGATAGGCCACCTCTTTTGCAGCCTCCAGGTTGTTCCGGAGAATCGTTTCCTCCTGATCCCGTTTCCCGACGAACCGGCCTGTATTCACGTCGATCACCGTCATCGCCTCCGTGTGATCGATCACGAGATACCCGCCCGACTTCAGCCACACCTTCCGGCTCATCGCACGTACGATTTCCTGTTCGACGCCGAGGTGGTCGAAGAGGGGCTCATCCTTGTCGTAAAAGTGAATCCGCGAAGTCTGTTCGGGGGAAAACCGCTGCACGAAATCCCGCAGTGCCTCATACTCGCCCCGTGAATCGATCCAGAGCCGGTCCACTTTCCTGCCGAACAGGTCCCGGACGACCCGGAAGCTGAGGCTCAAGTCGGTGTGAAGTAGCGCCGGCGCGCCCAGCTGTTCCCGCTTCGCAAGAATGTCCTGCCACAGGACGTGCAGAAAATCGACGTCGGACTTGAGATCATCCTCCCTGACACCTTCACTGACGGTGCGCACGATATAGCCGCAGCCAGGTCGGCGGACGCGACGCATGATTTCCTTGAGCCGTGCCCGTTCTTCGTCACGCGGAATCCGGCGGGAGACGCCGATATGCTCGACATTCGGCATGAACACCAGATACCGCCCCGGCAGCGAGACATAGGTCGTGACACGCGATCCTTTGGTACCGATCGGCCCTTTCGAAATCTGTACCATCAATTCCTGGCCTTCGCTCAAGAGCTGCTCGATGGGCTTGGCACTCTGGCGCTTCGGCCGCAGCATGTCCGAATCCTTTTCGTCCTCTTCTGCGTCCACCAGCAGATCGCCCGGCTCCGCGTCCATTGAGAGATCGGACACGTGCATGAAGGCGGCCTTCTCCAGGCCGATATCGACGAACGCCGCTTGCATGCCCGGCAGGACTTTCGCCACTCGCCCTTTATAGATGTTTCCGACAAAGTCCTTGTGTTTGGCGCGATCCCCGAACAAGTCGGTGACCGTTCCGCCGTCCAGGACCGCCACCCGGGTTTCTTCCCGCGCGACTGTGATTGCAATCTCGATTCCCATACTCACTCCTTCTGTCTGAGAGCCCCGGACGCGCATTTCGGCACAGGG
Organism: Nitrospira sp.; assembly: GCA_035620635.1. Lineage (GTDB taxonomy): Bacteria > Nitrospirota > Nitrospiria > Nitrospirales > Nitrospiraceae > Nitrospira_D. The sequence continues at coordinate 30,349 of DASPGL010000204.1, read as the reverse complement.
GCGCGGACGTCATGCCCAGGCCCGTTCCTCGCCGTCACCTGCACGTTCTCCGTGGCTCTCGATCCTCTTTGTTGTCCGAACCATCAGCATCGGGGGTGCCCCGGTGCACACTCTCCCTAGTAGAACAAACTCAATCGTCTTCGTTTGACGTTCAACAATAATCCCAGTGAGGCCATTGTCATGACCGTAGCGCTTCCGCCGTAACTCACCAGCGGCAGGGGAATACCGACGATCGGGAACATGCCCGCCGTCATCCCGATATTGACCACCACGCAGAAACAGAGCATGGCCACAATCCCGGCGGCAAGCAGCGCGCCGAGTTGATCCTTCGCCTTGGATGCAATCTCCAGCGACAACCAGATGAGCGCGACGAAGAGCGCCAGCAACACGAGCACCCCGAGAAACCCCCATTCTTCCGCATAAACCGCGAAGACGAAATCGGTATGGCCCTCCGGCAAAAACTTGAGCTGGCTCTGGGTCCCGCCATACAGGCCCTTGCCCATCAGTTCTCCGGAACCGATCGCGATCCGCGATTGCAGCGCATGATAGCCTTTCCCTCCCGGGTCATAGTCCGGGTCGACGAAGGCCATAATGCGCTGTCGCTGATAATCATGCAAGGACCCCCACACCCCTTCCCACACAAACGGGAACAACATGACGGAAAAGAGGAGGATGACCCCCAGGGCCTGAGACCGGACCCCGACCATCAGAAGCATCGCCGCATACACCGCGACAAAACTCAGCCCGCTTCCCAAATCCGGTTGCTTGAGAATCAGAATCAGGCCGGGCAACATCAGTAATCCGGGGATAATCACGCGTTGCAGCCACCCGACGCGAGGCGCCTTGGAGTAATAGTGGGCCAGCACGAGAATGAGCACGAGCTTGGCAAACTCCGAGGGCTGAAAACTAAACGGCCCCACCCCGATCCACCGCTGCGCCCCCTTGCTGGTGCGCCCCTCGATCAGCACGAAGGCCAGCATCATCAATACGATCGCATACGCCGGATAGGCCAGCCTGGCCAGGCGATGGTAGTCCGACGCCCACATCACAACGAAAGCGGCCACGCCCACGCCGATCCAGACCAGCTGTTTGACATAATACGGCATCCCTCCGCTCTGTTGGGCATGGGTGAGGCTGTAAATCGAGAGCACGCCGATTCCGAGTATGACGAGGATCAATGCCACATAGCGAAGATCGAAGTTATCGAGACTGCGGTGATCGGTCCACCGATCGATCATGACTGCTCCGTCGATCGCCGAACCTGGCCAGGCTTGGCGGCTTCCGAGATCACCATCGGGACTTGCGGAGCGAGCTTCATATAGGTTTCGATGACTTCTTTGGCGAGCGGAGCCGCCACAGAACCACCGTGCCCCATGTGCTCGGCAAGCACCACCACCGCAATTCTCGGCTCCTCCACGGGCGCAAATGCTACAAACCATGCGTGATCGCGAAATTTCTTGGGGATGTGCTCTTCAGGCCCCGCCCGGAGGGCCGCCACCTGGGCGGTCCCTGTTTTTCCGCCGATCGTGACCAGCGACGACTTTGCCTTGGTCGCCGTTCCCACGTTCACGACGTCGGCCAGCGCATTCTTAATGAGGCGGAACGTTTCGGGCTTGGCTTTGATCTTTCCCCGAGGCACCGCCGGCAACTCCTGAAGGTTTCCGGTCGTCCGGTCCATCACCGCCTGCACCAGCCGGGGACGATAACTCACTCCGTCATTCGCGACCGTCCCGATCAAACTGGCCATCTGCAATGGCGTCACCGTCACATAACCCTGCCCGATAGCCGCTGAGATCGTTTCACCTGGCAGCCACGGTTCGTTTCTCGCCTGCTGCTTCCAGGATGTCGACGGCATGATGCCGGATCTCTCCGCGGGCAGTTCCACACCCGTGCTCTGCCCGAGCCCGAACTCCTTGCCGAACTCGGCCATCACATCGATCCCCATCCGTTGCCCCACCGTGTAGAAATACACGTCGCACGAATGCACGAGAGCCGTGTGGAGATCGACGGTTCCATGCCCGCTCGCCTTCCAGTCGCGGTAGACGCGTTTTCCGAACTGATAGCCTCCGGTGCAATACACGGTACTGGAGGGCGACATCGTGTTCGTTTCCAGGGCGGCGACCGCCATCGGAACTTTGAACGTGGACCCCGGCGGGTACTGCCCCTGAGCGGCGCGATTATTCAGCGGGCGGCCTTCGTCCTGCACGATTTCCACCCATTGTTTCGGTGTCAGTTCTCGCGAGAGCACGTTCGGATCGAAAGCCGGCCGGCTCGCCATGGCGAGAATATCGCCATTGGTGGGATCCAACGCCACAATAGCCCCGAATTCCTCCCCGAGGAGATCCTCCGCCACTTTTTGGAGCCGGATGTCGATCGTGAGGTAGAGATCGTTTCCTGCCTGCGGTTTTTCGACGACGGCGGCTTTCTTCTCGTGTCCGACCGCATCGACTTCGACGCTCTTCTGGCCGGCCTGTCCCCGTACATGGCGATCGAAGGACTTTTCCACCCCGTACTGACCGACGATGCTGCCCTGATGCAGGTCCGAAAACTCGGGCTTCTCCAGTTGTTCGGCGGATATTTCTCCGACATACCCCAGCAGATGGGCCGCTGTCATGCCTCCCGGATAGTTACGTTGGGACTCGACCTGGACCATGACACCGGGAAGGTCCAGACGATGGGATTCGATCACCGCCGCATCGCGGAGCGTGAGTCGATCCTTGATCTTGCGAGGCAGCAACTTGCTGCCTCGTCCGCCCAGTTTCTTCTGGATGAGCGCCGGATCGAGGCCCAGCAGATCGGCCAGTTGCTGAATCAAGGCTTCACGATCCTTCACATCTTCCAGCGTGACGTAGAGACTGAAGCTCGGCACGTTGTTCGCCAGGAGAACGCCATGCCGGTCATAGATGAGCCCACGCGCCGGTTCGAGCAGCACGAGCCTGGTTCGATTATTTTCGGAAAGATCGCGGTAGTAGGGCCCTTCGCGGATCTGAAGATGCCAGAGACGCAGGCCGAGCAGCGCCACCACCAGCAGGAGCCCCAGCCGTAGAATCGTGAGCCGGCGATGAAGTTCCCCGAATTCAGTTTCTTGATAATTCGCCGATGCCATGAATACTGCTATGCTCGATAGGCTGATACCGTCCGCTCCACGTTCAATCGGCTCCACACCGCCCAATAAATCGCTCCGCCCATCGCAGCATCGAAACAGGCCTGGGGCAGCACGATGGCCCGGAGCGCCCACCACATATCCTGTTGATCGTTCAGTCTAAGCGAGCCAGCGGTGAGGAGTCCGGCCAGGATCGAGACCACGAGCAGACCGATGACGAGGCCCACCGGAGTCAGATACACCACCTGCCGGCCGGCCAGACCGGCCGCATACCCGACGCCGCCCTTGGTGACCATGCTGAGGAGCAGTGACTCGGCGGAAAACAGGCTTATGATCCATCCTACGGCGAGCCCGACCACCAGCCCTTCCAACTCTCCCGCAAACAGACCGACCAGGCAGACGACGATCAAGCCAAGATCCGGTTTCACGCCCCACACGCTCAGATGGGGCATCAAGACCGACTGAATCGGCACCAGCCCCACGAGGAGTACCGCGTAGATCAGCACTTTCATGGCTTAGGCTTCGCACCCGGCGGTCCGAGGCGCTCTCCTTCGGTCGGAACGTACGGAGATTGAATCACCAGGACTTCTTCAACACGGTTCACATCGACTTCCGGAGTCAGCTCGGCGGACTGGAACAGCGCCCCTTCTTCCTTGTCAATCCTGGTGATCGTCCCGATAGACAGGCCGCGGGGAAATCCCCCGGCGAGTCCAGACGTCACGACCCGATCACCGGCTCTCGCGTTCGACAACAACGGAATGTATTTCAGACGAGCCGACCCTTCCGAGATGCCTTCGACAATCCCCTCATCCCGCGTCCGCTGGATCAATCCGGCGATGGCGTTGTTGGGGTCCGTCACCAGCAACACCACTGATGTGGAAGTCGTCGTCTTGACGATCCGGCCGACGACACCGGCGGGGGTGATGACCCCCCGATCCGGCTGGAGCCCATCCGACTCGCCCTTGTTGAGAATCAGCGTCCGGTACCAGTTCCCCGTGTCGCGCCCGATCACCTGTGCCGCCACCATCGGAGGGAGCGCCTGCGCCTTGAATTCCAGCAGCGCCGTGAGTCGGTCCGTGGCCGCAGCCGCCTCTCGAAGTTGGCTATTCTGCCCCTTGAGATATTCCAATTCCTTCCGCAATTGTTTGTTTTCCTCTTCCACCCCCTGGAGCACGACAAAGCCGGTCCAGGCATTCGAGATTCCATCGGAGACCCCGGCCATGGCACGGAGGGGCCAGCTGACGATCCATCCAACCGGACCGCCCATCTGCTGGAATACCCCTTGGAGTTGGCTGGGCAGGAGGAGAAAGCCGACCAGGAGAATGACGGCGAGGGTGAGGGCAACACGTCTCGCGTTATACGGTGCGCGTAGATTGACCATCCGCATGAGGGATGGGACCTTACCGGAGGTTGTTCGCCTGAGACATGACCGATACCTTCCGGAGGAGATCCAGCTCGTCCAAAATCTTTCCGACCCCCAACACGACGGAAGTCAACGGATCATCCACCGTAATGATCGGCAGGTTGGTTTCTTCGCGGAAACGGGTATCCATCCCTTTGAGGAGCGAGCCTCCGCCGGTCAACACGATTCCGCGGTCAATGATATCCCCCGCCAGTTCCGGCGGTGTATTTTCCAATGCGATTTTGATGGCATTCACGATCGTCCCGATGGGTTCCTGCAGTGCCTCGCGCACTTCGGCGTCATCCACGACCAGGGTGCGCGGAATGCCGGAGATCAGATCGCGACCCTTGATCATCATGGTTTTCCGCTCTTCGAAGGGATAGGCGGACCCGATCTCAAATTTGATCCGCTCCGCCATATGCTCGCCAATCAACAGATTGTACTTCTTCTTGATATAGTTCATGATCGCTTCGTCCATGCGATCGCCGGCGACCTTGACGGATTCGCTGTAGACGATTCCGCCCAGCGAAATGACCGCGATGTCCGTCGTGCCACCCCCCACGTCCACGACCATGTTGCCGGAAGGCTCCGTGATCGGCAGCCCGGCCCCGATCGCGGCCGCGACCGGCTCCTCAATCAGATACACTTCCCGCGCGCCGGCCAGCTCCGCTGAATCCCGCACGGCCCGTTGTTCGACCTGGGTGATGCGTGAGGGCACCCCGATGATGATTCTCGGCCGGACGAAAGCGCTGCGGTTGTGGGCCTTCCGGATGAAATGCTTCAGCATCTGTTCGGCCATCTCGAAGTCGGCAATGACGCCTTCCTTCATGGGCCGAACCGCCACGATGTTACCAGGCGTGCGTCCGAGCATCTTCTTCGCGTCGGCCCCGACGGCCAGCACCTTTTCACTCTTCTTCTCGACCGCCACCACCGACGGCTCGTTCAGAACGATACCCTTCCCGTGGACATACACCAAGGTCGTAGCCGTTCCTAAATCGATGGCAAGGTCGTCGGAGAACCACCCGAATACATCTCCCGGGAACCCCACGGCATCTCTCCCTTCATCTTGGCCGGACCATTCAGGCCCGACCCGTGCACATCACATGCGCTCAGTCTGGCACCGCAAGCTGGCCGGCATCCAGGACATGCGTCCTCGCGATCTCATCACCGAGCCGCCGCCCCTGCTCATTGCCGATAATGAGTAACCCTTCGAATGCCAAAATCACCAGTGTGACCAGCCATCCGACATACGGGACTGCAAAGGCAATCTGTGCGCCACCCAGCGGAAGATTGCGAATGATCGATTCCCGGAAACCGGCTGCGTCACGAGCCTCCACCCGCATGGTCTGGAGGCCCACCAGTCGCTTGCCAATACTTCGTCCGTCCGCAAATCCGTCCGCAATCAAAATGTAGGCCAGACCGAACAGAAATCCGACCGGAGGAGCAATTCTATCCGCAGCAACGACGATGAACAGATCGATCAGCTTCGCGATAAACCGGTTGAGGACATGAGCCTTCGGATAAACCGTTCGTTCCAGCCGCGTCGAGGCTCGCCCCTCGCTCGTCAAGTTCTCTCCTTCTAATTAGTGGCAAAGTATAACAAAATCCACCATCGTGCACAAACAAAGCCTGCTATTTTCTTGCAGGCCTCACGGAGGTCACCTCGATCGCCCACGACAGGCGGACTGGAGAAAGCGGGATTGAGCGTCTGGCCGTTCTACATTCGTCGCCGGTGCTGCAACGGATACGCCACGAGGACGCTTGAGGCCGGCTCAGCTTGCCTTCGCCTCTGCCCCCTGAGTAAAATGCTCAGATCTTTGAACGGGTGAGGAGTACCCATGATCAAGACCATGAGAAACGCCGCGCACAATTATCCCTGGTTGCTCAAATCCATCATGGGTATCCTGGCTGTAGCCTTCGTCATCACGATGGGCTGGTGGGGATTCGGAGAGCAAACGGAAAACGCCGTAGCAAGCGTCGGGGACCTGACCGTGTCTCGGGATGAGTACCGGCGGGCCTATGAAAATATGTACCGATTTTACAGGGAGAAAATGGCCGGCGAGTTCAAGGAAGACACGTTCAAGCAGTTCGTGATCGACCAACTCGTCGACAACCGTCTGTGGCTCATTGCCGCAAAAGAATTGGGGGTAACGGTCTCCGACGCAGACCTGCGTGAACTGATCGTACAAATTCCTGATTTTCAGAAAAACGGCGCCTTCGACCCCGAACTCTACCAGCGACTCCTCGCCGCCAACCACATGACTCCGGCCGTATTCGAGGCCGCGCAGCACAAAGAGATCCTCGGGAACAAGGCCAGGATGCTCGTCCGCGAATCAGTCGCCCTGTCTCCGACCGAGATCTCCGAAGGACAGTCCCTCATGGCAAGACCGCAGGAGACCGACCCGACCATGGCTGCGATGGCCAGGGATCGCGTGCTGCAGGACATGCTCATGCAGAAACAACAACGCGCCTTGGTCGCCTATCAAACCTCCCTCAAAGCCAAGATCCCCATCACGATCCACCGCGAACTGCTCTGAGCCAGTTCCCTGCTCCGGTGACCGGCTCACAAGAGTGCCGACCGGACCGGCCAGATCAGAGAATCAGCATCGCGTCGCCATAGCTGTACAGTCGATACCGCTCCCTGACCGCCTCCTCATAGACCTTTCGAACCAGCTCGGTCCCAGCAAAAGCCGACACCAACATCAGGAGGGTCGTCCGCGGAAGGTGGAAGTTCGTCATGAGGGCATCGACGGTCTTGAATTGAAAGCCGGGCGTGATGAACAGCCGGCTCTCTCCGCAGGCCGGGATAATCCTCCCCGCTTCCTTTGCCACGGTTTCGAGTGTGCGGACCACCGTAGTGCCGACTGCCACAACCCGCCGGCCTGCTCGTCCGGCCTCACCGATCGCCTTCGCCGCGTCAGCGCCGACGGTGAATGGTTCCTCTCCCATCCGATGGTCTTCGATGCGCTCAGTCACGACCGGCTTGAAGGTGCCGGTACCGACATGCAGCGTCACCGCAGCCGTTCCGATCGCGGCGTTGCCCAGCCGTGCGAGGAGGTCTTCGGTAAAGTGCAGCCCGGCAGTCGGCGCCGCGATCGCACCGTCGTTCTTGGCGAAGAGAGTCTGATACCAACGGTGATCCTGTTCGGTCGGATCGCGCCTGATATAGGGCGGGAGCGGCATGGCGCCCCGTCGTTGGAGCAGTTCCTTCACCGGTACGGGGCTGTCGATCCGCACCCATGTCCCGCCCGCGTCGCGCTTGAGGATGATCGCCCGCGATTGCGCATCGAACTCGATGACTTGTCCGACGCGCAACGTGCCTTTGACCATGACCTCCCACAGTCTTTCTCCGCACTCTTTCACGAACAAGACCTCGACCGGTGTACCGCCCGGACGCTTGTGTCCCGACAACCGTGCCGGTAGCACCTTCGTGTCGTTGACGACGAGCAGATCGCCAGGATCGAGCAACCCAGGAAGATCGGAGACATGGCGGTGGTCGAGTGCCCCGGTCTTTCGATGCAGGACCAGCAGTCGTGCGCAATCGCGAGGGAAGACCGGCTGCAGGGCGACGAGCGCCGGGTCGAACGGAAAGTCGAAGTCGGAGAGTTGCATCAGGAGGCAGGCGCAGGCGGCGCGTGCGTCTGCGAGGCGTTCTCTAGTTCCGTGCCCGGATAGTAATAGCGGAGTATGCTGGGATACGCGTAACCCAACTCCGCCAGCTCTTTGGCACCCCATTGGCAGAGGCCGACGGCATGACCCGCCCCGTAGCCGGCGAGCACGATCTCCAGACCGAAGGATTCGACCGTAAACTGCGTACTGGGAACCACCGTATACCCCACCGCCTTGCGTAGCTCCTCTCCTCGCAGGATCAGCTCACCCTTGGAATGCAGGATGCGCAAGGTGGCCACGCGGCCCGCACGACTGTAGACCAACGGCGTGAACGTGGCGATCGTCCCGATGGCGAACCCCTGCTGCCGCAGATTCTTTTCCAGCATCTCGAGCTTGAACGATGCTTTCCACTGATAATAGGGAGATTCCAGGTCGAACGGACACTCGACCCCCTTCAGGTACGGCAGGTCCTTCGACCAGACGATCACGGCATCTTCGGTAAGTCCGGCAGCAGTCGAGGAAAACGCCGCATAGATCGGCGCCCCTTGGTGGGTGATCACCACTCCTCTTGTCGACTCGACCGCCTGTTCCACCCGCGTATCGATCCCCTGACGACCACGATAGACTTGGTCCTGAATTCCGGCGGCCACGTCGTAGTCGCGCGACGCGCTCAGCATGTGCTGGTACAAGGCATAGGTTCTGGCTGCAACGGCCTGCGCCTTGAGCATTTCAGGATGCCAGGAGGAATTGACCTCTGCCGGCACTACCCCTTTGACATATTCCTCCAGGTCGACCTGATTGATGACCAGGAGGCCTTTACCTCGACGGACCAGTTGAATCAGGCCGCTGACCTGCACCATGGGTCTGTCGTCGCCCGGTTGGAAGGACGCGCCGTTGCCATTCCCGTTGTGACGGGGAAGCCATAGCCGTAAATCCTGATTCCCGGCCCGGAGGGTCACATGATCCCCAGACACACGGCCGCCATTCAGGACCAGATCCTGGCCGCGCACTTCGATCCGAACGGAGGACCGGTACATCTGCGACCGATCCAGCGCATCGGTCACCCAGATGACATCGTCTGCGCGTAACTCCATCCGCTGGACATCGGAGGCCAGCAGGACACGAATCGAGGGCGTCGCATGGACTGCCGGCGCCCCAGCAGACCCCAGCCCCACCGCCAAGCCCAACACGCCGGCGCAGACCTGTCGAACCATCATCGTCGGAAGAACCATCCTAGAATATAGAATAGCAGACTAAGGACGATACTGAGGAGCAGACTCGTCGCGATGGGGAAATAGAAGCTGACATTGTCGCGCTTGTAGGAAAGATCGCCGGGAAGCTTCCCCAGCCAACCGAACATGTTCCCCAGCCCTGGAAACCGATCCGCCGCAATCAACAGGATCCCCAGCCCGGCGATGCCGAGCCCGATGCCGAGCATAACCTTGCCAAGCGCGCTCCATTCCGGCATCAACTTTCATCCCAACTTGGATTCGTGTCATTTGCAGGGCGCTCAAACAGGCCCGATCCCACCCGCCCCACCTCGGCGCGCCGAGACGCGTCTTTCCGCTGGCAGGCCGAAGCGTGCGTGGAACAGTGAGATAGGCCCCATCTGGCCGGAGCCAGTCCCTCTGAGCCCATGCGCGATGCGAGAACGACGCTATCGGACTGTTTCAGCGTCCTGCTAGCCCTTCACCAGACATTCGGCGATCTGAATCGCATTCAGCGCCGCGCCCTTGCGCAGATTGTCGGAGACAACCCAGAGGTTGAGGCCGTTCGTGATCGATTCGTCCTCACGCACCCGGCCGATGAAGACCTCGTCTTTCCCCGTTGCGTCCAACGGCATGGGATAGAGTTTCTTCACCGGATCGTCGTACACGATGACCCCCGGCATCGCCGCCAGCGCCGCACGTGCCTCATTGGCCTTCAATGGCCGTTCCAGTTCGACGTTGATCGCTTCGGAATGGCAGCGCAGCACCGGCACCCGGACGGTCGTCGCTGTCACACGTAGCGCCGGGGCTCCCAAGATCTTTCTGGTTTCCTTCACGATTTTCACTTCCTCCGAGCAATCGCCGCCGTCGTTGAACGACCCGATATGCGGCAACAGATTGAAGGCGATCTGATAGGGATAGACCTCGGCCTTGACGTCGCGAAAGGCCATCAGATCCTTCGTCTGATCCATCAATTCATCCATCGCCGCCGCGCCGGTCCCCGATACCGATTGAAATGTCGTGACCACCACCCGCTTCACGCCCACCGCCTGGTGCAGAGGTTTGAGCGCCATGACCAGCGGCGTCGTCGTGCAGTTGGGAATCGCCACGATACCGCGAGGCATCGACCGCAGCGCCTGAGCGTTCACTTCCGGCACAACCAGCGGGACATCGGGTTCCATCCGGAAGACACCGCTATCGTCGATGACCACGACACCCGCGGCACCCAACCGCTGCCCGTATTCGCGGCTGATCGCATCCGTGGCCGAGATCAGAACGAAGTCCACCCCCTCGAAGGAGGACTCGGGGGTCAACTCCTCGATCGTCCATTCTGTTCCCTGGCACGACAGGGTCCCTCCCGCCGACCGTTTCGAAGCGAACAGGCGGAGCGATGCCAAGGGAAACTTGCGCTCCTCAAGGATCTCCAGTGTCTCCTTCCCGACCGCCCCGGTTGCGCCGAGGATGGCCATCACATATGTTGATTTCTTCTTCAGCATCGATATCCGCCTCTCTAGAGCACGAGTTTGCGTATCCGATGATTGAAAGTATCGGCGATGAAGACCGCCCCTTCCCGATCCACGGCGACACCGAACGGATAGTTGAGGCACGCCTCCGGCGACGGTCCTCCGTCGCCGTCATAGCCGGCCACCCCCACTCCAGCCAGCCGTTCGAGCCTGCCCGTGCTTGGATTCCACCGACGAACCAAATGGTTGTCGGAGTCCGTAATAAACAGGTTGCCCTCATTATCCAGCGCAATACCCGCAGGCCTCGCCAGGCTTGCTGAAGGAGGTTCGGCCGCACCTTCATACCGATACAGGCCGCCGTCTCCCACGACCGTCCGGATCAGGCCGGTCGTAGGATCCACGGCACGGATCCTCCCGTTGAAGGTATCGGCGATATAGAGGGTGCCGTCCTCCGCGAGCGCGAGCCCGCTCGGACCAGCCAGTGCAGCCTCAGTCGCGGGAATCCCATCTCCATTATAGGCAGCCGATCCGATACCGGCGACCGTGCGAATGAATCCGTTTGTCAGGTCGATCGCCCGGACAAGATTGTTGCTCTGATCGGCGACGTACAAGACTCCCGACGCGCTGACGGCCAGGGCGGTCGGCTCATTGAGGCCAGCCAGGACAGCCGGACCCCCGTCTCCCCCGGACCGTGGCCGGCCGGTGCCAGCAATCGTCGTTATCCGGCCGTTCGTCGCGTCAATCCTGCGCACTCGATGGTTCAGGGTATCGGCAATGTATACATGTCCCGCTTGATCGACCACGACGGCAGTCGGAAAATTCAGCTGTGCCATGCCTGCAGGGCCGCCGTCACCGCCGAATCGATCTGCCGTCCCGGCTCCATTGACGACATACCTCACAGTGCCACTCAAATCCGCCCGTTGGGCAAACGCATGAGTGCCCGCCGTCTGAGGCTCACCGAATGGATCTTCAGACCCGGTAATTGGCCCGGACGGCAGCGACTCAGGGTTCGCCTGCGGAGAGTCCGGAGGCAGGTCTCCGGCAATCGTCGTGATGACTCCGGTGATGCGATCGACCTTCCGCACCACATGATTTTCAGAATCGGCGATGAGAAGATGGCCCTGTCCATCCAGCGTCACGGCGTTGGGTTCATTGAGACAGGCGACCACGGCCCTGCCGCCGTCGCCGGAGAAGCCGCTCTCGCCGGTTCCAGCCACCGTGTGGATGGTACTGCTTCTGACCGCAGTGCTCATTCGCCCGCCTGCATCACATGAGATTCCGGAGAATCGCGTCGCCCATTTCTGCCGTCCCGACGACTCTGGCCCCGGGACTCTGGATGTCTCTTGTCCGGTACCCGAGATCAAGAGTCTTCACGATGGCCTGCTCGACGACTTGAGCCTCCTTGTCGAGCTGGAACGCATAGGACAACATCATCGCCGCCGAGGCGATGGTCGCGATCGGATTGGCGATGTTTTTCCCCGCGATGTCCGGTGCGCTGCCATGGATCGGTTCGAACAGGCCGACTCTGGCGCCGATACTCGCCGAAGGCAGCATCCCGATCGAGCCGGTCAACATGGCCGCCTCATCGCTGAGAATATCGCCGAACATATTGTTGCAGAGCAACACGTCGAACTGTCGCGGGTTCCGCACCAGCTGCATCGCCGCATTATCGACGTAGATATGCCCCAACTCGACGTCAGGATAACTCCGATGGACATCCACCACGACCTTCCGCCACAGTTCCGACGACTCCAATACGTTCGCCTTGTCCACCGATGTGACCTTCTTGCGCCGCTTCCGTGCGGCCTCGAACGCCACCCTGGCGATGCGCCGGATTTCCTCCGTCGTGTAGACCTCGGTGTTCACGCCCCGTTCTTCGCCCGTCGGAAGTTTCTCGATGCCTTTGGGTTTCCCGAAATAGATCCCGCCGGTCAGTTCCCGGATCACGAGGATGTCGATCCCCTCGATGACCTCGCGCTTCAACGTGGACGCATCCACAAGATTGTCATAGACCTTCGCCGGACGGAGATTGGCATAGAGGCCCAACGCCTCCCGGATACCGAGCAACGCCCGTTCCGGCCTGAGACTGTACTCCAACCCTTCCCATTTCGGACCGCCCACTGCGCCCAGCAGGACTGCATCGCTCTGCTTCGCGAGCGTCAGCGTATCCTGTGGCAGCGGCACGCCTACCTTATCGATCGCCTGTCCTCCGATGTCGGCGGGCACGAACTGAAAGGAGTGATGATACTGCTCTCCGATCGCCCTCAACACCTTGACCGCCTCGGGGACGATCTCTCGCCCCACCCCGTCGCCGGCCAGCACCGCAATCTTCGCGTTCACGTCAGGCTCTCCTTCCCCCTCGCCGGACCCCGATCCCTTACTCCAGCACCGTTTCATCTTCGGCCTTCCAGGCCGGATCGACCAGACACAGGAATTCCATCTCCTTCGACCCGTTATTCTCCAGTGACTGCTTTCCACCCGGAGGCACATACAACGTGGTGCCGGCTTCGACCGGCACCACCTGATCATCCAGCATGAACCGCCCGTAGCCGGCAATGAAGTAATAGACCTCCGAAGACGCCAGTACATGCCATTTGGACCGCTGGCCGGGTGCCAGTGTGCCGTGCGCGAGGCTATAGCCCAGTTTCAGCTGGTGCTTGGCAGGATGGAAGATCTCGCGAAGGTTGGTATGGTCACCGGCCAGAAAGACCGGCCGATCCGCTGGCGTTACCTTGAACAAGCGAGGGTCCTCTTCGAGCCGCTGATGCAGCCAATATGAGAAGCTGACTGTACAGTGGCCTCACCCGTCAAATCAAGTTGACCTTTTGCTCCCCCTGTGCCTGCTTCACCGCCAAATAGGCCAGCTTGTTCAAGGCACTCAGATAGGCGCGAGCCGATGCGGTAATGATGTCGGTATCGGCTCCGTGTCCCGACACCGTCCGTCCGTCTTCCTGCACCCTCACGGAGACTTCGCCTTGCGCGTCTGTCCCGCCGGTGATGGCCTTTACGACGTACATGAGCAACTTGCTCCTGGTCTGGGTGATCGCCGCAATGGTGCGATAGACGGCGTCCACCGGCCCATCGCCTGTTCCGGTCTGAGTGATGGGCTTGCCGTCGATTTCCAGTTCGACCGTGGCCGTGGGGACCTGATCCGTTCCGCTCGCGACGTGAAATGATTTCAAGGTGATACGGTCCGCCATCTTGGCCAACTCTTCGGACACAATGACCTCGAGATCTTCTTCAAAGATCTCTTTCTTGTGATCAGCCAGCTTCTTGAACCGCTCGAATGCGTGGTTGATCTCTTCTTCATTAAGCCTGTAGCCCAATTCCTCCAAGCGCTGCCGGAAGGCGTGGCGGCCGGACAATTTCCCCATGACCATTTTGCTCTCCACTAAGCCGATCGATTCAGGCCGCATGATCTCGTATGTCGTTTTTTCTTTCAGCAGACCGTCCTGGTGGATGCCGGACGTATGCGCAAAGGCGTTGGCTCCGACGATGGCCTTGTTCGGCTGAACCACCATGCCTGTAATCTTGCTGACGAGACGGCTCGTCTTGGCAATCTCCTCCGTCCTGATCCGGGTATCCGCCTGATAGAAATCCTTTCGGGTCCGAAGTCCCATGACGACTTCTTCCAGCGAGGTATTCCCGGCCCGTTCCCCGATTCCGTTGATCGTACACTCAACCTGCCCCGCCCCGTTGATGATCGCCGCCAGGCTGTTCGCCACGGCAACCCCCAGATCGTTGTGGCAATGGACGGAGATTACCGCATCTTTGGCGTTCGGCACTTTGTCGCAGATCCCTTTGATCAACGCACCGAACTCCTGCGGCACCGCATAGCCCACCGTGTCGGGAATATTGACGGTGCCTGCGCCGGCGGCAATGACCGCCTCGATGACTTCGTAGAGAAACGACGGATCCGATCGGCTGGCATCCATCGGGGAAAATTCGACGTTATCGACGTAACCTCGAGCCCGCTGCACCATATCCACGGCACGCTGTTTGGCCTGCTCGCGCGTCATCCGGAACTGGTGCTTCAAATGGATGTCGGAGGTCGACAGAAACGTGTGGATCCGGACCTTGGGCGCCCCCTTCAGCGCCTCCCACGCCCGGTCGATGTCTTCGGGACGCGCCCGCGCCAGGCTGCAAATGGCCGGCCCCTCGACCTCCTGCGCGATCCGGCGCACGGCTTCGAAATCTCCCGGAGAACTGTAGGCAAATCCGGCCTCGATAATGTCAACCCCGAGCCGGGCCAGTTGCTTGGCCACCATCACTTTCTCTTCCACATTCATGCTGGCTCCGGGCGACTGCTCGCCGTCCCGCAACGTCGTATCGAAAATTCTGATCATGCGCGTCATCTTGTCACCTCTCTGCCTACCGCCATAAAACACAAAAGCCTTCGGCCCTATGCCCAGGGACGAAGGCTCAACGCGCTCCGTGGTACCACCCTGTTTCAGCTCCGATAACGCCGTCGTTCGGAGCTCTTCATTGCGCCCGTTCACGGGGGCGGGGCGGAATCCCCTACTCGTCGTTCAGGGACTCGGCTCAGAGGCGAGTTCTGCGACTCCCGGGCTGGTTTGCACCGTCCACCAGCTCTCTCGGATCCGGGCGTTCCGCGTACTACTCCTCGTCGTCGCCACGTTCACACTGTGCCAGACCGCACACCGGACTCAGTTCGACGATCCGCCTACGATTTCGACTCGAGTGGCGGCAGGTCCGGCTTGCCGACGCCCTTTTTCCCGATCGCTCGTGCAAGGATCCAGAACATCCGCTCCACCGGACCCAGCAACGCATAACCGGCAAAGATCACGAATAACATCACCTGGGGCCAGGCCGCCACCATCATCAGCGCCAGGATTCCCCAGACGAGATAGGTGATCTGCTGGCGCCCCTTGAACTTGAGGTCCTTGAAGCTGCGGTACTTGATCGTGCTGACCATCAGGAAGGAGAGCGTAAGGGTGATGATCAAGACGAAGACCGGCTTCACCTCCGCGCCCATCCGTACAATGTGATGATCGAACACGACCAGCGAGGCCACGACTCCCGCCGCCGCTGGAATCGCCAGACCGGTGAAGTACTTGCCGTCCGACAGGGCCACCGTCGAATTGAAGCGAGCCAGCCGTACCGCACCCATGGCCACATACGCAAACATCACCGCCACCCCGAACGTGCCTTGCCCGCTCAGCGCCCAGGAATAAATCAGCAATCCCGGCGCCACTCCGAACGAGACCACATCGGACAGGGAGTCGTACTCCAGGCCGAAATGACTGGTACTGTTGGTCAGTCTGGCCGATTTGCCGTCAAGCACGTCAAAGATCATGGCGACGAGAATCGCAATCGCCGCCGCCAGATAGTTGGCGTTGAAGACCGACAGAATCGCATAGACCCCGCAGAACAAATTGCCGGTGGTGAACAGATTCGGGATCAGATGCATGGCCGCCTTGCGCCGCTTTCCATCTTTCCCGAACGAATTCTTGAAACCGGAGGTCTTCATCGAAGCACTCCCAGGATGGTTTCTCCGCCTGAGACCTTGTCTCCTACCGCCACTCGAAGCTGCGTGTCGACCGGAAGAAACGTGTCCATCCGAGATCCGAAACGGATCAGCCCGAACCGCTCGCCCCGAACAGCCCGGGCCTGTCCGGAAATCCAACAGACGATGCGCCGGGCGATCAACCCCGCGACCTGCACACACAACACCTTCGCACCTTCCACCGTCCTGATCATCAAGGCGTTCTGTTCATTCCTCAACGTCGCTTCCGGCTTGCTGGCCACCAGGAATTGCCCCGGCTGATACTGCACGTCTTCGACGACTCCGTCACAGGGCATCCGGTTGATATGCACATTGAACACGTTCAGGAAAATCGTCAGCCGGATACACCGTTCTTTCAGATAGCGCGGCTCGAACTCCTCTTCGATCGCAATGACTTTCCCGTCACCGGGTGCCACGACAAGATGAGGGCCCTGCGGCACAACCCTGGCCGGATTTCGGAAGAACCATGCGACGAAAAGCGTAAGGCCCGCTGCGCCGAGCGCGACGATCAGCCAGCCGAACCACCATGCCAACAGTGTAACGCCGGCGGGAACCGCAATGAAGGGAATTCCTTCTTTCGCGAAGGGAACACCGATGGCACGGTCTATCGTAGGTGCGTCCGACATGGTCGTCTAGTTCTTGGTTCGGTCGACCAGTTGATCCTTCTTCAGCCACGGCATCATCGCCCGCAGCTTGGCCCCTACCGCTTCGATCGGATGGGCCTCACCCTTGGCGAGCAACGCATTGTACACCGGGCGATTGGCCTGATTCTCCAGCACCCATTCCTTCGCAAACCGGCCGGTCTGAATCTCATCGAGAATCCGCTTCATTTCCTGTTTGGTTTGTTCGGTCACGACCCTCGGACCGCGCGTCACGTCCCCGTACTTGGCCGTCGTGCTGATCGAGTACCGCATGTTGGCGATGCCGCCCTGATAGATGAGGTCGACGATCAGCTTCACTTCATGCAAACACTCGAAATAGGCCATCTCCGGTGAATAACCGGCCTCCACCAACGTTTCGTATCCGGCCTGGATCAATGACGTGAGGCCCCCGCAGAGCACCGCCTGTTCGCCGAACAGATCCGTCTCTGTTTCTTCTCGAAAATTGGTTTCGATCACACCCGCCCGCCCGCCACCGATCGCGCTCGCATAGGCCAATCCAACCTGCCTGGTGGTGCCGCTGGGATCCTGGTGAATCGCGAGCAGGCATGGCACCCCGCTCCCCTTCGTATATTCGGAACGGACGAGGTGTCCCGGTCCTTTGGGCGCCACCATGAAGACGTTCACAGAGGCCGGCGGCACGATCTGCCCGAAGTGAATATTGAATCCATGGCCGAAGGCTAAATAGGACCCGGGCTTGAGGTTCGGCGCAATCTCCTGCCGATAAATGGCGGCTTGCGCCTCGTCCGGCGCCAGGACCATCACCACATCGGAGGTCCTCACGGCATCGGCCACCGGCATCACTTTCAGCCCGCTCTGCTCCGCTTTTTTCCAGGACGCCCCTTCGCGCAGTCCGATCACCACGCTCACGCCGCTTTCCTTCATATTCAGCGCGTGCGCATGACCCTGACTCCCGTAGCCGATGACGGCGACCTGCTTCGTGCGAATCTGCTGAATATCGGCGTCTGTATCGTAGTAAATCTTCATTCGCGACTCCTTCGATTACGCTGCCTCCTGTGACGCGGCCGATCGGACCTGTCCCAGACAGAGACTACTCCCTGGCGGCCTTTTTCGCCTGCGGGGCAGCCTGACGGATTGGTTCCCTGGCCACGGCCACCCGGCCGGTGCGGACCAGTTCCTTGATACCAAGCGGCTGCAACAGGTTGATGATGGCTTCGATCTTTTTCGGATCTCCTGACACCTCGATCGTGTAGGTGCTCGGTGTCGAGTCGATGACGTTCGCCCGGAAGATATCCACGATTCTGAGCGCCTCCGCCCGATCCGCGTCTTTCGTATGCACTTTGATGATGGCCGTTTCCCGCGAGACGAATTCCGTTTCGTTCAGATCCACCACCTTGATCGCGTCGATCAGCTTGTTCAGCTGCTTGACGATCTGCTCGATAATCCGTTCATCTCCCGATGTGACAATCGTCATCTGAGACATCGACGGGTCGAGCGTCGGTGCGACCGAAAGGCTTTCGATGTTGAACCCGCGGCCGCTGAAAAGCCCCGCCACCCGGGACAACACACCGAACTTATTTTCCACTGTCACCGAAATGATGTGTTCCATCGAAACCAGTCGTTTTTAGTCTTGAGTGATGAATCGCCAGCTTCCGGCTCACTCAACATTCACCACTCACAATTCAAAACTGTTGTTTACGCCGTGAGCACCGTGTCCTTGTCTTCCGGCGTGACCGGCGCCGCGCCGGTCTGTTTCTTCTTCAACTCCGGTGGATCTTCCAGAATCATCTCATGGTTGCAGCCGCCCGCCGGAATCATCGGATAACAGTTCTCGTACTGATAGGTCGGGACATCCACGATGACGGGCTTATTCGTCTCCAGAGCCTCCTTCAGCACACTGTCGAGGTCCGCCACTTTCGAGGCCCGCAACCCGACCGCGCCGTAGGCTTCGGCCAATTTCACGAAATCCGGCGTCGTATCCAGATAGCTCGAAGCATAGCGCCCTTCATAGAAGAGATCCTGCCATTGGCGCACCATGCCGTGGAAGCGGTTATTCAGGATGATGATCTTGACCGGAAGCTTGCTCACCACGGCCGTCGCCATTTCCTGCATGTTCATCTGAATGCTGCCGTCTCCCGCAATGCAGAGGACCAGGCGATCGCGGAATGCGGCCTGCGCGCCCATGGCGGCGGGAAACCCGAAGCCCATCGTCCCCAGTCCGCCCGACGTGAGCCACCGGTTCGGCTTCGCCAACTTGAAGTACTGGGCGGCCCACATCTGGTGCTGGCCGACGTCCGTCGAGACGATCGGATCACGATCCTTCGTCAGTTCATAGAGCCGCTTCACCACCTGCTGCGGCTTGATCGGCCCGTTCTGCTCCTGGTGATACCTCAACGGATGGGCCTGACGCCACGCGTGAATTTGATCCCACCAGGGCTTCCGGAGGTCTTTCTGTTCCCCGTTCACCGTCGCGCGGAGAATCTGATTCAACTCACGGAGCACCGACTTACAATCCCCCACGATGGGAATATCGACATGGATGTTCTTCCGGATCGACGTCGGATCGATGTCGATGTGAATGATCTTGGCGAAAGGACAGAACTCCGACACTTTGCCGGTCACCCGGTCGTCGAATCGCGCTCCAACCCCGATCACGAGATCGGAATAATGCATCGCCATATTCGCCTGATACGTGCCGTGCATCCCCAGCATACCCAGGGACAGCGGATGCTCGCCGGGGAAGGCGCCGAGCCCCATCAGCGTCATATCGACCGGAATCTGGGTCATCTCGGCCAGTTCTAGCAATTCCTGTGAGGCGCCGGAGAACACGACGCCGCCCCCCACGTAGAGAATCGGCTTCTTGGCCCTGGTAATCGCTTCCGCAGCCTGCTTGATCTGCCACTTGTTACCGTCGTAGGTCGGATTGTATCCTCGAATCGAAACGGAATTCGGATAGTGGAACTCCGCTTTCGCCATCGACACATCCTTGGGAATATCGACTAACACCGGGCCCGGCCTCCCGGTCGTCGCGATATAGAAGGCCTCTTTGATCGTCGACGACAGATCATTCACGTCTTTGACGAGAAAGTTGTACTTTGTGCAGGGTCGGCTCAACCCGACGTTGTCGGCCTCCTGAAACGCATCGTTGCCGATGAGGCTGGTCGGCACCTGGCCGCTGAAACAGACCAGCGGGACCGAATCCATGTAGGCATCGGCCAGCGCCGTAATCACGTTGGTCATACCCGGACCGGATGTCACAAGGCAGACCCCGGCCTTTCCGGTAGCCTTGGCATACCCTTCGGCCATATGGCCGGCCCCCTGCTCATGGCGGGTCAGGATAATCTCGATATCTTTCTGCTGGTGAAGGGTATCGAAAATCTTCAAGACCACCCCGCCAGGGAGCGCGAAGACCGTCTTCACCCCTTCGCGCTTGAGGCACTCGATGAAAATTTCCGCTCCGGTGAGTTTCATAATAGCCCCTCCCTCTCGCCGCCCATCGGGGATACGAGAGTTCAGCTAACCTCGTGAGACTGAAATCAGCCTGCCTGATTGATGCGACACTCGCTCGTCGCGAGCAAAAATTTATAGAAAAATCAAAGGGAAAGATGGAAGATCCTATCACCATGCTCCGGCAGCGTCAATAGGATCTCCCCGCAGAGGCGCTTCTCGAAAGCGCCCCGTCATTCGCCGGGAAAATAGTGCGCAGGTGCGAAGACCTATAAGCCGGATTCTGTGCTCGTCCGAAATATCCTCTCGGACGGCGATGATCATTTCTCTGGGATTCGAGTTACCTCGAACCTCAAGCGACCTACCCGAAGACCTCGACCGGGCCAGTCGGCGCGCAGGATTCATGACGAGCCCCGCGCCTGTCTTCCTATTTGGCCTTGCACCGGGCGACGCTTACCGTGCCGGTGATGTCACCATCACCGCGGTGGGCTCTTACCCCACCGTTTCACCCTTACCTGAGCCGCAGCAACCAGATGGGATCCCGTTGCCCTGGCCATCGGCGGTTTGATTTCTGTGGTGCCGGTGTCGGATTGCTCCGCCTGGGAGTTACCCAGCGCCCTGCCCCTGGAGTCCGGACTTTCCTCCCGATGCCGGAGGCATCGAGCGATCATCCGGTCTTCGCACCCACGCACGGGTTACTATAAAGGATGCCGGCAGGCGGTGACAAGAAGACACCGCGCATCTCAGCTCCGACCGATTGCCGCAGCCCAGGGTTACGCGGGACACGGATCAACTACCGAGTTCCGACAGTCGGCAGAAGCGCAGCAGGCACAGGGGGCTTTTTCTGATAAATGGCCATGGCTTCCGGCATCCAGGACTTCAGTTGGTCGATTCTGGTGTCGTGACTCGGATGGGTAGACAAAAACTCACTCGGTCCGCCGCCACTGGACAACTGCGCCATCCGTTCCCAGAGCGCAATGGATTCACGAGGGTCATATCCGGCATCGGCAGCCAGCAGGATGCCGACATAGTCGGCCTCGGATTCATGTTTCCGGCTGAAGGGCAATAACACCCCGACCTGCGCTCCAACTCCGAGAGCCGCCATGGTCGCCTGGCCGAGCAGGGGGTTTCCTCCTGTGGCACCGACCGCCGCCCCGGCAACTTGGAGCGCGGCATTCGTGAGCGCACCCTGGCTCATGCGCTCGGCCCCATGGCGCGCCAGCGCATGGATCACTTCATGCCCCATCACGGCCGCCAGGCCGGCCTCTGTTTTCGCCACCGGGAAGATACCGGTGTACACCGCCATCTTCCCGCCCGGCAACGCGAACGCGTTGGCGGTTTTATCGTCCTTGATGACCGTCACTTCCCATTGGAATTGTTTGGCCATCTCGGCATACTTCGATCGCTTGGCCGCTTCGATAATGCGGGCCGCCACCCGTTTGACCGGCTCGATCTCACGCGGGTCTTGCGAGGGTTTCATGTTCGGATCGCTTTTGATCTGATCATACGCCTGAGCCCCCATCTGCATTTCTTCTCCGACGGACGTCATCAGCAATTGCGATCGGCCGGTGTAGGGATTGGATTGGCACCCGACGATCCCCAACGATAGCACCAACGCACCAACGATCATGCGCGCGCGCCTTTTTGCCTGAACAGTTCCCATGATCCATCCTCCACTCATCATGCGTGTCCCGCCGGCGCCAATGAAAAAATTGACCGCCCGCCGTCCGATTGGGTAGATTACCGCGCCCTTCGTAATTTTTCTACGGGGAGAACCAGCCGTGATTACGCGCCACTCGGAAAAGTCCATCGAACGCATCGGCATCGACGAGTCCGGGAAGGGTGACTACTTCGGCCCCCTCGTCATCGCCGCCGTGTTCGTGGACGCGACAACGCAGGGGGAACTCGCCTTGATGCAGGTCCGCGACAGCAAGAAGATTTCAGACGGACGGATTCTGGAAATGGCGCCGGACATCAAGACGATCTGCCCCCATAGCATCATTGCCATCGGTCCGAACAAATACAACGATCTCTACGCCAAGATCCGCAACCTCAACCGGCTCCTAGCCTGGGGCCATGCCAAAGCGCTGGAGACGCTGCTCGAACAGGTCTCCTGCACACGTGCGATTGCCGATCAGTTCGGGGACGAGCGATTGATTCTGAATGCGCTTCAAGAAAAGGGACGGAAGATCGTCCTGGAGCAACGGGCCAAAGCGGAATCGGACTTGGCCGTCGCCGCCGCATCCATCCTGGCACGCGCCGAATTCCTGCTGCGGATGAAGCGGCTCTCCGAGGAAGTGGGTACCACGCTGCCCAAAGGCGCCTCACCTGCCGTGGAACTCGCGGCCCGCATGGTGATCAAGAAACATGGGAAGGAACGACTGGGCACGGTGGCCAAACTGCACTTCAAGACCACCCAGGCCGTGCTGGCAGGACTCGCTTAGACCGATTCCCCGACTTCAAGATCGGCTGACTTGCCGCCGGGCGCGGAGGGAGCTTCCGCCACCGGCTCTCCTTCCCAGTACAACATCCGCCGGCAATAGGGACAGACGTGCAGATCCTCGGAGCGTTTGACCTCGGCGATGAGCTGAGGAGGAATCTGCAGCCGGCACCCGGCGCAGATGCCGCCGCGGACCGCAGCCAGGGGCTGGTCTTTCCGTCCCGCTTTGATCTGGTTGTAGCGTTCCAGAAGACCCTGCTCCACCCGCGCCGAGACCTCACGCCGCCGCCCTTCCAGTTGAGCCGATTCTTGAGCCAGTGAGCGATCCTGTTCGTCCAGCAGCGTCTTCTCCTTCGCAAACACCGCCTCCAGCGCCTTGATCTGTTCCTGTGTTTCTCTCACCGTTCGCTGTAACTGATCGATCTTCTCCATCCAGACGAGAATCTTTTCTTCAAAGTCTCCGCGCTTCTTGTTGGCCAGCTCGATCTCAAAGAGATGGGCCTGGTACTCCTTGTTGGTTTTCAACTCGGAGAGGCGCGACTTCATCTTGTCCGTCTGTGCCTCGTGCGCCTCCAGATCCTTCTCATGCGAACGCCGCTCTTTGACCGCCGCCTCGACGGCGGTGTTCGTGTCATTCAGCAGGCGTGTGGCCTCGCGCAGAGGCGCTTCGGCGGTGCGGAGACGGTCGGGAATCTTCTTGCGGATGTCATCGACCTCCATGATGCGGAGATCGAGCTTTTGCAGTTCGACGAGTGGAGACAGCTTCTGATTCAACGTACCCTTTCGGTCCGTCAGGAACCCCGCCACCGGAAACGCCCCAGGCGCGCATCCGGCCTGGTGGGCCCACTAGGACTTGAACCTAGGACCAGCTGATTATGAGTCAGCCGCTCTAACCACCTGAGCTATGGGCCCCGAAGCAGAACGGATGAGGTGGAGGCTCAGGTTGAGGTCGAGCGTAGGACCCTGTTTGCTCGCTGCCGTCGGCCTCAGCCTTACCTTTAGCCTCGACCTGAGGCTGATTCTAGGCCCCCCTACGGATGGAGTCAAATCGAGGCGCTGGCCGGGTCGCTAGAGGCTGTCCACAAAACTCCGGAGCTTTTTGCTACGGCTCGGATGCCGCAGTTTCCTCAAGGCTTTGGCTTCGATCTGCCGGATCCGCTCGCGCGTCACTTCGAAATCCTGTCCCACTTCCTCCAGTGTATGGTCGGTGGCTTCTCCGATACCGAACCGTTTGCGCAAGACTTTTTCCTCACGCGGGGTGAGCGTTTCGAGCGCGCTGTTGATCTGCCGTTGCAGATCATATCGGATGGCGGCTTCCAGCGGAGATACGGCCTTCTTGTCTTCGATGAAATCACCCAGATGACTGTCCTCTTCCTCGCCAATCGGCGTTTCCAGCGAAATCGGCTCACGCGCGATCTTGAGAATCTTCCTGACCTTGTCCAGCGGCAGATCCATGCGTTCGGCAATTTCCTCGGGCAGCGGTTCGCGCCCCAATTTCTGGACCAGATGCCGGGAGGTGCGAATGAGCTTGTTGATCGTTTCAATCATATGGACCGGAATCCGGATCGTGCGTGCCTGGTCGGCGATCGCCCGCGTAATGGCCTGCCGGATCCACCAAGTGGCATAGGTGCTGAATTTATAGCCTCGCTTGTACTCGAACTTGTCCACCGCCTTCATCAGACCGATGTTGCCCTCTTGAATCAAGTCGAGGAATTGCAGGCCCCGGTTCGTGTACTTCT
Source organism: Nitrospira sp. (assembly GCA_035620635.1). GTDB lineage: Bacteria > Nitrospirota > Nitrospiria > Nitrospirales > Nitrospiraceae > Nitrospira_D. The sequence continues at coordinate 5,791 of DASPGL010000204.1, read as the reverse complement.
TGGCAATGCTCACCACGAGCCGCAGATTGGCTTCGACCAGTTCAGCCTTGCCGCGCTTGACCTTCTCCTCCGCAACGTCGAGATGCTTCACCGCATCCTTGATTTCCTCGGCGGGAACGAGCGCCTCCTCGCTTTCCAGCTGGCGCACCTTGGCTTTGGCGGCTTGATACACCCTGCGAATCTCCAGCAAGGCCTCTTCCGACACCCCCGTTTTCCGCTTGACGGCCAGGAAGTCCTGCCGGCTCCGGCACATCTTTCTGAGCAGTTCCGCCCCCGCCTCCCCGCCGACACCGATCCGCCGCTGACAGTTCGTCGCCTCGCGCTCAGCCGCTCGGATCTGGACCGCAAGATCACGGACCCGCTGCACCATGCGCTCTTTGAGCACTCCGTGAAGGTTGACCGACTCGATCCGGTCCACGACCTGCTGGCGCACCGCATCAAACTGCTTCTTGAATTTCTTCTGCTTCGCCGGGTCATTGCCGATGTGTTTGCCCTTCTCCGACAATGCTTTCAGTGTCAGGGATGCCTTCCGAACCGTGTTCAAGGTCTCCAGCGTCTTGACGCGAAGCTCTTCATAATCCCGCTCGACCGGCTGCTGGTCTTCTTCGAATTCTTCTTCCGTCTCCTGCACCGGCACGATCTCGCGCACGTCGATCTTGGCATTCTTGAGTTGGTCCCTCAGGGCCAGGACGAACTCGATCGTCATCGGCATGCCATAGATCACCGACGCAATATCCTTCTTGCCCTCCTCGATCCGCTTGGCGATTTCGATTTCGCCTTCGCGGCTGAGCAGCGCCACGCTGCCCATTTCCTTCAGGTAGAGCCGCACAGGGTCATCCGTGCGACTGAGTGCCCCCGGGGTCAGATCGATCGGCTTTTCGTTCTCCTCCTCGGATTCCGCCTCCGCGTCCTCAACGTCCTCACCGGTATCACCGACCTCGGGCCGTTTTCTGAGCCGATCTCCCTCCGGCGCGTCGACGATCTCGATGTCCAGCTCGCCGAACATCGTCATGATGCTGCCAAACTGGTCCGAGGACACCACTTCAGCCGGCAAGGTGTTGTTGAGTTCGTCATAGGTCAGGAAGCCTTTTTCCTTCCCGATCGTAATCAACTTTTTCACCTCACCGAGCAATTCTTGTTTCGGCATGACTACTCCTTCACGATGAAACCAGGCCGGTCGTCGGGACCCCGGCTTTCCTCAACCGCAACTCATTGACCTGCACATTCAACCGGCGCGCATCCTCCGCCCGTCCTTCGCGCTCGGCCGTCTTGATGCGCGCAATGAGATCCCGGAGGGCGGCCTCAGCCTGCTTCCGTTCCAGACGCTCCAAACAGGCTTTGATGTGCGCCGGTACGTCGTCGAAATGATCGTCCCGCAGCGACAATTCGGTGGCCACCGCGCCGCAATCGGGATCGTTCACGGCCGCATCCAGGAGGGCGCGAACACTGATGCGACCGTCTCGATCGAGGCTGATGAGGGCCAGTTCCACCAGCCGACGACAGGCCTGAACCGAGAAGTGGTCCGCCCGGAGCCGACGAACGTCGGCCGACGATAATTTCCCCTGCAGCATCAGCATCATGAGGTCGCGCTCTTCCGGCGCTCCCTTTAACGGAGAGACGGCAGGACCGAGCGCCCCCGCCGATCGTGGTGCACCGGCTCCCTGTTTCTGCTGGTTGACGAGCACCGGGTACCGCTCGATCAGGCGCGATTGATTGAGGCCCAACCGTTCCGCCACGAGACGGATGCGTTCTTCCCTTTCGATGGGGTGTTCACTCTTCTGCAGAATGCGCAGAACGTCATCCACGCTCCGGATGCGCGTTTCCAGCGAGCCGGACTCCGCCTGCTTCATGCTGTGGTCGAGGGCGTAGTCCAGGAGGCTCGGCGCTTTGGCTTCCAATTCCGCAAACGCACCGGCCCCTTCCTTCCGGACAAAGGTATCGGGGTCTTCTCCCGCCGGCAAGGTCACCACTTTCACGCCCAATCCGCTGTTGACAAAGAGTTCCAGACCCCGCAAAGCGGCCCGCACACCGGCGGCATCAGGATCGAAGAGCAGCACCACGTTGGCGGCGAATCGCCGGAGCACCTGTACATGCTCGGAGGTCAACGCCGTGCCCAGCGTGGCCACCGTGTGCGTGATCCCGGCTTGATGCAGGGCGATCGCATCGAAGTATCCTTCGACGACAACCGCCGTCTTGGTCCGGCCAATGGCTTCGCGCGCTCGATCGAAGGCAAAGAGTGTCTGGCCTTTCTTGAACAGAGGGGTATCGGGTGAATTGAGATACTTGGGTAGCCCCTCGCCCAGGACCCGGCCCCCGAATCCCACCACCCGCTTTCGCAAATCGGTAATCGTGAACATGACGCGCGCGCGAAACTTGTCGTAGTACCCGGTTCCCTTGTCCCGCGCCGAAAGCAGTCCGGCCCCGAGCAACTCGCCCGGCGTAAACCCCTGCCGGGTGAGCGTTTTGAGCAAGCCGTCCCAGTCCGTGGGCGCGACGCCAATCCCGAACTGATCGATCATCATCTGCCCGATCCCTCGCGCCGCCAGATACTCCCGCGCACCGGTGCCGCGGTCGGCATCGCGCAGGTTGTGCTGAAACCAGGCGGCGGCGGCCCGGTTCACTTGTTCGAGTCGCCTCGACGGCGAAGCCTGCGGATCGCTCTGTCCCGGCGCCGCGGCCACTTCGATCCCCACCCGCCTCCCGAGTTCCTGCACCACGTCGGGAAAACTCTCCCCCGTCGTCCGCTCGACAAACGCAAAGACGTCTCCCCCGACTCCACAGCCGAAACAATGGAAGATCTGCTTGGAAGGGCTGACGGTAAACGAGGGGGTCTTGTCCTGATGGAACGGGCAGCGGGCTTTGAAGCCTTGACCGGCCTTGGTAAGAGCGACGTGTTGGCTGACGATCTCGACGATATCGATCCGATCTCTGATCCGGTCGATGACGTCCTTGGAAATCAGGCCTCGGCCCACGAGAGTCGCAGCTCCTACATTCCCGTCGCGCACGACCGGACGAGTCGGTTGCTAAGTGATCGGATTAATTGACCGGCCAGACTAACAGACGGCCGGAAAATCTGTCAATTCGGATGGCCTCACTCATCCGGGGGGCCAGCCCATATGACGCCCGCCCATCACATGGAAATGCAGGTGGAACACGGTCTGGCCGCCGTCCCGGCCCGTATTGGCAACGATGCGGTACCCGGATTCGGACAGCCCTTTTTGTTCCGCCACCTTCGAACAGGTCAGGAGCAGCCGGCCCAGTAGGGACTGATCCTCCGGTCCACAGATCTGCACGCCTGCCAGGTGCTTCCTTGGAATCACCAGCGTATGCACCGGCGCCTGAGGGTTGATATCGTCGAAGGCGAGAGTCTGGTCGTCTTCGTGAACGATCTTGGCCGGAATTTTCTTCTCTACGATGTTGCAGAAGAGACACTCGCTCATCGCCGGCTCCTTACTTCTCGGCTCTCAGACCGGACTTGCCGAACCGTTTGCCCAGCTCGTGGTAGATCTCTTGGAGGCTGATCTCGTGATATCCCAGCACCATGAGGGTGTGAAACAACAAATCGGCGACTTCATAAACGATCTCCTCTTTCTTCCCACCCTTGGCTGCCAGAAGGACCTCACCGGCTTCCTCCGCCACTTTCTTGAGGATTTTGTCGTGACCGCTCTCAAACAGCTTGGTCGTATACGACCCGGGCTGAGGGTGTAACCGGCGATCACGAATCGTCCGTATGACACCCTCCAGGATGCCTCCCCAGGCCTCCGGAGACGCTCCCGCTTCGGCATGTCCCCGTCCGTCGAGCCTGGAGAAAAAGCAGGCCCGTTCGCCCGTGTGGCAGGTCGGGCCCGTCGGCTCCGCTTTCACTAAGATGGTGTCTTGATCGCAATCGACAAACAACGCCTTCACCAGCAACTTGTTGCCGGAGGTTTCTCCTTTCTCCCAGAGTGTCTTCCGTGAACGGCTCCAGAAGTGGACAGACTTTGTCGCCAGCGTCCGGTTCAGCGCTTCACGGTTCATGTAGCCGAGCATGAGGACGCTCCCGTCCAACCAGTCCTGAATCACCGCCGGCAGCAAACCTTGCTCGTCAAACTTGAACTCCATCTTCGTCTACCGCTCCCTATGCGGCCTGCGTCTCCAGCTCGAGACGTACCGGCACCCCGCGGTCCCGTAAATACCGCTTGGCCTGCGGGATCGTAAAGGTCCGGAAGTGAAAGATCGAGGCTGCCAACACCGCGTCCGCCTTCCCCTGTACGAATCCTTCGTAGAGATGCTCCAACGTCCCGACTCCGCCCGAAGCAATCACGGGGACCGAGACCCGTTCTGACACAGCGGACGTGAGCCCCAGATCATAGCCCCGCTGCTGACCATCCTGATCCATGCTGGTCAATAAGACCTCACCCGCCCCGTAGCACTCCATCCGCGTCGCCCACTCCAGCACGTCCAGTCCGGTCGGCCTCCGGCCACCGTGCGTGTACACTTCCCAGCGGTTGGCGGCAGTCCCCCGTTTCGCGTCGATGGCGACGACGATACATTGCGTGCCGAACCGTTCTGCGGCCTCCCTCACGAACTCCGGTCGCTCCACTGCCGCCGTGTTGATGCTGACCTTGTCGGCACCGGCGTTCAACAGATTGCGAATATCGTCGAGCGTCTGCACTCCGCCGCCGACCGTCACCGGCATGAAAACGCGCGCGGCCGTCCGCTCAACCACGTCGATGATCGTCTTCCGATTCTCGTGCGATGCCGTAATATCCAGAAAACACAGCTCGTCCGCCCCCTCCTGATCGTACACCGTCGCCACATCGACCGGATCGCCCGCGTCACGAAGGTTGACGAAGCTCACGCCCTTGACGACCCGTCCGTCCTTCACATCGAGACAGGGAATGATGCGTTTGGTCAGCATCTCATTCTTCGCCAGGGTCAGGTCGAGGCTACGGTTGAGCTTGAGAGATAGGCACTGTGCATACCGAGGTTCCACAGCAAAAGGGCTCCGGCATACCTTTAACCTCAGCCTCAACCTTGCCCACGCGCGGCTACCGCTGCCACGGCAGCGGCGTAGTCCAGTTTCCCGTCGTACAGGGCCTTGCCTACGATGGCACCTTCGATTCGTGGGCCGAGCGATTGTACGGCACGCAGATCCTCCAGACGCGTGATCCCGCCGGAAGCAATCACGGGAAATGACGAGAACTCCACGACTTCCTTCAAGGCCGTGATATTGGGGCCGCTGAGCATCCCGTCGCGCGAAATATCCGTGTAGACCACCGCCCCGACCGCCAGCCCGCTCACCTCCTTCAACAGGTCGATGGCCTTCGTCTCCGTCACCGCCGTCCAGCCCCTCACCGCCACTCTCCCGTCGCGCGCGTCCAGGCCGAGCAGAATCTGACGCGGAAACTCCGTACAGGCCTGCGCAAGAAACGCTCGATCATGGAGCGCAGCTGTGCCGAGCACGACCCTCGACAGACCGGCGCGCAGATAGCGGCGCACCGTCTCCATCGTCCTGATCCCGCCACCCGCCTGGACCTTCACATTCACCGCCTTCAGGATGGCCTCGATCTGCGGCAGATTTCTCGGCTCGCCATCGATCGCACCGTTCAGATCGACCACGTGAATCAGGCTCGCCCCGCCTTGCTGCCACCGGCGCGCCACCTCCGGGACATTCTCCGAATAGACCGTCTCAGCCGCCATGTCGCCCTGCTGCAGACGGACACAGCGCCCATCCTTCAAATCGATCGCCGGAATGACCAGCACGTTACGGCTGGCTCCCTTTGCCGAACGGGAATTCCTTCAGCATCTC